>NZ_CP012184.1:3969450-4280862 GCF_001420995.1 Pseudonocardia sp. EC080619-01 | reverse complement strand
TCGTCCGCTACCTGGAGCACCAGGCCCGGTACGTGCGCGAGGCGCTGCAGGAGGCCGCACGCCGCGGGTCGAGCGGGGTCGAGGTGCGGGCCGACGTCGAGCGCGCCTACGACGAGGAGATCCAGGCCCGGTTCGGCGGTACGGCCTGGCTGCGGTGCGACTCCTGGTACCGCGACGACTCGGGCCGGATCGTCACCAACTGGCCCGGCTACATGCGGGACTACGACGCGCGCACGAAGCGGGTCGAGCCGGCCGACTACGTCTTCCACTGACCGGTCCCGACACGGATCCGCCCCGCGCCCCGTGGCGGCGGGGTGCGGGGCGGAACGCGTGCCGGTACTCCGACCGGCGGGTCAGTCGCAGCTGGTCGGGTTCCCCTTGTTCTGCGCGGCGCCTCCGCCGAGGATGCCGAGCACGTTGCCGACCGCGGCGTTGACGCCCGGGCAGACGTTGGCGTTGTTGAGGACGTTGACGTCGTCGAGGTTCACCAGGCCGAACTGGTCGCCCCGGGTGTTGCCGACGTCCTGGACGAACGAGTCGCCGTCGCCGTCCCACTCGTCGGCCGGTGCGGCCGACGCCAGCGGGCTGAACGCGACGAGTGTCGCGACGACTGCGGCGCCGGTGACCGCGAGTTTCCTGCGCATGATCTTTCTCCCCGATCGTGTCCGGTGGGACGGACGTGCCGTGTGAGCACCATCGGGACGCCTGTGCGTCACGACATTGCGGACGGTAGGCAGCCGGTCGCAGCCGGAGATACGGCTGCGACCCGGTCGAGTGATGAGTGGGTCGGTGACACCGAAAGAGTGGGTGTGAGTCGCCACGGACCGCGTTTCCCAGGACACCCGACACGGTGCGTCTCGGTGCCGCAGCCCCCGATCGCCCAGGGTCACCGTTCCGGCGCTCCGGGGCGCGGAGCGCACCACCCGGCGGGGTGATGTGGTGACCGGCGTGTCGCGACGTCCGGCGTGTCGGGCCGGCCGGGCTCAGAACACCGAGTAGCCGCCGTCGACGACCATCTCGTCGCCGGTGTGGAAGGTCTGGGCCGGGTCGGCGAGGTAGGCGCCCACGCGCTCGAACTCGTCCGGCTCGGCCCAGCGCCGCACCGGCGTCCGCGCGGTGGTGGCGGCGCGGAACCGGTCGTCGTCGTGGGCGGGGGCGGCCAGCGCGGTCCGCGTCCAGCCCGGGACGACGGCGTTAACCCGCACCCGGTGCCGCGCCAGCTCGACGGCGAGCGTGCGGGAGAGCCCGAGCATGCCGGTCTTGCTGGCGGCGTAGGCGGCCTGGCCGCGGGCGCCGTAGCGGGACACCATGGACGACACCAGGATCATCGAGCCGCCGGTGCCCTGTTCGACGAACCGCCGGGCACCCTCACGGCAGGTGAGGAACGCGCCGTCCAGGTTGGTCGCGGTGACCCGGCGCCAGTCCTCCAGCGTGGTGTCGGTGATCGGCCGCGCGTCGGTGGTCCCGGCGTTCGCGACGACGCAGCCGAGCGGCCCGCCGCGCTCCACCGTCTCCGCCATCGCCCGCCCGACCGACGCTTCGTCGGCGACGTCGCAGGTGACGGCGCGGGCGATCGCGCCGATCCCCTGCAATCCGTCGACGGCCGCCGCCGACTTCGCGGTGTCCCGGGCCCAGATCGTGATGGATCCGCCGGCCCGCGCGATACCGGTGGCCAGCGCCAGGCCGATGCCCCCGTTCCCTCCGGTGACGACGGCGTGCAGTCCGGTCAGGTCGGTCATGTGCCGATCATGCACGAACTCCCGCCGCGTCGAGCAGCGCCGGGAGCACCGGGTTCGACCCCTCCCGCTTCCACGCCAGCGCCAGCGCCACCAGCGGCGGGTCCGCCAGCTCGACCAGCACCACCCCGGGCGTGCGCAGGTCGGCGGTGGCGTCGAGGGCGAGACCCACGCCCACGCCGGCGCCGACCAGCGACAGCAGGGTGTGCGTCTCCGGCGCCTCCTGCTCGATCCGGGGCATGAACCCGGCCCGCAGGCAGGCCGCGTCGACGGCGGTGCGCATCAGCGCCATCCGCGCCGACGGGTAGGCGACGAACCGCTCGTGGGCCAGCTCGGCGAGGTCCAGCACGTCCCGCCCGGCCAGCGGATGCTCGTCGGGCAGTGCCGCCATCAGCCGCTGGCGGGCCAGCTCGTGGACGACGAGGCCCTCGTCGTCCACGGGGGTGCGGATCAGTGCGGCGTCGATCCGGTCGGCGCGCAGGTCTTCGGCCAGCTCCCCGGAGAACCGGCCGGTGGACAGCGCCAGCCGGGCGAGCGGGTGACGCTCGCGGAACCGGCGGGCGGTCGCGTACAGCCACCGGTTGGAGCTGGGCCCGGCGAACCCGAGCCGCACCGTGCCGGTGCCGCCGTCGGCGGCCTGCCGGGCCGCGGTCACGGCCTCCCCCGCGGCGGCGATGGCGCGGCGCGCGAGCGGGAGGAACGCCTCGCCCGCGGGGGTGAGCGCGACGGCCCGGGTGTGCCGGTCGAACAGCGCCGTACCGACCTCGCGTTCCAGGCGGCGGATCTGCTGGGACAGCGGTGGCCCGGACACCTGCAGCCGGGCGGCGGCCCGGCCGAAGTGCAGCTCCTCGGCGACCACCACGAACGACTCCAGCTGGCGCAGCTCCATCGGTACACCATGTCGGTCCGACGACAGAATGGGAACCCAGAAAGTCCCGACGACGACCGAATGACGTTCTACGGTTGCGTCGCGGTGATCGCGGCCGGTGTGGCCCGCGGCACCGGCCCAGGGTGCAGCATCCCAGTGCAAGGGGGCACGCGATGAGCACGAGCACACCGGCCATGCGCCGGAAGGCGGGGATCGCCTCGTTCGTCGGTACGACCATCGAGTGGTACGACTTCTACATCTACGGCACCGCCGCGGCGCTGGTGCTCGGACCGCTGTTCTTCCCGAACGCCTCGCCGGCCGCCGGGGTGCTGGCGTCGTTCGCGACGTTCTGGGTCGGCTTCCTCGCGCGGCCGATCGGCGGGATCGTCTTCGGCCACCTCGGTGACCGGCTCGGCCGCAAGAACGCGCTGGTGGCGACACTGCTGCTGATGGGCGTCTCGACCCTCGCGATCGGCCTGCTCCCGACCTACGCCTCGATCGGAGTGATGGCGCCGGTGCTGCTCGTCGTGGCCCGGCTGGTGCAGGGCCTCGCCGTCGGCGGCGAGTGGGGCGGGGCGGTGCTGATCGCCTCGGAGCACGCGTCGAAGGGCAAACGGATCCTCTACGGCGCGTTCGCCCAGCAGGGCAGCCCGGCCGGGCAGATGCTCGCCACCGGGTCGTTCGCGCTGGCCGCGATGCTGCCGGAGGAGGCGTTCCTGTCCTGGGGCTGGCGGGTGCCGTTCCTGGTGTCGGCGGCGCTGGTCGTCGTCGGGCTGGTGATCCGGCTGCGGATCGAGGAGAGCCCGGAGCTCGTCGCGCTGCGCTCCACCGGGCGGACGTCGCGGTTCCCGCTCGCCGACCTGTTCCGGGAGCGGGCCGGGATGGTCGTCGTCGCCGTCGGGGCGTGCGCGCTGGTCGCCGCGGCCGCCTACTTCAAGAACACGTTCGCGCTGGCGTGGGCCGTCAACGACCTCGGGTTCGACCGTCAGGTGTTCCTCAACGTCGTGCTGATCAGCTCGTTCGTGCAGTTCTGCACGCAGCCGCTCGGTGCGTTCATGGCGACCTGGTGGAACCCGCGCAAGGTCGTGACCGTGCTGCTGCTGATCGAGCTCCCGCTGTTCCCGCTGATGTTCGCGCTGATCTCCACCGGGAACTTCGCGCTCGCCGCGCTCGGCATGGCCCTCGCGACCCTGCCGCACACCATGTACTACGCGATCCTGGCCGGGATGCTGGCCGAGGCGTTCCCGGCGCGGATGCGCTACACCGCGATCTCGCTGTCCTACGCGCTCGCCGGGACGCTGTTCGGCGGGACCGCACCGCTGATCGGGCAGTCGCTGCTCGCCGTGACCGGGTCGATCGTGCCGGTCGTCGTCTACTCGCTGGTCATCGTGCTGGTCTCGCTGTTCGCCGCGCGCTTCGTGCTGGCCCGCGGGCCGGTCCCGGACGAGGTGCCCGCGGGCGTCACCACCACCACGGAGAGGACGTCGTGACACCGCTGTTCCCCGAACCCGTGATCGCCGCCGGGTCGACGCCGCTGGCCGCCCGGCTGCGCGAGCTCGTCGCCGCCGCGCCGGACGCGCCGCTGGCCTCCGACGGCGACACGGTGCTGACCCGGTCGGAGTTCGACGCCCGCACGAACCGGCTGGCCCGCGCCTTCGCCGAGCGCGGCGTCACCCGCGGCGACCTGGTGTCGATCGCGCTGCCGAACACCGTGCGGCACCTGGAGTGCTCGGTCGCGGCGTGGAAGCTCGGCGCGGTGCCCCAGCCGCTGTCCGCGGCGCTGCCCGACGCCGAGCGCGACGCGGTGCTCGCGGTCGGGCGGCCCGCGCTCGTCGTCGACGCGGCGTCCGGGATCACCGGCGACGGCCACGACGACGGCCCGCTGCCCGACGTCGTCGGGCCGTCCTGGAAGGCGCCGACCTCGGGCGGCTCGACCGGGCGGCCGAAGCTGATCGTCGCCGGTCAGGCAGCTTGCGTCGAGCAGGCGCTGGCCCGGGTCGACGGGCTGCGGATCGACCGCGACGGCGTCATGCTCTGCACCGCGCCGCTGCACCACAACGCGCCCTACATGTTCGCGCTGATGGCGTTGCTGCAGGGCCACCACGTCGTGCTGATGCAGCGGTTCGACGCGGCCCGCACCCTGGAGCTGGTCGGCGAGCACGGCGTGACCTGGCTCTACGTCGTCCCGACGATGATGGGCCGGATGCTGCGCCTGCCGCCGGAGCACTGGGACGACGCCGACCTCGGCAGCCTGCGCACCGTGCTGCACGTGGGCGCGCCCTGCCCGCCGGAGGTCAAGCGCGGTTGGCTGGAGCGGGTCGGCCCGGAGACCGTGATCGAGCTCTACTCCGGCACCGAGTCCCAGGCCGGCACCCTGATCGACGGCCGCGAGTGGCTGGCGCACCCCGGCTCCGTCGGGCGGGTCACCCGTGGCGAGATGAAGGTCTGCGACGACGACGGCCGCGAGCTCGGCCCCGGCGCGACGGGCGAGATCTGGATGCGCTCCGGCGGGACGCCGACGTACCACTACCTCGGTGCGACCCCGCGCGAGCGGGACGGCTGGGAGTCGCTGGGCGACATGGGGGCCCTCGACGCCGACGGCTACCTGTACCTCGCCGACCGGCGCTCGGACATGATCCTCGTCGGGGGCGCCAACGTGTACCCGGCCGAGGTGGAGGCGGCGCTCGTCGCGCACCCGGACGTGCGGGACGCCGTCGTCGTCGGGCTGCCCGACGACGACTACGGCCGGATCGTGCACGCGATCGTCCAGCCTGCGGCCGGGGCCCGTCCCGGCCTGGAGGACCGGCTGCGGGAGCACTGCGCGCAGCGGCTCGGCCGCGCCAAGAACCCGCGCGGGTACGAGCTCGTCGACCATCCGCTGCGCGACGACGCCGGGAAGGTCCGCCGCTCGGAGCTCGCCGCGGCGCGCAGGAGCCCGCTCGCGGGGTAGGTGCGCGATGATGGCGATCATGACCGAGCTCCTGGACCGGCTCCGCGCGCTGCAGGTGTCCTCGCTGTGCGACGCCGACAAGTCGCTGCCCGTGGTGGACCCGGCGATCCACGCCCTCCTGCCCGGGACCTCCCTGGCCGGCCCGGCCGTCACCGTGAGCTGCGTGGACGACCACCTGCCGATGTTCGCCGCACTGCGGGCCGCCGCCGAGGGATCGGTGCTGGTCGTCGCCGGGGCCGGCGGCACCCGCGCGGTGGCCGGCGAGCTGTTCGCCACCGAGGCGCGGCGGCGCGGGCTGGCCGGGATCGTCGTCGACGGGCTGGTGCGCGACGTCCGCGGCCTGCGCGCGATCGGTCTGCCGGTGTTCGCCCGCGGGACCTGCCCGGCGTCCGGGTCGGTGCAGGACCCGGGCACCGTCGACGAGCCGGTCGCGTTCGGCGGGATCGTCGTGGCCCCCGGCGACGTCGTCTGCGGCGACGACGACGGCCTGCTCGTCGCCCCGCCCGACCGGCTCGTGGGGATCGTGGACACCGCCGAGGAGATCGAGCGGGCGGAGACGGCGCTGGTCGCGGCGATGCGCCGCGGCGAGGAGCTGCACGGGCTGACCACCGTCGACGAGCACGTGGCCGCGCTCCGCCGCGGCGAGCGGTCCGCGCTGGGGTTCCGGGTCTGAGCGACCCGGCCCGGGTCAGTCCGGGTCCTGCAGCAGCGCCACGTCGGAGACGGCGTCGATGTGCTCGGCCATCGTCCGGGCCGCGGCGTCGGCGTCCTGCGCGCGGATCGCCTCGACCACCAGCCGGTGCGCGGCGAGCGACTCGGCCGGGCGGCCGGGCTGGCTGAGCGACTCGATCCGCGACTCGCGGATCAGCTCGGAGATCTCGCCCATCAGCGTGCCGAGCAGCCCGGAGTGCGCCGCCGTCGTGACCGCGGCGTGGAACTGCTCGTCACCGCGCACGCCGCGCCCGCCGCCGTCGACGTCGGCGGCCATCGCCGCCACCGCCTCGTCGATCCGGGCGAGGTCGGCGTCGGTGCGGCGCCGGGCGGCGAGCGCCGCGATCCGCACCTCGAGCGCCTGACGCGCCTCGATCACCTCGCGCAGCCGGTGCCAGCGGGCCCGCAGCGCGTGCAGCACCTGCCGGTCGGCGGGCACCTCGCGGATCACCGCGCCGTCGCCGTGCCGGACGTCGATCACGCCCTGGACCTCCAGCGCGACGAGTGCCTGCACCACCGACGCCCGCGACACCCCGAGCAGCCCGGCCAGCTCGCGCTCGGCCGGGAGCCGGTCGCCGGGGCCGAGCCCCTGCTCGGTCATGTGGTCGAGGAGCCGCTCGACGAGCTGCTCGTACAGGCGCGGGCGGGCCAGCGGCTGCAGTGACCGTGCGGACTCCCGGATCACGGGCCACCTCCGTTCGTGGTTGACAGCACCCTACCGGAGGTGGATAGTCCACTGGGCCAGTGGCCAGTCCACTGCTCCACTGTTCCACTGCTCTCCTGCGCCACCTGGCCGTCCGCTCCGTCCACCACATCCCGCCGAGGTCACCGCCGACCTGGAGGTTCCTGCGATGCCACCGGATCTCGTCGCCCTGCTCGTCCTCGTGGGCGTCTTCCTGGTCGCCACCCTGCGACCGGTCAACATGGGCGCGGTCGCCCTGGTCGCCGCGTTCGTCGTCGGCACGTTCGTCGTCGGCGAGTCCACCGACGAGCTGCTCGCCGGGTTCCCCGGGGACCTGTTCGTGATCCTGGTCGGTGTCACCTACCTGTTCGCGATCGCGAAACGGAACGGCACCGTCGACTGGCTGGTCGCCCGCGCGGTCCGACTGGTCGGCGGCCGCACCGCGCTGATCCCCTGGGTGATGTTCGTCGTCTGCGCGGCCGTCACCGCCGCGGGCGCCGCGTCACCGGCCGCCGTCGCGATCATCGCGCCGGTCGCGCTCGGGTTCGCGCACCGGCACCGGATCTCGCCGATGCTGATGGGCGTCATGGTCGTGCAGGGCGCCTCGGCCGGGAGCTTCTCGCCGATCGGGATCTTCGGCGGGATCGTCAACGGCGTCGTCGCCCGCAACGGGATCGCCGCCGACCCGACCGTGCTCTTCCTCGCGACGTTCGGGTTCAACGCCGTGCTCGGCGTGCTGGCCTTCCTGGTCCTCGGCGGCCTGCGGCTGGCCCGCGGCGCCGGCAGCGCCGACCTCGACGAGCTCGGCGGCGAGGCCGTCTCCGCGTCCCGGGCCGCCACCCACCGGCCGGTCCCGCCGCACGCACTCGCCGGGAGCGGGCCGACCCGCGCCGCGGCCGCGACCGCCACCACCGAGCCGGCCGCCGACACCGCGCCGCGGCTGGGCCGCGAGGGCGTCGCCACCCTGACCGGGCTGCTCGGGCTGATCCTCGGCTCGCTGGTGCTCGACCTGGACGTCGGGTTCGTGGCGGTGACCGTCGCGGTGCTGCTCACCCTCGCCTTCCCGCGGACCAGCGCGGGGGCCGTGCACGAGGTCAGCTGGAGCACCGTCCTGCTGATCGGCGGGATCGTCACCTACGTCGCGTTGCTGGAGCGCACCGGCACGATCGACCGGCTCGGCGCCGGCGTCGCCGGGATCGGCGCCCCGCTGCTCGCCGCGCTGCTGATCTGTCTCATCGGCGCCGTCGTGTCGGCGTTCGCCTCCACCACCGGCATCCTCGGGGCGCTCATCCCGCTGGCCGTGCCGTTCCTGGCCGCCGGTCAGGTGTCGGCGACCGGGCTGATCGCGGCGCTGGCGATCTCGTCGTCGGTCGTCGACTCCAGCCCGTTCTCCACCAACGGCGCGCTCGTCGTCGCCAACTCCGCGGAGGACCGCCGTGACGCGGTCTTCCGCGGACTCATGACCTGGGGGATGTCCCTCGTCGTGCTCGCCCCGCTCGTCAGCTGGGCGCTGCTCGTCCTGCCCACCGCCTGAACCCGCCGTCCCCCTCGGAAGGAGCCCCCATGGCCCGCCCCGCCACCGGCCCGCTGCACGACGTCCTGGTCGTCGACCTCAGCCGGGCACTCGCCGGACCGCACGCCACGATGATGCTCGGCGACCTCGGCGCCCGGGTGATCAAGATCGAGAACCCGGTCGCCGGGGACGACACCCGTGGCTGGGGGCCGCCGTTCGTCGGCGACGAGGGCGTCCGGGAGTCGACCTACTTCCTGTCGGCGAACCGGAACAAGGAGTCCGTCGCGCTCGACCTCAAGTCCGACGACGGCCGCACCGCCCTGCGCGAGCTGGTCCGCCGCGCCGACGTGCTGGTCGAGAACTTCCGGGTCGGCGTCCTCGACCGGCTGGGCTTCGGCACCGACGAGCTGTTCGCGCTCAACCCGCGCCTCGTCGTCCTGTCGATCACCGGGTTCGGTCACGACGGGCCGGAGGCACACCGCTCCGGCTACGACCAGATCGCGCAGGGCGAGGCCGGGCTCATGTCGGTCACCGGCTCCGGCCCGGACGACCCGCAGCGCGTCGGCGTCCCGATCGCCGACATCCTCGCCGGCATGTACGGCGCGTACGGGGTGCTCGCGGCGCTGCACGAACGGGAGTCCACCGGCGCCGGGCAGGTCGTGCGCTCCTCGCTGCTGTCGGCCGTCGTCGGGGTGCACGGGTTCCAGGGCACCGCCTGGACGGTCGCCGGGACCGCCGGGCAGGCCCGCGGCAACCATCACCCGTCGATCTCGCCGTACGGGATGTTCCGCTGCGGCGAGGGCGCCGTGCAGCTGTCCTGCGGGTCGGAGGGTCTGTGGCACCGGCTGTGCGCGGAGTTCGGTCTCGATCCCGACGCGGAGGGCATGCGCACCAACCCCGAGCGGGTCGGGCACCCCGACCTGGTGCGGACGACCGTCGAGGACGCGTTCGCCGGCGACACCGCGGACGCGACGCTCGCCCGGCTGGCCAGGGCCGGTGTCCCGGCCGGGCGGATCCGCTCGATCGACGAGGTCTACGCCTGGGAGCAGACCCGCAGCCAGGGCCTGCTGATGGAGGTCGAGCACGCGTCGCTGGGGGCACTGACCGTGCCCGGCCCGCCGCTGCGGTTCTTCGGACCGGACGGCGACGAGACCTCCCCCTCCGGGCACGCCGCCGCCCCGGTGCTCGACCAGCACGGCGACGCGGTCCGTGCCGAGCTCGCGGGCGGCCCGCGGTGAGCGCCCCGGCCCGGGCCGTCCCCGGCTCGGCGCAGCTGCTCGCGACCGTCCTCGACGCCGGGTCGTTCCGGTCGTGGGACGCGCCCGCCACGCCGCCCGCCGGTGCGGACGCCCGCTACCGCCGCGAGCTCGCCGCCGCCCGCGACGCGGCCGGGACCGACGAGTCGATGGTCAGCGGCGAGGGACGGGTCGGGGGACGGCGGCTGGCCGTCGCCGTCAGCGAGTTCGGCTTCCTCGCCGGTTCGGTCGGGTCCACCGCGGCCCGGCGGCTCGTCGCGGCCGTAGAGCGGGCCACCGACGAGCGCCTGCCGCTGCTGCTCTCCCCGGCCTCCGGTGGCACCCGGATGCAGGAGGGGACGCCCGCGTTCCTCGAGATGATCACGATCGCGGACCGGGTCGCCGCGCACCGCCGGGCCGGGCTGCCGGTCGTCGTCCACCTGCGGCACCCGGCGACCGGCGGGGCGTTCGCGTCCTGGGGGTCGCTCGGCACCGTCACGACCGCCGAGCCGGGTGCGCTGGTCGGCTTCCTCGGCCCGAAGGTGTACCGGGCGCTGCACGGCACGGACTTCCCCCCGGACGTGCAGCGGTCCGAGAACCTGGCCGCGCGCGGGATCGTCGACGCCGTCACCGGGGCCGACGGGCTCGCCCGGCTGCTGGACGCGCTGCTCGCCGTCGTCGAGCGGCGGCCGACGGTCGCCCCGGCCGCACCCCCGTCCCCGGAGCCGCACGGCGGCCCCGCACCGGACGCCTGGGCGTCGATCACCGCCACCCGGCGGCCGGACCGGCCCGGGGTGCGCGAGCTGCTGGACCGCGAGGCGGGCGACGTCGTCCCGCTGCACGGCACCGGCGTCGGCGAGATCGCGGCCGCGACCGTGCTGTGCCTGGCCCGGATCGGGAGCACGCCGTGCGTCCTCGTCGGTCAGGACCGCGCGGCCGAGCGGCCACCGGGGCCCGCCGACCTGCGGGTCGCCCGGCGCGGCTTCGCACTGGCCCGCGAGCTGCGGCTCCCGCTCGTCACCGTCGTCGACACCGGCGGCGGCGAGCTGAGCGCCGACGCCGAGAACGGCGCACTGGCCGGTGAGATCGCGCGCTGCCTGGCCGAGCTCGCGGACCTGCCGGTGCCGAGTGTGTCGGTGCTCGCCGGTCAGGGATCGGGCGGCGCGGCGCTGGCGCTGTTCGGGTCGCGGCGCCGGATCGCGGCCGGGAACGCCTGGCTGACCCCGCTGCCGCCGGAGGGCGCGAGCGCGATCGTGCACGGGACACCCGACCGGGCGGCCGAGGTCGTGGCGGCGCAGCAGGTGCGCGCCACGGACCTCGCCGACGCCGGTGCGGTCGACCGGATCGTGCCGGAACACCCCGACGCCGCCGACGAGCCGGCGGCGTTCACGGCGCGGCTCGCCCGGGCGATCGAGGAGGAGGTGCGGATCGCCGCGACCGGGCCGGGTCGCCGTCGCTGACCGCTGCCGGTGCTCTCATACGTCCGTCCCAGACGGACGATCAGGGCTACACGTCGTCGACGAGATCCGCGACCGAGGGCACGACCCGGTTCGGCCGGAACGGGAACCGGTCGATCTCGGACTCCTTGGTGATGCCGGAGAGCACCAGGACCGTGCGCATCCCGGCCTCCAGCCCGGCGAGGATGTCGGTGTCCATCCGGTCGCCGATCATGACCGTGGACTCCGAGTGCGCGCCGAGCCGGTTGAGCGCGGCCCGCATCATCAGCGGGTTCGGTTTGCCGACGAAGTACGGCTCCACGCCGGTCGCCTTCGAGATCATGGCGGCGACCGAACCGGTGGCGGGCAGGATGCCCTCCGGCGACGGCCCGGTCGCGTCCGGGTTGGTGGCGACGAACCGCGAGCCCTTCTCGACCAGGCGCATCGCGGTGGCGATCGAGGAGAAGCTGTACGTGCGGGTCTCCCCGAGCACGACGTAGTCGGGGTTGCGGTCGGTGATGACGTAGCCGACGTCGTGCAGTGCGGTCGTCAGCCCGGCCTCACCGATGACGTAGGCGCTGCCGCGCGGGCGCTGCTCGTGGAGGAACGCCGCGGTCGCCAGCGCCGAGGTCCAGATCGACTCCTCCGGCACGTCCAGGCCGGTGGCCTGCAACCGGTACCGCAGGTCCCGGGCCGTGTGGATGCTGTTGTTCGTCAGGACGAGGAACGGGATGTCCTTCTCCCGCAACCGGGACAGCAACGCGTCGGCCCCGGGGACGATGCTGCCCTCGCGGACGAGGACGCCGTCCATGTCGGTCATCCAGCAGTCGATCGGCTTGTGCTCCACCACGACACCGGACCCTAACGGTGATCCGGCTGGCACGTGGGACACCAGAACAGGTTCCGCGCCGCGTGCTCGGAGTGCCGGACCTCCGTGCCGCACACCAGGCAGGGCAGGCCGGCCCGGCGGTAGACGTACACCTCGCCGCCGTGCCGGTCCTTGCGGCCGGGTTCGCCCCGGCGCCGCGGATCGTGCTCGGGGCGCACCGTGTCGATCCGGCCCACCCGCACGCCGTCACGCATCAGGGCGACGAGATCGGGCCACATGGCGTCCCAGGTCGCGCGGTCCAGCCCCCGGCCGGGCAACTGCGGGTCGAGCCCGTGCCGGAACAGCAGCTCGGCCCGGTAGACGTTCCCGACGCCCGCGAGGACGGCCTGGTCCATCAGCAGCGTCGCCAGCGGGCTGCGCGACCGGGAGACCCGCTCCCAGACCCGGTCCGGGTCGGCGTCCCGGCGCAGCGGATCGGCGCCCAGGCGGGCCCGCACCGCCCGCGCCTCCGCCGAGGTGATCAGCTCGCACGCGGTCGGGCCGCGCAGGTCGGCGTAATGCGACTCGCCGACGAGCCGCATCCGCAGCTGCCCGACCGGCTCCGGCGCGGGCAGCTCGGACTCGGTGAACGTCCCGTACAGCCCGAGGTGGACGTGCACGACCCGGTCCCGCCCGTAGCGGTGGAACAGGTGCTTGCCGTGCGCCTCGGCGCCGGTCATCACCTGCCCGTCGAGCAGCGCGGCGGAGCCCTCGAACCGCCCCTGCGGGCTGGAGACCCGCACCGGCCTGCGGACGAACAGCAACCGGTGCCGCTTCGCCAGCCGGTGCAGCGTGTGCCCCTCGGGCATCAGCCGGGCAGGTCGATCTCGCCGGTCTCCTCGTAGCCGAGCATCTGGTCGATCCGGCGCTGGTGGCGCTCGTCGCCGGAGAACGGGGTCGCGAGGAAGGCGTCGACGATCGCGACGACCTCGGGGAACGGGTGCTGGCGGGCACCGACGCCGATGACCTGGGCGTCGTTGTGCTCGCGGGCGAGCTTCGCGGTGTCCTCGTTCCAGGCCAGCGCGGCCCGGATGCCCTTCACCTTGTTGGCGGCGATCTGCTCGCCGTTGCCGGAACCACCGAGCACGATGCCGAGGGAGCCCTCGTCGGCGACGACCCGGCGGGCCGTCTCGATGCACCAGGCGGGGTAGTCGTCGAGGGCGTCGAACGTCGGGGCCCCGACGTCGACCGCCTCGACACCCTGCTCGGTCAGGTACTCGACGAGCTTGCCCTTGACCTCGAAACCGGCGTGGTCACTGCCCAGGTAGACGCGCACGGGGCAGGATCATCCCTCATGCGGATCGGAGGGGTGGACGGGGTCCCCACGGGCTGGGTCGTGTGCGTGCTGTCCGGGACCGGGCGGGCACGCCGGGTGAGCTGGTCGGTCGTCCCGGACGCGGCGGCCGTGCTCCGGGCGACCGCCGGGTGCGACGCCGTCGGGATCGACATCCCGCTCGCGCTGCCGTCCGGCGGGACGCGGCGGCGGGCCGAGGTCGAGGCCTCCGCACGGCTCGGGACGGCGCGGGCGTCGCTCTTCCCGACCCCGCCCGCGACGGTCCTCGCCGCCGGGTCGTACGCCGACGCCTGCGCGGCCGCGCAACGCGCCACCGGACGGAAGATCAGCGTGCAGGCGTGGAACATCGTGCCGAAGATCCGCGAGTTCCAGGACGTCGCGCTGCCCGCGCCGGTCGTCGAGGCGCACCCGGAGCTGTCGTTCCGGACCCTCGCGCCCGGCACCGGTTTCGCGTCGAAGAAGACCGCACGCGGGGCCGGGCAGCGCATCGCGGCGCTGTCCGGGTGGGTCGACCCGGCGCTGCTGCTCGGCGACCTCCCGTCCGCGGCCCGGCTCGACGACGTCCTCGACGCCCTCGTCTGCGCCTGGACCGCCGAGCGGGTCGCCCGGGGGACGGCGGAACTCCTCGGGCCCGGCACCGACGACCGCGGCCGGTCGACGGCGATCGCGGTGTGAGGGCACGATCGACGCCCGTGGACGGACGGTGGCTCGAACTCGCCGACGGCGTGTTCGCGCGCCGGCACGACGGGCTGGACCTGACCACCGGGCTCGTCCTCGGCGCGGACCGCGCACTGGTGGTCGACACCCGCGGTGACGACGTCCAGGGCGCCGAACTCGCCGCCGCCGTCCGCACGGTGACGACGCTGCCGCTGGTCGTCGCGATCACGCACGCGCACTTCGACCACTGCTTCGGCACGTCGGCGTTCCCCGGCGTGCCGGTGTACGCCCAGGCCGGGTGCGCGGCGGCGCTCGCCGTGACCGCGGCCGCGCAGCGTGCGGAGTGGGTGCGGCACCACCGCGACGCCGGGGACGACTGCACCGCCGACGCCCTCGCCGCCACCGTTCCGGTCCTCCCGGACGGCCCGGTCTGCCCGCGCCCGGGCTCGTCGCACCCCGTGGACCTGGGCGGACGCGTGGTCGAGCTGGTCCACCCCGGACCCGCGCACACCGGTCACGACCTGGCCGTGCACGTGCCGGACGCCCGGGTGCTCTTCGCCGGGGACCTGCTGGAGAACGGCGCGCCGCCGTCGGTGGGGCCGGACGCGTACCCGTCCCGGTGGCCCGGCGCCCTGGCGCTCCTGCTGGCCCGCGACGCGGCGACCTACGTGCCCGGGCACGGGGACCCGATGAGCCCGGGCGAGGCCGCGGCCCAGCACGCGGAGCTGCTCGCGGCTGCGGCTGCGGCAACGGGAGCGGGAGCAGGAGCGGCAGCGGCGGCGGGCGCTGGGGCGGCGGACGGTGGGGCCGCGGACGGTGGGGCCGCGGGGCCGGGTCGGTGATCGCCGGCGCCCGGAGGCGCGACTCGCGGGACCCTCGGGCGCGACCCGCGGGACCCTCGGGACGGGCCGCCGGGCACGCCGGAGCCGCCACCGGAGCCGGGTCTTCTACGAAGTCGCTTCCTCAGGCAGCGATTTCTCCGGAAGCGTGGCCACCACGAGGGGGGCGTCCCTCTCGGGCAGAGAGGTGGCGCTGTGGAATCGCTGCCTGAGGAAGCGATTCCACGACACCCCACCCCCTCCGGCGGCGCGTGCGAGCTCGTGCCGCCCCTCGCGCGGATCCCCACGGCTCGGCAGGCCCCGCCGCACGACCTCGACCTCAGGGCGCTCCGCCCCGGGAGCGGCTGCGGCGCCCCTGCGACGCCGGTCGCGCCTCGTCCGGCTCCGCAGGTCGCGGCGGAACCATCGGCGCGGGATCCGACCGTCCACCCGGCAGCGCCCGCGCCACGTCCCCGGCGAATCCCGACGGGTCCGCGGCCACGCCCGTCGCACGCCGGAGCCGATACAGCTCGGTGGTCGGGCGTTCGTCGGCCTGCAGGCGCCCCCGCAGCGCCAGCACCGCCGGTAGCGCCAGGACCGGGCCGAGCGCGAGTACCGCCAGCGACGCCTGCCAGCCCACGGCCCCGGCCAGCACCGGCACGGTCGCGATCCCGCCGACGGTCAGCAGGAACCCGAGCGCCGTCTGGACGGTGAGCGCGGTGCCCGGGTAGCGGGGGTCGGCGACCTCGATCGTCGCCGTCGTCAGCACGGCGGAGTCGGCGACGGCGGCCGCGCCCCACAGCACGCAGAACACCGCGACCGCGACCGGTGCGGCGCCGAGGAGCAGCGGCGACAGCAGGCAGCAGAGCCCGCTCGCGACCAGCGCCGTCGCGATCACTGGGACCCGGCCCCAGCGGTCGGCGGCCCGGCCGCCCAGGACGCAGCCGGCGGCGCCGCCCAGCCCGGTCGCGACGAAGACCAGCAGGTGCTCGCCGGGGCCGGGGTCGCCGGACGCGAGCGCCGCGCCCAGCCAGGTCCACATCGCGTACAGCTCCCACATGTGGCCCAGGTAGCCCAGCACCACGAGCCGGGGCCCGCGTTCGCGGAGCATCCGGACGGCGTAGCGCGGGTCCGGCGGCGGCGCCGGGGCGTGCGCGGGGCCGGGGCGCACGAGGCACCAGGCGAGCGCCGCGGCGGCGAGCCCGCAGAGCGTCGCCCCGGCGAGCACCGCACGCCACGGCAACGCCGGCACGCCGCCGATCAGGTGCGGCAGCGCCGACCCGACCGTGAGCGCGCCGACCAGCACACCGAGATCGCGGGCGCGGCGTTCCGGCCCCGACCAGGACGTCATGATCTTCATGCCGACCGGGTAGACCAGCGCCAGGCACATCCCGGTCGCGGCGCGCAGCACCAGCGCGAGCAGTGGTCCGTCGGCGACGGCGGCGAGCAGCAGGGTGCAGCCGGCCGCGGCCGCGGCGCCACCGGCCAGCAGGCGTTCCGGCCGGACCCGGTCCGCCAGCGTCAGCACGGACGACACCACCGCGCCCGCCGCGAACCCGAGCTGCACCGAGCAGGTGAGCCAGACCCCGGCCGTCGTCCCGATCCCCCACTCGGCGCGTAGCTCGGGCAGGACGGCCGACGCCGAGAACCACACCGCCAGCCCGAGCACCTGGACGACCGCGACGAGCGCACGCTGGCCGGTGCCGGTGGGCGCGCCATCGGCGCGGCGGCGGTGCCGGCCGGTACGGGTGACCATCGACGGAAGGTACCGAGGGCACCTGCTGGGAACTGGTCCGTACAGCTCAGCGTCACTGCTCCGATCGGCGCAGCGGGCGGGCGACCGCAGCCTGCCGATCATCTCCCGACACCTGCCGGTAACAGCGGCGACCTAGCGTCACCGCCGTGGGGGACGTGTCGCTGGTGGGGGTCGAGGAGGAGTTCCACGTGGTCGGCCTGACCGACCGCCGGGCCGCACCCGACGCGGACCGGCTGCTGGAACATCTGGACGGCGCCGAGTTCTTCCCCGAGCTGCAACGCTCGCTGGTCGAGACGAACACCCCGGCGACGGAGTCGCTCGACGACCTGCGCCGGCACGTGCGACGGCTGCGGGCCCGGCTCCGGGAGGCCGCCGAGCCGCTCGGGCTGGGCGTGGTCGCGGCGGGGACCGTCCCGCTGGTCGACCTGTCCGGCGACGACGTCTCCGCGGGCGCCCGGTACGAGCGGATGCAGCACGAGTACCAGATGCTCGTCCGCGAGCAGCACATCTGCGGGCTGCAGGTACACGCCGACGTCCCCGACCGGGACACCGCGGTGCAGGTCTCCCGCCGGGTCGCGCCCGCCCTCCCCGCCCTGCTCGCGATCACCGCCAGCTCGCCGTACTGGCGCGGCCACGACACCGGCTACGCCAGCTACCGCAGCATGATCTGGCAGCGCTGGCCCACCGCCGGTCCGCCCGGTGACGTCACCACCGCCGCGGAGTACGACGCGATGATCGACGAGCTGATCACGTCCGGGACGATCAGCGACGCCGGGATGCTCTACTTCGACGTCCGGCCCAGCGCACACCTGCCGACCGTCGAGCTCCGGGTCTGCGACGCCTGCCCCGAGGTCGACGACGTCGTCCTTGTCGCCGGCCTGTTCCGGGCGCTGGTCGCCCGGGCGCGCGCCGACACCGAGGCCGGACGACCGCTCCCCCGGGTCCGGCACGAGCTGCTGCGGGCCGCCGGGTGGCGGGCCGCCCGCTCCGGCCTGGAGGGCGACCTCGTCGACGTGTCCGAGCCCGCGGCACCGGTCCTCTCCCCGCCCGCGGTGCAGCTGCGCACGCTGGTCGCCGAGCTGCGGCCGTGGCTCGAGGACACCGGCGACGCCGAGCAGGTCGAGGAGCTCGCCGAGGCCGTGCTGGCCCGCGGCTCGGGTGCGGCCGCGCAGCGCAGGGCGTTCGGCCACCGCGGGTCGCTGGTCGACGTCGTCGACGACCTCCTCGCCCGCACCCAGGGCGAGGAGGTGCCCGGCACCCTGCCGGTGACCGTCCCGGTCGCGCCGGACCTGCTGTCCGGCTACGTCCCGCCCCGGCACGACGAGGCCGTCGACGACGACCTGACGATCCGCCCGGCGTACGGCTGGCTGTTCCGCTCCCTCGAGCGGCTCGGCACCCGCGGGCTCACCGCCGCCGAGTCCGCGCTGCGGACCGAGCAGCGCGCACGCGGCGTCACCTTCCCGGTCCCCGGCGTCGTGCCCGGTGACGACGGCGAGCGGCTGTTCCCGCTGGACCTCGTCCCGCGGATCGTGGCCGCGGACGACTGGGCGCACCTGTCGGCAGGGCTCGCCCAGCGGGTCCGGGCGCTGGAGCACTTCGTCCGCGACGTCTACGGCCGGCGCGAGATCGTCCGCGACCGGATCGTGCCGGCCGCCGTCGTCGACGGGGCGCCCGGCCGGACGCGGTCGGGCACGCTCGTCCCGCCGGACGCGGTGCGGATCGCCGTCGCCGGGATCGACCTGGTCCGCGACTCCGACGACGGCTGGGTCGTGCTCGAGGACAACCTGCGCGTCCCGTCCGGGATCGGCTTCTCGATGATGAGCAGGCGCCTGATCCGCAGCGTGCTGCCGGACCTGGAGTCACCGTCGGAGGTGCTGGGGCTCGACGACGTCCCCGCCCGGCTGCGTACCGCTCTCGTGGACGACCCGTCGGACCCGGACGGCGAGACCGCGCTGCTCACCGCGGGCGAGTCCGACCCGGCGTTCTTCGAGCACCGGCTGCTCGCCGAGGCCCTCGAGATCCCGCTGGTCACCCCGTCGCGGCTGCAGGTCACCGACGGCGCGGTGTTCCTGGTGGGCGGCGGGCGCCGTCGCCGGCTGACCACGCTGTACCGGCGGATGGACGAGACCGGGCTCGCGACGGCCCGCGGCGCCGACCACCGGCCGATCGGGCGGGCGCTGCTCGCGTCGATGGCCCGCGGCCGGACCACGCTGCGCAACGCGCCCGGCAACGGCGTCGCCGACGACAAGCTCGTCTACGCCTACGTGCCCGCCATGATCCGCTACTACCTGGGCGAGGAGCCGGTGCTCGCCTCGGTCCCGACCTTGCCCTGCGCCGACCCGGTCGCCCGGGACGAGGTGCTCGACCGGCTCGGCGAGCTCGTCCTCAAGCCGGTCGACGGCTACGGCGGTGCGGGCATCGTGATCGGCCCGCACGCGACGCCGGACGAGCTGGACCGGGTGGCCGCCGGGATCCGCGCGCACCCGGCGTCCTGGGTGGCCCAGGACATGGTGCGGATCTCGACGCACCCGACCTTCACCGACGGTCTCCTGCAGCCGCAGGCCGTCGATCTCCGGGTGTTCGCCGTCCAGTCCTCCGGCCGCGGCGCGACGCCCGAGATCGACGTCCTGCCGTCGGCGCTGTCCCGGGTCGCCCCGCCGGGCGGGATGATCGTCAACTCGTCCCGGGGCGGGGGCGCGAAGGACACCTGGATCATGGCCTGACTCCCGCGCCGCGACCGGGTACGTTCCGGTCTGCGGCGACGGCCGGCCGATGGGATGTGATGCAGGAACGGGGTGATCACCGGTGGACGCGGTGCGCGCGGAACCGACGACCGGACCGGCGGTCCCCGCTGCCGAGCCCGCGGCGGCCGCCGCCGGGCACCACTCCCCCGTGGTCTCGCCGGACGGCACCCGGATCGCCTGGATCTCCGACCTGTCCGGCCGTCCACGGGTGCACATCGCGCCGCTCCCCGAACACGGCCCGGTCGATCCCGCCGGGAGCACCGTCCTCGTCGCCGACGGCGAGCACCCCGACGTCACGACCCTGGCGTGGTCGCCGGACGGCGGCCGGATCGCCGTCGAGATCGCCCCGTCCGGGAGCGACCGCACCCGGGTCGCGCTGCTCGATCCCGACGGCGGCCCGCCGGTCGAGATCGCCCCGGCGGCGACGGCGGTCACGCTCGGCGCCTGGGCTCCCACCGGACGCTGGCTCGGCGTCACGATCCTCACCGACACCGGCGACCCCGGCTCCGACGACTACGGCACCGGCACCGCCTGCCTGGTCGACGTCCGTGACGGGTCCTCGGTCGTGCTCGGGACCGGCCAGGCCGCCGCCGTCCAGGCGATCTCCGCCGACGGCCGTCGGGTCGTGCTCCGCACCGGGCGCCGCGGCGAGCGGGGCCTGGACCTGGTCGACCTGCGGACCGGTGCGCGCGACCGGCTGATCGGCGGCCCCGGCGGGGCGCTCACCGCCACCGCCCGGTTCGGCAGCGCGCCGGGCACGCTGTGGGTGCACACCGACGCCGACCGGGAGCACTCCGCCCTGCTCGCCGTCGCGCTCGGCCCGGCCGCCGACCACCGGATCGCCCCCGCCCGGCCGGTCGCCGTCCGGCCCGGAGCGGATCTCGACGTCGTCGCGCTGGACCGGTCCGGTGCGCGGGCCGCGCTGGTGTGGAACGCCGGCGGGCGCAGCGAGCTGGAGATCGCCGACCTGCGGGGTGGGCGGCCGCAGCGCCTGGTCGCGCCGTGCGACGTCGTCACCACGGTCTCGTTCGGCCGCGACGGCGCGGAGCTCCTGGTCGCGGGGCACGGCCCCGGGATCCCGCCGCACGTCGTCCGGATGCCGGTGGGCGGCGGGCACGCGACCGCACTGATCGGCGGTGCACCGGTCCCGCCGGTGCCGCCGCGGCCCGAGCGCGTGCTGTTCCCGGCCGAGGACGGGCTGCGGATCGCCGGGTGGCTGCACCGGCCCGTCGCTCCGAACGGGACCGGGTTCGTCTGGCTGCACGGCGGCCCGGAGTCCGAGGAGCGGCCCGGCTGGGCACCGCTGCTGCACGCACTCGTCGCCGCGGGCGTCACCGTCCTGACCCCGAACGTCCGGGGGTCCTCCGGGCGGGGCCGGGCGTTCGCCCGGCTGGACGACGGCGAGCTGCGGCCGTCGTCGGTCGGTGACGTGCGGGCGGCGACCCGGCTGCTCGCGGGGGTGCCGGACGTCGGCCCGGACCGGATCGTCGTCGGCGGGCGGTCCTACGGCGGGTTCCTGACCCTCGCGGCGCTCACCCGGTATCCCGACCTGTTCGCGGGCGGGGTCGACGTGTGCGGGATGTCCGACATGGTCGCCTTCTACGCCGACACCGAGCCGTGGATCGCCGGGCCCGCCGTCACCGAGTACGGCGACCCGCGCACCGACGCGCCGCTGCTGGAGACGATCTCACCGCTGCGCGAGACCGACCGGATCGGCGTGCCGCTGCTGGTCGTGCACGGCGAGCAGGACGGCAACGTCCCGATCGGGCAGGCCGTCGCCGTCCACGACGCGCTGGACGCCCGCGGGGCCCCGGTCGAGCTGATCCGCATCCCGGACGAGGGTCACGAGGTGCACGACCGGCACACCCGTGCGCGGCTGACCGCCAGGATCGTGTCCTGGGTGACCGGGGTGGCGGAGCGTGACCGGATCAGGCCGAGCTGAACGACTGCATGATCTCCTGGCCCTGGTCGTCGGTGCCGACGACGAACCGGTAGTTCTCCCGGGTCGTGCTGCCGTCGGCCCGCATGAACACCACGGTCGCGGTGACGGTGTTCGGGCCCGCGTTGCGCAGGTTCTCGGCGTAGACGGTGCGCATCCCGCTGTAGAACTCGCGGAACCCGTCGATGCCCTGCGACTGTGCCTGCGCCTGCGGGCTGAGCCGCGCGAACGCACCGTCGATGTTCTCGGGCAGCATCCGGTAGTAGTTCTGGACGAACGAGACCGGGTCCTGCACCTCGCCGTTGCCGGTGGTCGGGCCGGGAGTCGTCGTCGGCGCCGGGGTGGTGGTCGGCGCGGCAGGCGGCGGCGCCTCGCTCGTCGGGGCCGCCACCGGAGGAACCTGCTGCTGCGACTGGTTGCTGTAGACCCCGAAGGCCACACCCCCGCCGACGACGAGCAGCGCGGCGACGACGGCCAGCACGACCGGGAGCCGGGCGCGCCCGCCGTTCCCACCGGAGGCCGCGGCGGCACCGCGCTTGCGGCCGCCGTTGCCGCCGCCCGGGATGACCTGCGGGGCCGGCACGGCCGGGGAGTCGACGACGGTGCCGCCGCCCTGCGCCTCGGCGAACTCGCCCGCGTGGTCGCCGGCGTCGTGGCTGTCCATCGTGGCCGTCGCGGACGACGGCGTCGCCAGCCCGGCGATCGACCGGCCCGCGGCGATCCGCCCGAGGGCCTCGCGCGCCTGCGCGGCGCTGGGCCGCTCGGCCGGGTCGTTGGCGAGCAGGCGCATGAGCAGCGCCGTGACCGGACCGGCCTCGGACGGCGGGGTGATCGCGCCGGTCGCGACCTTGTGGAGCAGCGCGTAGGCGTTGTCGTCCAGACCGAACGGGGGCTCGCCCTCGACCGAGGCGTAGAGCATGGCGCCGAGCGCGAAGACGTCGGACGCGGCGGTCGGCTCCTGGCCGCGGGCGACCTCGGGCGCGAGGAACGCCGGTGTGCCGGCGATCACGCCGGTCCGGGTGAGCTGGACGTCGTCGACCGCGCGGGACACGCCGAAGTCGGTGATCTTGGCCCGGCCGTCCTCGGCGATCAGGACGTTGCCCGGCTTGATGTCACGGTGCACGACGCCCGCGGTGTGCGCGGCGGCCAGGCCGTCGGCGACCTGGCGGCCGATCGCGGCGGCCTCCCGCGGCGGGATCGGCCCCTTCTCGGCGAGCACGGCGGCCAGCGAACGGGACGGGAGGTACTCCATGACCAGCCACGGACGGTCGTCGTGCACGACGACGTCGAACATGCTGATCACGTGCGCGTGCTGCAGACGGGCACCGATCCGGCCCTCGCGCAGGATCCGCTGCCGCGACTCCTCGAGCTGGTCGGGCGACGGCAGGGCGGCCGCGAGAAGCTCCTTGACGGCGACCGTGCGGTTCAGCAACTCGTCCGTGCCACGCCACACGGCACCCATCGCACCGGCGCCGACCCGCTCGTCGAGCCGGTAGCGATTCCCGATCCGGTGGGCCTCGGGGGTGGGCGAGCTCATGGGGTCCAAGGGTAGGGAATCGGGCCGGAGCCGACGCCAGCAGGGCACCGAGTCCGGACGACCGGGCGGGGGACGTTCGAGACTACGCGTCGACCGTCGGCGCATCCAGCGTCCGGCGGCCACTCCGGAGTGGAGACCGTCACCTCGGCAGGTCGAGCCTGCGTGCGCATGCCGGCCACGATCCGTAACCGCCGCGGGCGTCCCGGACCTTCGTGGCGATCTCGATCTGCTGCTCGCGGGACGCGCCGTCCGCGGTGGGGGCGTACCGGGTGCCGCCGAAGTCGCTCCAGGTGCCCTTGTCGAACTGGAGGCCACCTTTTATCTGGACACCTGACTTCTGACCGCGGTGTCTCTGCAGGTCAGAGACTTGTGGTTTGTGATCTAGTGCCGGGCCATGCGAGTAGCGAAGTGCGTTCCAGAACGAGTAGGCGAACCGGCTTTGGCTGTGGTCGACGACGTGGGCTCGCCGGTGCCGGAGGTGTCGGCGTTCCTGCGGTCGCTGGCGGTGCGGGAGTACTCGCCGAACACGGTGCGGGCCTATGCCTACGACCTGTTGAAGCTGCTGATGTTCCTCGACGGTCGAGGGTGCCCGCTGGCCGACTTCTCGCCGGTGCTGGCCACAGATTTTCTGGCCTGGCTTCGCCAGCAGTCCTCGGCTGGCCGTGCACAGCGCAGCCAGCTGGGGTTGGTGACCGCGCAGGGACGGCGTCTGTCCGCGCGGACGTGCAACCGCACGTTGGCAGCGGTGTCGTCGTTCTATGAGTTCCTGATCAGCTGCGGTGGCTATATCGGTGTAAGTAATCCGATCTTGCGCGAGGCCGACCACGTCTCGGCCCAAGTCTTGGGGCGGCACCGGGCGCCGCTGGTGACCAGCGCCGATCAACGGCCTATCCGCCGCACGCTGCGAGTCCGGACGGTCGACACGCTTCCGCGCCCGGTACCGGACGAGACGTTCACCGCGCTGCTCGGACAGCTGACCAAGCTGCGTGACCGGGCGCTGGTCGAGCTGATGCGAGAGGGCGGTTTCCGCCCCGGTGAGGTGCTCGGCTTGCATCTGGACGACGTCTCCTACGGTCGCAAGCGGGTCACCATCCGTCACCGCGGCGATCACCCCGCAGGGGCGCGGCAGAAGAGCCGCCGCGACCGGGTGGTGGATCTGCTCGAGGACCGGGCGTTGCCGGTGCTGAACCGCTATCTGCTGCTCGAACGCCCACCGGACGTCGAGTCCTCGGTGGTGTTCCTGGTCGGCGGCCGCGGCCAGCGCCGGGGCGAGGCGTTGAGCTACGACGGGCTGGTGCGGATGTTCCAGCGCGCCGCAGTCCGGGCCGAACTGCGGGAGAGCTGGCTGACTCCACACAGCCTGCGTCACACCCACGCCACACGGATGTTCGAACTTGGGATGGGCGAACTGACGTTGATGCGCCGGCTCGGGCACGCGAGCCCGGACTCGACAAGGGTCTACACCCGCGTCACTGACCACCAGGTCCGAGACGAGTACCGCGCGGCGCTCGAGATCGGCGTGGAGCTGGGAGACCGCCGGTGAGCGGGTCGGGGCCGAGCGGCGCTGCTGATCCGGGCGGCTCATCGCGCCGGCCCCGTGATTTCTCGGAACCGTGGCACGCCTCGGCGCAGGAGTACGAGCGGTTCGTCCGGGACGGGCTGCGGGCCTCGAGGAACTGGGGCCCGGCATTGCGCGATGCGCGCACGGAGTTCGTCGCGCACTACCCGAGCCTGGCCCGCTGGATGCGCCGACCGATCGCTGAACGCCTGGGGCCGACCGGCAACATCCCCCGCCGAGCGCACGGCGCGCTGGTGGACCCGGCGGCGGCGCGGGCCAGCCTGAACGCGCGGCCCTACCTGATCTATCTGAGCCTGACCGGGCGGCTTCCGCTGGACTGGACCTGGCTGTTCGGGGTCAAGGTCCTGCGGATCCTTCCGATCGCCGACGGGCTCGGGTTGGCGCTGCGCGCCCAGATGGCCGAGCTGCTGGACCGGGCAGTCGCGCTCGGTGCAAAGAAGAGCGGAGTGCACTGGCAGCATTCCTGGGCCATCCCCCGGCTGCTGCTCCACCGCGCTGACCCGGACCTGCACACCCTGACCGCAGCCGACATCGACGAGCTGCGAGACAGCATCCGCCACATCCACTCGCTGCCTGAGAACGATCAGATCGATATGCCGACCGACCAGCGCTCCGGGTTCCCGATGAACTGGATGACTCACGCCACCCAGACCGGGGTCCTGCTGTTCCACACCGGGGTCATCGAGACCCTGCCACTGCGCAAACACCCCCGACGCCGCCGCGCGCTGAGCACCGTCCCCGGGGTCGGCGCGGTGATGGACCGCTATGTCGATGAGCTCGCGGTCACCCGCCGCCCCGGCACCGTCGCCCAGGCCCGCTCGGCGCTGTTGCGCCTGGCCGCCTGGCACATCGAGACCCGGCCGGAGGAAACCAGCTTGGCCGGGCTGGATCGTCCGGCGCTGCTGGGGTTCCTGGCTTGGCTGCCGCACCAGCGCAAGTGGAAACACCCCGACCAGCCACTCTCGGCCATCTATCGCCAGCACGTGATCAGACACGTCGTCGCGTTCTTCCGACACGCCGCCAACCACGGCTGGGACGCCATGCCTGCACGGGCCCCGCTGACCACCGCTGACGTCCCGCGCAACATCGACCGGGTCCCGCGATTCATCCCGGCCGAGCAGCTCGAACCGCTGATGGACGGCATCCGCGAGCTGGATTGCCAGCTGCAGCGCTGCGCGCTGCTGCTCGCCCGCTGGAGCGGCGCTCGCAGCGGTGAGATCCACAAGCTCGATCTGGATTGCCTCGACACCTACCCCGACGGGACCCATCGGCTCCGGTTGGCCGCCGGCAAGTCCGGCAAGGAACGAGTAGCGCCGATCCACCCTGAAGCCGCCGACGCGCTCCGCGCACTGATCGCGCAGCGTCGCGCCCAGACCGACCGGTCGCTGTTCGACCCGGACCTCGGCCGCGAGATCCGCTACCTGTTCCTGCGCAACGGACGCCTGGCCAGCCCGGACTACCTGTTCAAACGCGGCCTGGAACGGGTCTGCGAACAGCTCGGGTTCGTCGACGACAAGGGCCGGGCCCTGATCCACCCACACCGGTTCCGGCACACCATCGGCACCCAGCTCGGCGAACGCGGCGCGAAGATCCAGACCATCATGAAGGTCCTCGGGCACAGCTCGGCCGGCATGTCGATGACCTACACCAGCCTGTCCGACCCGGTCGTGCTCGCCGACTACCAGGCCGTCCTCACTCCCGGCGCGGTGCTGGCCGGCCCGCAGGCCGAGGCCATCCGCAGCGGCGAACTCACCGACGAGGCGGTGAACTGGCTGTCGACGAACTTCTACAAGACCGAACTCGAACTCGGCCGCTGCCTGCGCCTGCCCCAAGAGGGCCCCTGCGAATGCGACCTCTACCTGACCTGCTCGAAGTTCCTCACCACACCCGACTACGCACCCCGACTGCACGCCCGCCTCGACGTCGAACAGCAACTCATCGACGACGCCCGGACCCGCGGCTGGGACCGCGAAGTCGAACGACACCAACGGATCGCTGCCAAGCTCCGCGCCCTCCTCGACGAGCTCGGCCAGCCCCCGACACCGCACATCTGACCGCCCAGCCGAATCCGCGCGCCCGGGCGTCACGACGAACCCTCCAGACCGAGCCACGACATCATCCGCGCGCCCCAACTCCTCCCACTCGCAGGGCAGTGATCTGCATCACCCTGTAGTGGATCTGTTCGGATAACGCCGTAGTAACCGTTGCCGGTCGAGATCTGCCAGTCGCCGGAGGACTCGCACCGGCTGAGGCGGTCCCAGACGGCGGCGTCCGGGGTGTCCGGCTTCTGCTCGGCGGCCGGTCCGGGCTTCGCGGCCGGAGCAGGCTCCGCGGGAGCGGGCTTCGCCGGAGCGCGCTTCGCGGGAGCGGGCTCGGGAGCGCGCGTGGGGGCCGGGTCGCCCGGGAAACGGCGGTGCTCGGGGTCGGTGCCGGAGGTGGGGCCGTCCCCGGCACGGTCCGGGTCGCCGGAACCCGTCTCGCCGGAGGCCGGATCGCCGGACCCCGGGGCCGGACGCGCCGTCTCCCCGGCCGTCCCGGCGACGGTGTCGGCGACGGCGTCCGCGTCGGGGGCGCCGTACCCGGCCGCGGCATCGTCGACGACCAGCACCCACTCCCGTCCGCCGCCGTCGGGCACGGGGAACCGGGCGACGCCGACGCTCGCGAGCACGGCCAGCTCCAGCGTCCGGCCGGTGGCGGGCTCCACCCACCACGGCCGGGCCGTGTCACCGGCGAGGAGGTCCAGGTCGAGGACGACGTCGCCCCCGGCGGGCGTGTGGCCCAGCACGTAGGACCCGTCCTCGGCGCTCGCGACTCCGACCCGCCGGTCGACGGCCGCCGCGCGGACCGTGAACGCGCCGTCGCGGTACGGGCTCAGCGCCGTGCGGGCGACACGGTCGGCGCCGGGCCCCGCCGGTGTGACCGCCGCGGCGACGGCCAGGTGTGTCCCGGCGAGCGCACCGGCGAGCACGAGCACAGTGCCGACCACAGTGCCGAAAACACTGCCGAGTACCGGGGCCGACCGTCGTGAGTTCCAGGTGTCCACGGCGGGGCACCCTGTACGTCCGGCGCCCCGGCCACGGCCGAAGCGGCCCGGACGTTCGCGATCGCACCCACCGGGCCCGCCGGGGCGGGGCCGTCCGCCGCAGGACCTACTGCTGGATCGACTTGGTCTCCAGGAACTCCTCCAGCCCGTACCGGCCCAGCTCCCGGCCGTTGCCGGACTGCTTGTACCCGCCGAACGGCGCCTGGATGTTGAAGGCGCCGCCGTTCACGTCCACCTGCCCCGTCCGCAGCCGGCGCGCGACGGCCATCGCGTGCTCCTGCTCGCCGAACACCGCCCCGGCCAGGCCGTAGACGGTGCTGTTGGCGATCTCGACGGCCTGCTCCTCGTCGGCGTAGGGGATCACCGACAGCACCGGGCCGAAGATCTCCTCCTGCGCGATGACGGCGTCCGGCTCGACGTCGGCGAAGATCGTCGGGCGGACGTAGGCACCGCCGTCGAGGCCCTCGACCGGCCCCGGGCCGCCGAAGACGACCCGGGCACCGTCGGCGACACCGCGCTCGACGTAGCCGCGCACCCGCTCCTGCTGGGCCGCCGACGACATCGGACCGATCCGGGTCGACGGGTCGGTCGGGTCGCCGACGCTGTACTTCTCCGCCGCCGCCACGAGCTGGGCGACGATCTCGTCCTGCTTCGAGGCGGGCACGAGCATCCGGGTCCACGCGGTGCAGGTCTGGCCGCCGTTGATCCAGGCGTTGCCGAGGCCCACCTTGACCGCCCTGGCCAGGTCGGCGTCCTCGAGGACCACGTTCGCCGACTTGCCGCCCAGCTCCAGCGCGACCCGCTTGACGGTGTCGGCGGCGACCACCGAGACCCGCTTGCCGGCCCGGGTGGAGCCGGTGAAGGACACCATGTCGACGTCCGGGTGCGCCGCGATCGCCTCGCCGACGACGGGCCCGGTGCCGTGCACGACGTTGAACGCGCCCGCGGGCAGCCCGGCCGCCGCCGCGACCTCGGCGAGGATCTGCGCGGTCAGCGGCGCGACCTCGGTCGGCTTCAGGACGACCGTGTTCCCGGCCAGCAGCGCGGGCGCGACCTTCGCGACGATCTGGTGCAGCGGGTAGTTCCACGGCGTGATCGCGCCGACCACGCCGATCGGCTCCCGGACGACCAGCGAGTTGCCGATCTCCTCGGTCCAGGCGAAGCCGTCGGCCAGCCCCGCGACCGTCGCCGACGACCCGATCGGCATCGCGACCTGCACCTTCTGCGAGAAGGTGATCGGCGAGCCCATCTCGGCGGTGATCGTGTCGGCGATCTCGCCCGCCCGCTCCTTCAGCCCGGCGGAGATCGCCTTCACCACGGCCGCGCGCTGCCCGACCGGCGTCTCCGACCATCCCGGGAACGCGGCACGGGCGGCCGCGACCGCGGCGTCGACGTCGGCGGCGGTCCCGGCGGGCACCGACCCGACGGGCGCCCCGGTCGCCGGGTCCACCACCTCGATCCGGTCGGTGCCCGCGGACTCGCGGGAGGTGCCGCCGATGACGTGGGACAGCGTCGTCTCGCTCATGCCCTGATCCTCACACGCGGGGCAAGGGCAGGCTCACCAGTCGCTCAGTAGTCGAACGACGGGTCCTCGGTGCGGGTCCGCTTCAGCTCGAAGAAGTGCGGGTTCTCCGCCATCAGCCGGGCGCCGTCGAACAGCCGTCCGGCGTCCTCGCCCTTCGGCACCCGGGAGATGACGGGCCCGAAGAACGCGACGCCGTCGACGTGGATGGTCGGGGTACCGACGTCCAGCCCCACCGGGTCCATGCCCTCGTGGTGGCTGACCTTCAGCTTCTCGTCCCACTCGGTCGAGTGCGCGGCGTCGGCCAGCGACCCGGGCAGGTCCAGCTCCTTGAGGGCCCCGGCGATCACGTCGTCGAAGTCCTTGTTCTGCTGGTTGTGGATCCGCTCGCCCATCGCGGTGTAGAGCGGACCGAGGATCTCCGGCCCGTGCGCCTCGGCGGCGGCGATGCAGACCCGGACCGGGCCCCACGCGCGGTCCATCAGGTCGCGGTACTTCTCGGGGAGGTCACGGCCCTCGTTGAGCACCGCGAGGCTCATCACGTGCCAGGTCACGTCGACCTCGCGGACCTTCTCCACCTCGAGCACCCACCGGGAGGTCAGCCAGGCCCAGGGACACAGCGGGTCGAACCAGACGTCGACGCGGGCACGGCCGTCGGCAGCAGCAGTCGTCATGTCGGGCGCAACGCCGGTGCCGCTCCGGGGATTCCGCGGGCCGTGGACCGGGCACCGTGATTGGATGCCGGTCGACCCCACTCCCGGGAGAGGACCTCGAACGACGTGACCCCGCCCAACCTGACCCGTGTCCAGGCCGAGGAGCGCGCAGCGCTGCTCGACGTGTCGACCTACGACGTCACGATCGACCTCACCGACGGCGCCGGTGCCCCCTCCGAGCGGACGTTCGCCGTCACCACCACCGTGCGGTTCGCCGCGGCGGAACCGGGCGGCAGCACCTGGATCGAGTGGGTCGGCGAGGACATCACCTCGGCGACGCTGAACGGGACCGGACTCGACGTCGCGGGATGGACCGAGGAGGGCGGCCTCGCGCTGCCGGACCTGGCGGCCGAGAACGAGCTGACGGTCGTCGCCACCGGCCTGTACACCAACACCGGCGAGGGCCTGCACCGTTTCGTCGACCCGGTCGACGGCGGTGTCTACCTCTACTCGCAGTTCGAGACGGCCGACTGCAAGCGGCTGTTCCCGTGCTTCGACCAGCCCGACCTGAAGGCCCGCTACACGATCACCGTGACCGCGCCGGAGGACTGGAAGGTCGTCTCGAACGCACCGGCCGCCGTCGAGGGCGGCGTGCACCGCTTCGAGCGGACCGGGATCCTCTCGACCTACCTGGTCGCGCTGATCGCGGGGCCGTACGCGAGCTGGCACGACACCTACCGCGACGAGCACGCGGAGATCCCGCTCGGCATCTACTGCCGCGCCTCGCTGGCCCCGCACATGGACCACGAACGGATCTTCACGGAGACGAAGCAGGGCTTCGACTTCTACCACCGCAACTTCCGGGTGACCTACCCGTTCGGCAAGTACGACCAGCTCTTCGTCCCGGAGTTCAACGCCGGCGCGATGGAGAACGCCGGTGCGATCACGTTCCTGGAGGACTACGTCTTCCGGTCCCGGGTCACCCGCACCCTCTACGAGCGGCGCGCCGAGACGATCCTGCACGAGATGGCGCACATGTGGTTCGGCGACCTCGTGACCATGCGCTGGTGGGACGACCTGTGGCTGAACGAGTCGTTCGCCACCTGGGCGTCCGTGCTGTGCCAGGCCGACGCCACCGAGTACACCAACGCCTGGACCACGTTCGCGAACGTCGAGAAGTCCTGGGCCTACCGGCAGGACCAGCTCCCGTCGACGCACCCGATCGCCGCGGACATCCCGGACCTGCAGGCCGTCGAGGTCAACTTCGACGGGATCACCTACGCCAAGGGCGCGTCGGTGCTCAAGCAGCTCGTCGCCTACGTCGGCCTGGAGCCGTTCCTGGCCGGGCTGCGGGACTACTTCGCCGCGCACGCGTGGGGCAACGCCACGTTCGACGACCTGCTGGGCGCGCTGGAGAAGGCGTCCGGGCGGGACCTGTCCGACTGGGGCGCGCAGTGGCTGCGCACCACCGGTCTGAACCTGCTGCGGCCGTCGTTCGGGGTCGACGAGGCGGGCAAGTTCACCTCGTTCGACGTCGTGCAGGGCGGGGCCCGCCCCGGCGCCGGCGAGCTGCGCACGCACCGGATCGCGGTCGGCGTGTACGACGACGACCCGGCGACCGGGAAGCTGGTCCGCACCCACCGGGTCGAGCTCGACGTCTCCGGCGAGCGGACCCCGGTCCCCGAGCTCGTCGGCCTCCCCCGCGGCAAGCTGGTCCTGGTCAACGACGACGACCTCACCTACTGCGCGCTGCGTCTCGACCCCGGCTCGCTGGCCACCCTGGTCGACCGGATCGGCGACATCGCCGACCCGCTGCCGCGGACGCTGTGCTGGTCGTCGGCCTGGGAGATGACCCGCGAGGCCGAGCTGAAGGCCCGCGACTTCGTCACCCTCGTCGCCGGCGGGTTCGACACCGAGACCGAGATCGGCGTCGTACAGCGGCTGCTGATGCAGGCCCAGACCGCGACGGCGTCGTACTGCACCCCGGAGTGGGCCGCCGGGCGAGGCTGGCCGCTGCTGACCGACGCGCTGCGCTTCCGGCTGGACACCGCCCCCGCCGGGTCGGACATCCAGCTCGCCGTCGTGAACGCCCTGGCCTCGTCTGTGCTGCCGGACGTCACCCTCGACGCGATGAAGGGCTGGCTGCTCGACGTGCAGGTCCCGGCCGGGCTGACCGTCGACGCCGACCTGCGCTGGCGGCTGCTGCACGCGCTGGTCGCGCACGGACGGGCGGGCGAGACCGAGATCGCCGAGGAGGAGCAGCGCGACGCGACCTCGACCGGTGCCCGGCAGGGTGAGCGGGCCCGCGCGCTGGTCCCGACCGCCGAGGCCAAGGAGCGGGCCTGGCAGCGTGCCGTGCACGACGACTCGCTGCCCAACTCGATGAACGAGTCGGCGATCGCGGGCTTCTCGCACCCCGCGCAGCGCGGCCTGCTCGACGGGTACGTCGACCGCTACTTCGCCGAGATCGACGGCGTGTGGGCGCGGCGGACCTCGGAGCTGGCGCAGAACGTCGTCGTCGGGCTGTTCCCGTCCTGGGCGGTGGAGCCGAGCACCGTCGCCGCCGCCGACGCCTGGCTCGCCGACGAGTCGAAGCCGGCCGCCCTGCGCCGGCTGGTGACCGAGGGCCGCGCCGGGATCGTCCGGGCGCTCGCCGCCCGGGAGTTCGACGGCCAGCCGACCCCCTCCACCCCGGACCAGGCGACCGCCGTCGAGCAGCCCTGATCAGGAGGACGCAGAGCGAGGGCCCCGGGAGCGTGCTCCCGGGGCCCTCGTGCGTGCGGTGGGTGGACGTTCAGCCGCGGCGGCGCAGCAGCGTCCGCAGCGGGTTGCGCGGCCGTGCGCGCGACCCGGTCTCGTCGGCGGAGCGGAACGCCCCGCAGGCCCGGGCGCCGCAGGCACCGCAGTCGCTGCCGGACCGGTAGTGCTCGTGCATCTCCTCCGGGTGCCCGCAGGTGCACATCGCCACGCCGGGCTGCGCCGGCGGGGCCGGGGCGACGGGCTCGGCCGCGGTCCGCTGCTGCGGGATGCGTGGCGGCGCCGACGGTGTGACGGAGGGCAGGCCGGTCGGCGGTGTGAGCACCGCTGCCGAGGGGGTCGAGGAATCAGGCGTGGCCCGGCGCCCGCTCGGGCCCGGGGCGGCTGCGCCGTCGTGCGATTGCGCCATGGTGACCTCCTTCGTGCGGACGGCGGAGGCCGGAGTCGTCACCGAACCACGCCGTCACGGCACCCAGTATGGGATCACCAAGGGCTCCGGGGGAATGACCCAGCGCGAACAACGTTGCCCGCGGTGACAGATCCGCAGGTCAGAACGCCGAGCTGACCCGATCAGTGGGCAACCGGAAGAGTGAGTACTGCCAGACAGCCCAGCGGGTCGTGCGCCGTGTGGAGCACCAGATCGCCGCCGTGCTCGTGCGCCAACCGGGCGCTGATGTGGAGGCCGAGCCCGGATCCGCCCGCCGACTCGTCGTGCACCCCGCGTCGGATCACCATGGTGTCCTGCCCGCCGGGGAGACCGGGCCCGGTGTCGCGGACCTCGACGGCCACGAATCCGGGGACGTCGGCGTCGCGGCCCCGCACCGTCACCGACGCCCCGGGGGCGTGCCGGGCGCAGTTGGCGAGCAGGTTGGTCACGACCTGGCGCGTGACCGACTCCGGCGCCGCGACGGCGGGCAGCCCGTCGTCGACCCGGAGGGTGATCCCCTGCTGGTCGGCTCGCAGGTCGACCAGCTGGTGCAGCACCGGTCCGACGCCGTGCACGTGCCCGTTCGCGGCGAGCGGCGCCGGGGTGACGGGCGCGAACGCCGGGCCCAGGTCGAGCAGTGCCGCGTCCCGCTCGTCGACGAGCGGATCGGGCTCCTCCGCGGGCCCGCCGGTGGCCAGCACCGGGCTCTCCAGCATCACGCGCAGCCGGCCGAGCTCGGACAGCACGGCCTCACGGAGCTGGTCGGTGCGGTCGTCGCCGTCGGTGTGCGAGAGCAGGTAGGCCGCACCCGCGAGGCCGGCGAGGCCGTTGCGCAGCTCGTGGTCGCGCTCGGCGGCCTGCCCGGCGGCGCGCTCGAGCAGCCGGGTCGCGTCGCCCAGGGTCTCCTGCAGCCGGTCGTACTCGTCCTGCAGCCGGGTCACCGCGCGCAGCGCCATGCTGAGCAGCGCCGACAGCACGACGGCCATCCCGAGGATCCGCAGCGACGGGTACACCAGGCCGGTCACCGGCTCGCTGGGGACGACGGCCCGGTACAGCTGCGACACCGCGATGACCAGCAGCCCCAGGCCGAGCCGGGACCGGACCCGGCTCTGCCGCCGGTAGCCGTCGAACAGGAACAGCACCGCGACGGCGGACCAGCCGGCCTGGATCAGGATCGACGGCAGCGGGCTGGTGGCCAGCACCGTGCTGAACGGCGTCTCCTCCTGGAGCGCGACCACGCCGCCGAGCGCCATCGCGACCACGAACAGCGCCCAGCCGCCCCAGGCCCCGAGCCGGGCCGGCGGGCGCAGGGCGGCGATCAGGATGCACATGCCCACCGCGAGCATCGACAGCACCGCGAGCCGGGACACCCCGGCCGGCTGCCCCTGGACGACGAGCGCCGACAGCGGCAGCACGACCACGCCGTAGAGCAGCAGCGCCGCCCCGAACCAGGACGGCCGCGGGTCCCCCGACAGCCGCCCGGTGACGAGGGCGACGATCGCCGCCGCCGAGCCGACCGCGGCGGCGACCAGGGTCAGGACCGAGGTCGAGGAGGCGACGTCGAGCCAGCCGGTGACGACCGCGGGCCGGGTGACCGCCACGACGACCACACAGAGGGTGACGACGACGAGTGCGTCGGCCAGGTGCCCCGCGAGCGCGAAGATGCCGCCCGAGCACGCCGCTGAAGCTGCCCGCCGCCACGCTGTCCTCCCGGGTCATCGGAACTGATGAGGAGGGATGATAGGCCGAGATCCACACCTCAGGAGACAGGGTCACCCTTGCAGACGAACGGCCCTTCGACGCAGCGCGCCCGGGCCATCACCGCAGGTGGAGGCGCAGGGACGGACGGCCCAGCGGGACAGGTCCGGACGGCTCAGAGCCCTGCTGCCTTCCGGTAGAGCGCCACGGCCTCGAGCTGGGACCCGACCTCGAGCTTGGTGAGGACGGCGCGGATCTGGGTCCGGACGGTCGCCAGCGACACGACGAAATGGTCCGCGACGGCCTGGGCCCGCTTCCCGCCGGCGAGCAGCGCCAGCACCTCGCGCTCGCGCTGCGTGAGCTTGTTCAGCTTCTCGTGCAGGTCGCGGCGCTCGCTCTCGCGGTCGCGGTGCAGCTTGATGAACTGCTCCCGGCGGCCGGGCGGCATCACCGACCGCCCCGCCCTGGCCTCGCGGATGGCGTTGAGCAGAGCCGGGAACGGGGCGTTCTTCGGGACGAAGACGAACCCCCCGGCGTCGAGCGCGGCGCCGACCCGGCCCGCGTCGGAGCTGCCGGACAGGACCACGACCCGCCATCCGAGGTCGACCAGCGGCGCGACCAGGCGCACCCCGTCGATCCGGTTGCCGTCCGGGTCCCGGCCGAGGTCCAGGTCGAGCACGATCAGCCCGGGCTCGCCGCGGCGGGCGTGGTCGAGGACGCCGGCCGCCGACCGCACGGGCTGGAACGTCGCGTCCTCACCCTCGGCGCGCAGGTTCAGCGCCAGGGCCGAACCGACCAGCTCGTGGTCGTCGACGATCAGGATCGGGCTCGCCCCGGTCATTCCGGGACCGCCTCGCGGGAATGCACCATAGTGACACCTTAAAACCGTTCGGCTGTTCGTGGTGTCGTGCACTTACCGGACACGCGGCTGGTCCGTTCGGCCGCGCGCCCGGTCGGGGCCGGTCAGCCCCGGGTACCGGCCTGGTCGGCCAGCATGCGCAGCCCGGAGAGCAGGCCACCGAAGAGATCGCCCTCCTTGAAGGACGCCACCATGCTCATCAGGGCGAGCTTGGCACCGCGGTCGGTCAGCCGGACCGCGGCCTCGGCGCCGGTGACGATCTCCAGCAGCCGCTGCCCGGGACTCACGGCGACCAGGACGGCGTCGTCGTAGCCCTCGATCCGGCCGTGCAGGTCGACGGCGGTCGCCCGCGCGTCGGACCCGAGGTCACCCAGGTACAGGGCGAACCGCAGGCCGGTCTCCCGGCTGGTGAGGGTCAGCGCGTCGTCGAGACGCGTGAGCTGCACCGGGGAGAACGGGAGGTCGGACCGGTCGGGCTCGCGGAACTGCTCGGCCACGGAGACCCGGCCGGAGGCCGTGACCACCGACCCCTCCGGCAGGTCCTCCTCGTTGCCCTGGAAGACGGCGACGCCGCTACCACTTGCCACCGGTACCTCCTCGTGCGTCACTGCCGGCGGCCGGGGCGTGTGCCGCGTGGTGCGCGGCGCCGGCCGGGTTGGCGATCCAGAACAGGGGCTCGTACGTCCACGGGTCCCCCACGTCGTAGCGGGGGCGGGCGCTCCGGTTGCGCAGCGCGATCCACGTCCAGATCGCGAAGTACAGAACCACCGGCGCGACCACGAAGACCAGCAGGGTTTCGACGACGGTCACGGGGGCAGAATTTAGCCGATGGCCCCACCGGGCACCTGCTCAGGTGTCCGATCCGACAGGCGCCCCGACCGGATTGCGCGCAGCAACGCGTCGTGGTCGGCCTCGGTCTGGTCGGCGTAGGCGCGGGCGAAGGTGCACAGCGCGTCCGCGACCTTGCCGCCCTTGCCCAGGTAACCGGCGATCATGGACGCACCGGAGGTCCGGGCGTGCCCCTTCGCGAGCAGCTTCCCGCAGATGTCGGCGTAGTCCGCCAACGCGGGCGCGGACAGCGTGTCCGGCACGATCGCGCCCTTCATGTCGCGGAACTGGCGGACGTAGTACTGGCGGCCGCCGACCGTCGTCCAGCCGAGCAGCGGGTCGGAGACGGTCTGCAGCGCCTGCTGGTACTCGACGACGCGCTGTCCCTGGTGCGAGTGCCACGCCTCGTGGCCGTGCACGTACGGGCCGACGACCGACCGCCGCGCCTGCTTGAGCTGGAGGAACAGCACGTCGTCCGGGCTGGAGCCCTCGCACAGCACCAGGTAGGCGCGCAGCCCGACCGAGCCGACCCCGACGACCTTGTGGGCGACGTCGGTGGCGTGGTAGCCGCCGAGGATCCGCGCCCAGTGCGGCGGGAGCGTGGCGAGGTAGTCGTCGAGCGCGGCGAGGATCCGGTCGGTGTGCTCGTCGTCGGGGTGGGTGATCAGCGGCGGCTCGGTGACGATCCGGCGCTCGCCACCGTCCTCGCTCACGAACCGGGGCAGGGCCCGGTCGCTGGTCCGCTTGCGGGCGCGCTCGGCGGCCTTGTCGATGGCCCGCCGGGCGGTCTTGTGGTCGGCGTCGTCGCGCAGCGTCTCGACGTCCATGACGTCGAACGAGCGCGCCAGCAGCGGCTGCTCGGCCAGCGCGCGCAGGTGCTCGGCGTAGGCGTGCACGCAGCGGGCGACGGCCTCGGCGCACTGCCGCTCCGACGCCCCCGAGTCCCGCCCGGCCACCCAGGTGGAGGCGACCAGCCGGCGCAGGTCCCACTCCCAGGCCCCGGGATGGGCCTCGTCGAAGTCGTTGAGGTCGAAGACGAGCTCGCGCTCCGGTGAGGCGTAGAAGCCGAAGTTGCCGAGATGGGCGTCGCCGCAGATCACCGGGTGGATCCCGGTGGCGGGCAGCACCGCGAAGTCGGCGGCGTGCAGCGCCGCGGCACCGCGCAGGAACGCGTGCGGCGACGCGCTCATCCGCTGCACGCGCAGCGGGACGAGCTCGGGCACCCGGCCGGAGTTGGTGATCTCGACGAGATCGACCGGGTCGACCCGCCGCAGCGCCGACGACCACGACGCGAGCGTGGACCGGGGCGCGGCCTCCCGCCGCCCCTTGCCGATCCGGTAGCGCTCGTCGCGCGGGGTGGAGCGGCGGTGCAGGGAGCCGAAGGACTCCCGGTCCGATCCGGCCAGCACGGGATGCGAGGTCACCCCGGTGTTGTACCCGCTAACGGGCCGTCGTGGGGGCCGCGGGCGTGCGGTGCAGGGTCAGCAGCACGACCGCGCTCAGCACGAAGATCACCGCCGAGCCGAGGTAGAGGGCCTGCGGGGACGCCCCCGCGTCGAGCAGCGCCCCCGCCGCGACCGGCGCGGCCACCGCCCCGATCCGGCCGACGCCGATCGCCGTGCCGACCCCGGTCGCCCGGATCCGGTCCGGGTACGACGTCGCGGCGAGCGCGTACAGGCCGCCGACGCAGCCGTTCACGACGACCCCGACCAGCATCCCGACGGCGAACGCGACGGCGAGCACCGACAGGGCGGGCAGCAGGAGCGCGAGCAGCGCGCCGCTCGCCAGCAGGTAGCCGGTCAGAACGCCGCGCAGCGGCCACCGGGCGGCCAGGGCGCCCAGCACGACCGTCCCGAAGATCCCGCCGACGTTCAGCAGGGTCCCGCCGGTCAACCCCTGCGACGGCGACAGTCCGGCCTCGATCAGCAGCGTCGGCGTCCAGCTCGTGACGAAGTAGAACCCCGCCATCACCAGCACGAACATCGCCCAGAGGCCGACCGTCGTGCGGCGCAGTGCGGGTGCCAGCAGGGCCCGCGGCCCGCCGGCCACGGTGCCGGGATCGGTGCCGGGCTCGGGATCCGGCAGCTCGGTGACGGTGGGCGCGTCCAGGCGGCGCAGCAGGGCGTTGACCCGGTCCAGGGCGCCCGCGGGCCGCCGGGTCAGCAGGAACCCGAGCGACTCGGGCAGCGCGCCGAGCACGAGCGGGACCGCGAGCAGGGTGGCGACGCCACCGATCAGGAACACCGTCCGCCAGCCGTGCGCCTCGATCAGCGCGACGGCCAGCAACCCGCCGAGCGTCGCACCGCCGGCGTAGCCGATCCCCTGCAGGCCCACCGCCATCGGCCGCCAGCGGCGCGAGGCGTACTCGGTGGCGATCGTGCTGCTGCAGGCGAGCACCCCGCCGACACCGACGCCGGTGAGCAGCCGCAACGCACCGAGGACGACCACCGACGGCGCGGCCGCCGACAGCAGCATCCCGATGCCCGCCACCACGAGCCCGGCGACGATGACGGGGCGCCGGCCGATCCGGTCCGCGGCAGGCGCGAGGAAGATCGAGCCCAGCGCCATGCCGACCAGCCCGGCGGACAGCAGCAGCCCCAGCTCGGCGCCGCCGAGCCCCCACTCGGCGGCGACCGCGCGGCCGGTGAAGGCCATGACGAGCACGTCGAAGCCGTCGATCAGGTTCAGGACCAGGCAGACGGTCACCGCGCGCCACTGGAAGCGGCGCATCGGGGCGTCGTCGATCAGGGACCGCAGGTCGGTGCTCATCGCGCCGGCCTCAGACGTTCCGTCGCCCCAGCGCGCGGTAGGTCCAGCCCGCCGCCTCCCAGGTCTCGCGGTCCAGCGCGTTGCGGCCGTCGAGGACGCGGCGGGTGCGCACGACCTTCCCGAACGCCGCCGGGTCGAGCTGCTTGTACTGGCGCCACTCGGTCAGCAGCAGCACGGCGTCGGCGTTCTCCGCCGCCTCCTCCGGGGTCTCGACGAAGTCGAGCTGCGCCCAGTGCTTGCGCACGTTGTCCCCGGCCTGCGGGTCGGTCACCCGGACGTTCGCGCCCTGCAGCTGCAGCTGCGCCGCCACGTTCAGTGCCGGCGAGTCCCGGATGTCGTCGGAGTCGGGCTTGAACGCCGCACCCAGCACCGCGATCCGCTTGCCCAGCAGCGAGTCGTCGCATACCTGCCGCGCCAGCTCCACCATCCGGATCCGCCGCCGCATGTTGATGTTGTCGACCTCCCGCAGGAAGGTCAGTGCCTGGTCGGCCCCCAGCTCACCGGCCCGCGCCATGAACGCCCGGATGTCCTTCGGCAGGCATCCTCCGCCGAAGCCCAGCCCGGCGTTGAGGAACTTCCGGCCGATCCGGTCGTCGTGCCCGATCGCGTCGGCCAGCTGCTTCACGTCCGCACCGGTGGCCTCGCACAGCTCGGCCATCGCGTTGATGAAGGAGATCTTCGTGGCCAGGAACGAGTTCGCGGCGGTCTTGACCATCTCCGCGGTCGCGTAGTCGGTCACGACCTTCGGGGTGTCCTCGGCGACGATCCGCGCGTACACGGTGTCCAGCACCGCCTCGGCGTCGACGGCCGTCTCCACCCCGGACAGTCCCGGTACGCCGTAGACCAGGCGGTCGGGGTGCAGCGTGTCCTGCACCGCGAACCCCTCCCGGAGGAACTCCGGGTTCCACGCCAGCCCCGCGCCCGGCACCCGCTCGGCCACCAGCTCCGCGAGCCGCGCCGCCGTCCCCACGGGAACCGTGGACTTGCCCACCACCAGCTCACCGGGGCCGAGCACGTCCAGCAGCGACGCCGTCGCCGCCTCCACGTAGGTCAGGTCCGCCGCGTACTCGCCGCGCCGCTGCGGGGTGCCCACGCAGACGAAGTGCACCGCCGCACCCGCGGCCGTCGCCATGTCCGAGGAGAACGACAGCCGGCCCGAGTCCAGCGACCGCCGCAGCAGCTCGGAGAATCCCGGTTCGTAGAACGGCACCCGGCCCGCGGCCAGCGCCTCCGCCTTCTCCGCGTCGACCTCCACGCCGACGACCTCGTGGCCCAGCTCGGCCATCGACGCCGCGTGCACCGCACCCAGGTACCCGCAGCCGATCACCGAGATCTTCAGGGGCTGGTCGCTCTCCGCCATGGGCGGAGGCTAACCCGTGGTGCGGAGCTGGACGTACCGGGCATCGCACAGATTGCGGGAGGGCAACAGACCGGTGTCCGACGCGTGCGCCAGCGTCGGTGCGTCCCGGTCCTTGTCCGACAGCACCGGTTCGAGCCCGTCGGCCCACGGCAGCGCCAGCTCCGGGTCGAGCGGGCTGATGCCGTGCTCGCGGTCCGGGGCGTACGGCGTCGAGCACAGGTACTCGACGACGGTGCCGTCGGCCAGCGCCTGGAAGGCGTGCCCGAGCCCCTCGGCCAGGTAGACGGCCCTCGGCACGGCCGCGTCGAGCTCGACGACCTCGTACCGGCCGAACGTCGGCGACCCGACCCGCAGGTCGACGATCACGTCCCGGACCGCGCCGGCGGCGACGTGCAGGTACTTCGCCTGGCCCGGGGGGACGTCGGCGAAGTGCACCCCGCGGATCACGCCGCGGTGCGACACCGACCGGTTGGTCTGCGCCACGGTCAGGTCGAAGCCGAGTGCCTCGCGGAACGCGGGCCCCTGGAACGGTGCGGTGAAGGACCCGCGGTGGTCGGGGAACGTCGCCGGCTCGAACGTCCAGGCGCCGTCGATGCCCAGCTCGGTGGCCTTCACGTCCGCACCGCCTCCCACCACGACCGGTGGTCCCGGTACCAGGCGACGGTCTCCGCGAGGCCCTCGTCGAACGACCACCGCGGCGTGTAGCCGAGCTCGTCGCGGATCCGCGACCAGTCCACCGAGTACCGGCGGTCGTGGCCCTTGCGGTCCTCGACGTTCTCGATCATGTCCTCGCCCGCGCCGACCGCGGCGAGCAGCCGCCGCGTCAGGTCGGCGTTGGTCAGCTCGGTGCCGCCGCCGATGTTGTAGACCTCCCCGGCCCGGCCCTTCTCCGCGACCAGCGCGATCCCGCGGCAGTGGTCGTCGACGTGCAGCCAGTCCCGCACGTTGAGCCCGTCGCCGTAGAGCGGGACCCGCCTCCCGTCGAGCAGGCGGGTGACGAACAGCGGGATCAGCTTCTCCGGGAACTGGTAGGGCCCGTAGTTGTTCGAGCACCGGGTCACCACGACGTCCAGGCCGTGCGTGCGGTGGTAGCTGCGCGCCAGCAGGTCCGACCCGGCCTTCGCCGCCGAGTACGGCGAGTTGGGCTCCAGCGGGTGGCTCTCCGGCCACGCCCCCTGCTCGATCGACCCGTACACCTCGTCGGTCGAGACGTGCACGAAGCGCCCCACGCCCCGGTCCAGCGCCGCCTGCAGCAGGACCTGCGTCCCGACGACGTTGGTCGTCACGAAGTCCGCGGCGCCGGTGATCGAGCGGTCCACGTGCGTCTCCGCGGCGAGGTGCACGACCAGGTCCGCGCCGGTCAGCACCCCGGCGACCCGCTGCGGGTCCCGGACGTCGCCGCGCTCGACGGTGACCCGGTCCGCCACCGGTGCCAGGTTCTCGATCCGCCCGGCGTAGGTGAAGGCGTCCAGCACCACGATCTCCGCGCCCGCGAGCGCCGGGTAGGCCCCGGCGGCGGCGCTCCGCACGAAATGGGAACCGATGAACCCGGCTCCGCCGGTCACCACGACCCGCACACGCCCTCCCCGCTCGTCGTCGGCCCCGGTCAGCGTGTCAGAGTCGCCCCGTCGGACGGCGAGGAGGTGGGCGCGTGCGCGCGTGCGTGCTGGGTGCCAACGGGCAGCTCGGACGGGCACTGACGGCGGCGCTGCCCGATGCCGTGGCCCTCACCAGGGACGGGCTGGACGTCGGCGACGCCGCCGCCGTCGCCGCGTTCGACTTCTCGGGCGTCGACGTCGTGTTCGACGCCGCCGCGTACACCGCCGTCGACCGGGCGGAGACCGATCCCGCGGCGGCGTGGCGGGTGAACGCGCTCGGCCCGGCGTACCTCGCCGCGGCGGCCGCCCAGTACGGGTTCACGCTGGTGCACGTCTCCACCGAGTACGTCTTCGACGGCACCGCGCCCGGCCCGATGCCCGAGGACACCCCGCTCGCGCCGCTGGGTGTCTACGGCGCCTCCAAGGCCGCCGGCGAGCTGGCCGTGCGGGCGGGCGCCCCGCAGCACGTCGTCGTCCGCACCAGCTGGGTGGCCGGCGACGGCGGCAACTTCGTCGCGACGATGGCCCGGCTGGCCCGCGACGGCGTCTCCCCCGCCGTCGTCGACGACCAGGTCGGCCGTCCGACCTTCGCCCCCGACCTCGCCGCCGCACTGGTCGCGCTGGCCGGGAGCGGGCAGGGCGTCTACCACGTCACCGGCGACGGCGAGCCGGTCAGCTGGCACGGGGTGGCCGGCGAGGTGTTCGCCCGGTGCGGCCGGGACCCCGCCGACGTCCGCGCCGTGTCGACCGCCGAGTACGCCGCGGACAAGCCGCACCTGGCCCGCCGCCCGGCGAACTCGGTGCTGGACCTGAGCCGGGCGACCGGAGCCGGGATCTCGATGCCGGCCTGGCGGGACGGACTGGACCGGTACCTCGGGGTGCCGCGGTGAAGGGGATCGTCCTGGCCGGCGGGACCGGCAGCCGGCTGTCGCCGATCACCCGGGCCGTCTCGAAGCAGCTGCTGCCGGTCTACGACAAGCCGATGATCTACCACCCGCTGACCACGCTCATGCTGGCCGGCGTGCGGGAGATCCTGCTGATCTCCACCCCGCACGACCTGCCCGGCTTCCAGCGGCTCCTCGGCGACGGCACGCAGCTCGGCCTGGAGATCACCTACGCCCCGCAGGAGCACCCCAACGGCCTCGCCGAGGCGTTCGTCATCGGCGCCGACCACGTCCGCGGCGGCCCGTCGGCACTCGTCCTCGGTGACAACATCTTCCACGGGGCGTCCTTCGGCGACCTGCTGCGCCGCCGCGTCGCCCAGGTGACCACCGGCGAGGCCGGCTGCGTCCTGTTCGGCTACCCCGTCCGCGACCCCCGCCGCTACGGCGTCGGCGAGGCCGACCCGGACGGGCGGCTCGTCTCCCTCGAGGAGAAGCCCGAGCACCCCCGCTCCGACCGGGCCATCACCGGCCTCTACCTCTACGACGAGCACGTCGCCGACATCGCCGCCGCGGTCGAGCCCTCCCCCCGCGGCGAGCTCGAGATCACCGACGTCAACCGCGCCTACCTCGACCAGGGCCGCGCCCACCTCCAGGACCTCGGCCGCGGCTTCGCCTGGCTCGACACCGGCACCCACGAGTCCCTCATGGAGGCCGGCCAGTACGTCCGCGTCCTCGAGAACCGCCAGGGCGTCCGCATCGCCTGCATCGAGGAGGTCGCCCTCCGCATGGGCTACATCGGCGCCGCGCAGGCCCGGCGGCTCGGCGAGGCCCAGCTCGGCTCCGGATACGGCGAGTACGTCGTGGGCGTGGCGGAGCAGTTCGACCGCCGGGGCTGACAGGGTGGGGGTGTGAGCGGTGCCCCCGCGCCCGTACGGCGCTTCCAGCACGCCCTGTTCCGGGCCGGGCAGTGGGTGCTCGGGCACCGCGGCGGCCCGGAACACGACATCGAGCCGGGGCTCTCGGTCGTCGGCAAGGACGCCGGGACCCGGCAGGTCCGGCTGTGGATCGGCGCACTGGTGCACGGCTGCGACGCCGAGACGCTCGACGCGACGGTCACCGTCTCCGGAGCGGCCGGCGACGCCAGGGTCACGACGACGCTGCTGCGCTTCGGCTTCGACGACGAGCGCGCCGTCTCCGGCTGGCGGGCGGGCACCCGGTTCTTCCACGGCCACGTCGTCGTCGACCGGCTGGCGCCCGACGCGTGGGGCGAGGCCGCCGTCGAACTGGCCCCGGTGCCGGGGCTGCGCGAGGAGCACCGCCGGGCGTCCTGCCGGGTGCGGACGCTGCCGTCGCGGATCGCCGTCGGCGGGTCGCTGACCGCGCTCGTCGGGTCCTGCTACGACGCCGACACCGACACGACGAACGCCCTCGACGCGGCGTTCCGGCACCTGCGCGACCACGTCGCCGCGCCGGACCTCGCGCTGCTCACCGGCGACCAGGTCTACGCCGACGCGCCCGCGAAGTTCTACGCGACGATGGCCCGCAGCACGCCACGCACCTACGGCCTGCTGGAGTACTGGACGTCCTGGGGCATGCAGCGCTACGGCGAGCGCCGCCACCTCGGCATGCGGGAGCTGCTGGGACACGGCCCGCACTGGTTCCTGCCCGACGACCACGAGTTCTGGAACAACTGGCCGCACGCGTCGGTCACCGCGCGGCACTCCTACTCCAACATCGGCCGGGCCGGTCGCGGCGGGCTGCTCCGCAGGCTCGCCGTGTGGCGGCACCGCCGCGCCGGACCGGACGCCCCGGTGCCCTGCCCGGCCGATCCCGGCCCGCCGCCCACGGATCCGCTGGTGCAGAGCTACCACCCGGTGCACCCCGACGAGTGGGACACCTGGGGGCGCGCCGCGTTCGACCTCTACGGCTCGTTCCAGACCCCCAGCGTGCGCGACCGCGACACCGGCCGGATCACCCGCGGCGAGCTCGACGACGACCCGGCCGCCGACCCGCTCCGCCCGCCCCGGCACGGTCCGCCCGGCGAGGTCCACCGCCCGCTCAACCAGCTCGTGCAACGCATCGACCTCGACGAGGTGCAGATCGTCCTGCTCGACACCCGCACCCGCCGGACCCGGCGCACGGACGACCCCCGCCACTCCGGGTTCGTCGACGCCGAGTACCTCGACCGGGTGCTGGCGATCGCCGCCGACGCCGCGGTCCTCGTGCTCGTCACCCCGCAGCCGATGCTGGTGCCGCCGTACCGGACGCGGCTGCGCGAGCGCCCGCTCGGCGCCCGGGTGGAGAAGGCGATCGACCTGCAGGTAGCCGACTACCCCGACCAGTACGCCCGGTTCTGGGACGGCCTCGTCGCCGCCCGGGACGGCCGCCCCACCGTCACCGTCGGCGGCGACATCCACTCCAGCTACGTGGGGCACGCGCCGTCGCTGCCGCTGCTGGAGGTGGTGTCGTCGCCGATGTCGCTGGTCGCCGGCTCGACCCTGTTCGAGACGGTGTTCGCGGCGCCGGCGAAGCTGCTCCGCGCGATGTCCGGGGGCTCGGCCCACCGGGACCCGTACGCGCCGGGCGCGCCGCTCGCCCGGATCCCGGACCTGCGCAGCCGGGCCGTCCGCGCGCCGGAACCGGGCGACGAGCCGGTCGCGGTGTCACTGACCGGGCTGGGGCGCGGCAACCCCGAGGGCATCGGGCTGCTGTCGCTGGCCCGGACCGGCGAGCACCGTTTCGAGCTGACCGCGTCGCTGCACCTGCGCGCGTCGTTGGCGGCCGGGAACACCGACGGCGCCCGACGGGTGCGCGTGGAGCTCCGGACCGACCGGCGGGGCCCCGAGGCGATGGGGCGCCCGGAGGTCGGTCCGCCCCTGCCCTGAGGAGATCGTCCCCGCCACGGGAGGTACCGGAGGCCCGGTCCCGCTACGGTCGTCCGGTATGGGGGATCTGCTGCTCAGCGAGGAACTGCTGCTCATCGGCCTGCACGACGGGACCGGCAAGCCCGACGGGTGGTTCGACCCCGGACGGCTGCACGGCGCGCTGCTCTGCGACCTGATCGAGCGAGGCCTCGTCACCGTCGACGGGACGAAGAAGGTCGTCCCGACCGGCGAGCGGTCCGACCACCCCGCCCTGCAGGCGGTCCTGGAGACGGTCACCGCCGACGCGAAGCCGCGCAGCGTCTCGCACTGGGTGAGCACCCTGCCGTGGAAGCACACGAAGCCCAGCGAGCTCGTCGCCACGAGACTGGTGGACGACGGCGTCCTCACCAGTGAGGAGGGCCGGGTCCTCGGGCTGTTCCGCACCACCCGGCTGCCCGAGGCGGACCCGGGCCCGGAGCGGGCACTGCGGGAGCGGCTCGCAGGGATCCTCGTCGCCGGCCGCACCCCGGACGCCCACGACGCGCTGCTGGTCACGCTCCTGCACACGACGTCGCAGACAGCGGCGGCGCTGTCCGGGGTGGACAAGCAGCAGCGGAAGGAGGGGCAGCGGCGCGCGAAGGAGATCGCGAAGGGGCTGAAGGACGATCCGGTCGTCAAGGCCCAGTACGACGCGGCGGTCATCGCGATGGTGACGACGGTCGCCGCGACGACGGTGGTGACGACCTCGGGTTCGGGCTGACCCCCGACCGCTTCGTACCGCTCCGTCGCTAACACCCGATCACCGGGGGACGAGTGTTCCGGCGACGCCGCGGCCCGCGCACGGGCCGCTCCGGTGTCCAGGCCCGGAAACCGGAGCGAAGGAGCTGTCCCGGTGCGCATCTGTCAGCTGTCCAGTGTGGAGTCCGCGTTCGGCTTCCTGGTCCCGCTGTTCGACGCCCTGGACCGCGACGGGCACGAGGTGGTCGCGGCCAGCATCATGGACCACGACGGCGACGTACTACGGCACCACCTCGGCACCGCACACGAACTCCACAGGATCGGCGTCAGCCGCAAGGTCACGGCGCGCGCCCTGACCACCGAGATCGTCGCACTGGCCCGCTACCTGCGGCGAGAGCGTTTCGACGTGGTCCATCTGCACGGTCCGCTCGCGTCGATCCAAGGACGACTCGCGGCCCGTCTCGCGGCGGTCCCGTGCGTCATCAACCACGTGCACGGCTTCTACTTCCACGAGGGCATGGCACGACCGTCCCGGGTGGTGCACCAGACCGCGGAGCGCCTGCTGAACCGGCACCTCGCCGACCACGTCGTCACCGTCAACTCGGAGGATCTCGAGCACGCGCGCCGGAACGGGTTCGCCAGGGATCCCGCCCGGATCGTCGCCACCCCCGGCGTCGGGATCGACACCGAACGGTTCGCCCCGGGGTCCGCCCGGAGGCACGCGGTCCGTCGCGAACTCGGTGTCCCCGACGGAGAGCTCCTCGTCGTCTTCGTCGGCAGGCTGGTCGCGGAGAAGGGTGTCCAGGAGCTCCTGACCGCGTTCTCCGAACTGCTCGCGGAGCAACCTGCGTGGCTGGTGCTCGTCGGCGACGTGTCGCCGAGCGAACGGGACCAGTCCGTCCTGGCGAGGATCGAACAGGAGCACCGGCGCGACCCGGAGGCGGCCGCGCGGACCCTGCTGCTCGGGCAGCGCCGCGACGTCCCGGACCTTCTCGCGGCCGCCGATCTGGTCGTCCAGCCGTCCTACCGGGAGGGGATGCCGGTCTCGGTGCTGGAGGCCATGTCGGCAGGGGTCCCGCTGGTGACGACGGACATCCGGGGCAGCAGGGAGGCCGTGGCGGGTGGAGCGGCCGGCGTCCTGGTCTCTCCGCGGGACGCGGCCGCGCTCAGCACCGCCGTCCGGAAGCTCGCCGCGGATCCCGAGGAGCGGGCCCGGCTCGGCGCCGCCGGACGCGCCCGGGTCGAGGACCACTACGCGACCTCGATCGCCGTCGCCCCGCTCGTCGCGCTCTACCGCAGGATCGAGGCCTCGAACACGGGGCGCCCGCGCAGCGCCAGGGCGCGGCTGCGCTCCACCGCCAGGCGCGTCGTGCCCCCGGCGCTGAGCGGGCCGGCGACCCGGCTCCCACCCTGGCGGATCGCCGTGGAACGCACCACCGACCCGCTGTCGCCGGTCGGCCGGGACAGGCACCCGGTCTTCTCCGAGGAGGAGCTCGACCGGCTCGGTATCACCATGGTCGCCGACCCGTTCGCGATCGAGCGGGACGGCACGTGGCACCTCTTCTTCGAACAGGTCCGGCGGGGCGAGGCGCGCGGGGAGATCGGGCTCGCCACGAGTGACGACCTCGCCGACTGGCGCTACCGGGGTGTGGTGCTCAGCGAGGACTTCCATCTGTCCTATCCCCACGTCCTCGCCGATGGCGACGACATCGTCATGATCCCGGAGACCAGCCTCGACGGGACGGTGCGGCTCTACCGGGCCATGGGGACCCCACACGCCTGGGAGCTCGACCGGATCCTGCTGCAGGGAAAGCCCTACAAGGACAGCACCGTGCTGCTCCACGACGGCCGGTACTACCTGTTCACCGAGAGCAGCGTGAGCCACACCCACGACCGGCTGGACCTGTTCGTCGCGCCGTCGGTGCGCGGCCCCTGGCGGCCGCACCCCTCGAACCCGATCGTGCTGGACGACGCGGGCGCGGCCCGGCCGGCAGGCCGCGTCGTCGAGGTGGACGGACGGCTGGTCCGCCTGACCCAGTCGTGCGAGCAGGTGTACGGCGCAGGCGTCCGGGCCCGGCCGATCCTGACACTGAGCCCGCTGGAGTACCGCGAGTCGCCCGACGAGATCCAGCTCCATCCGTCCGGCAGGTCGGACGGGACGGGCCACCATGCCGACATCCACCGGATCCCCGGTGGATGGCTGCGATTCGTCGACGTCCATGGATGAGGCCGGAGCCCGGAGCACGCAGGCGACACGGCGGGTGTGGTCCCCCGACCTGATCCTGCTCGGGGCCTACCTGTTCACGATGCCGATCCAGATCGAGGTCGGTGACTACCGCCAGATCGCTCCGGCCGACCTGTTCATCGCCCTCTACGTGGTGCTGCGTTCGTGCCGGCTCCGGCACCTGGGCGGTGCCTGGACCGTCTGGCACATGGCGTTGGTCCCGCTGCTCGGGCTCGGCTGCCTCGTCGCCGTCGTCCGGACCGGTGAGCTGACCTCGTACGCCCTGCTCCAGAAGTACGTCGGGCTGATCGCCCTGCTCGTCACCGGAGCCTGCTTCATCGACTACATGCGTGACACCGAGCGGCTCCACCGGATCCTCCGGCTGTTCGTGTCCGCCGTGCTCCTGCACGCGACGCTCGCGCTCGGGGCACGGCTGCTGAACATGGTCGGCGGGCCGGTGCTCCCGCTGATGAACGATCCGTGGCCCGCCGACCGGATCTCCGGTCTGGTGCTCGACGCGAACGCCTTCGGCGGTCTCGTCGCGCTGGCGCTGGTGCTGCACCATCTGACGGCCCGGACGCCCTCGGCCCTGCTGCCGGGCCGGTGGGCGGCGGTCGGGTACGTGGTCCTCCCGGCCACGTTGCTGCTGACGTTCTCGCGCTCGTCCTGGATCGGGCTGACCTTCGGTCTGCTGACCCTGCTCGTGGTCCGGCCGGGTCTCGGTGGCCGGACGCTGGCACTCGGTGTGTTGCCGGTCGCTGCGCTCGCGCCACTGGTGCTGCTGCAGATCCCCGACGCCGGTGCCCTGGTGACCCGGCCGAGCGAGATCTCCTCCCGGCTGGTGATCGGTGCGGAGGCCCTGCACGACTACGTCCAGAGCCCCGTGTTCGGGATCGGTCTCGGCGTGTACGTCTCCGACTACGGCATCGTCGTGCACAACACGGCGCTGTGGTTCCTGTCCGACCTCGGGATGATCGGCCTCGCGGTGTTCCTCGCGCTGATCGTCTCGGTGGCACTGCGGCTGTACTCGGCAGTGCCCGTCGCGTCGGTCGAGCTGCGGCCGATCCTGCTCGCGCTGTTGTGCGGGCATGCCGTGATGGTCGGCGTCTCGCTCGGGATCGAGGCGTTCTACCAGCGGCACTGGTGGGTGGTCTTCGCCGCGGCGGGCGTCGCGACGGTGCTCGCCCGGCGGTCCCGGACCACCGGTTCCGCGGCGACCGCGCCCATCGCAGCGCCCGCGACCGTGGAGGTTCCCGCCAGGTGAGCGGCACGTCGAACCTGCGCCAGGCCCACTGGGGTTTCCTGTCGCAGGCGGTCAACACCGGCACGAACTTCCTGCTGACCCTGCTCGTGGCCCGCGAGACCGAGCCGGACGACTTCGGCGCGTTCGCGGTGGTCATGGTGCTCTACACGATCGGCGTCGGCGTCGTGCGCGCCACGTCGAGCGACGTCCTCGCGGTCCTGCGTGGACGCCGGAGCGCGGACCGTCGCAGGGAGGAGGGCGAAGCCCTCGCGCACACGCTCGTGTTCGGAACGGTGCTCGGACTCGTCGCCGCAGGGGTCGTGCTCCTCATCGGGCACGGGACGGGCCCGTTCCTCCTCATGGCACTCGCCATGCCGCTGCTCATGCTCCAGGAGGGGCTGCGCGGCATCGCGATGGTGCGAGCCGTCCCCAAGGAGGCCGCGCTCTCGGACGTCCTGTGGGCGGTGCTGCAGCTCGGCACGATCGGGATCGCCGCCGCCGCGTCCGGTGGGCCGTCCGAGATCGCGGCCGTGGCCGGATGGTGTGCCGGCGGCAGCATCGCCGCGCTGATGGCGTTGTTCCGGCTCCGGGTCCGGCTCCGGATCCGTGTGGCGCACCGGTGGTTCGCGATCCACCGCGCGGTCGCCGCGCCGTTGCTCGCCACCCACATGCTCACGGGTCTGCCGGTGGACGCGTCGTTCCTCCTGATGCCCCTGGTGACGACCCTCCCCGAGGTCGGCGCGCTGCGAGCGGCGTTCCTGTTCTTCGGGCCACTCGGTGTGCTGATCCTCGGTACCCGCTCGATGCTGCTGCCCGACGCGACGCGGCTCGGCTCCGCCGGGGAGGTCCGCAGGCTCGTCGGCCGTGTCACCGCTGTCCAGGCCGCACTCGCCGCGGCCTGGGGCACCGGGATCGTCCTGTTGCCCGACCCGGTGGGGCGGTGGCTCCTGGGGGCGAACTGGGACGGCACGTACGGCCCGCGGTTCTTCCTCGCGATGATGCTGGTCGCCGAGGCGGTACTCGTCGGGGCCGTCGTCGCCGCGTCCGCGCTGGGCCTGCTGCGCCGGGCCCTGCTCGTCCAGGCCACGACCGTGCCGATCGTCCTCGTCCTGGTGCTCGTCGTGGCCGCGGGACACGGCGCCACCGGGACCGCCGCCGTCCTGGCCGGCGGCTACCTGGTCGGTGGCGTTCTCGCCTGGTCACTGCTCCTGACCCGAAACGGCCGGCGCCGCTCGACCGAGATCCTCACCACCCACCGCACAGAATCCGGATCAGCATGAACCCGACCTCATCGCCCGACGAGCTGGAGATCACCTTCTGGCGCAGGGCGCTCGTCAGGCACGGCCGGCTCGTCGCCGCCGTGGTGGTCCTGTTCGTCGTCGTCACGGTCGCGGCCGTCCTGCTGCGGCCACCGGCCTACTCGGCCTCGACCGAGGTCTTCGTGTCCGGAGCCGACGTCGGCCCCGAGGTCCAGTTCGTCCAGAGCCGCTACGTCCAGGAGGCGGTGGCGGCGGAGCTGGGCTACCAGCCCGACGTCACGGTCGAGGCGGACGAGTCGACCTGGGTCCTCGCCGTGTCCGCGTCGGCGCCGACACCCGAGGAGGCGGAGCGGGTCGCGACGACCTATGCAGGCGCCTACGTGCGCCTGCGTGAGCAGGCCGGGTCGGCGGCTCGCCGGGCGAGCGAGGCGGAGCTGGAACAGTCGATCGCCGGGGTCAGGAGCGCACTGGACTCCCTCTCCCCGCAAGCCCCTCCGCAGGCCGCGACCCGGCTGCAGGAGGATCTCTCGACCTATCAGGACGCGCTGACCGCGACGACGTCGACGTCGATCCAGTCCGGACCCCGCCCGGTCGTGCTCGACACGGTGGTCGCGGATGCACCTGCGTCGTCCATGGTGTGGCTGTACGCCGCCGCTGCTGCTGCGATCGGTCTCGTCGCAGGGGCCGGTCTGGCCGGAGCGGTGGCGGGCCTCGACCCGCACGTGCCGTCCGCGGCGTACGCCGCGCACAGCCTGCGGGCCCCGTTGTTCGGGACGGTCCCGCCGTCCGGCCCCGGCTCCGGCGCGGGACGGCGGCCGGGCCGGTGGTGGGCGCGTCGGCGGCGCCCCCGGCGGGCCGACGGTGGGGAGTCCATCGCCATGATCCGCGCCCTCGTGTTGCCCGGCGACCGGGACAAGGTCCGTGGCAGCGTGCTGGTCTGCGCCACCGGGTCCGCCGATCGGAGCGAGGCGCGGGCGGTGGCGACCGGGCTCGCGACCAGCTTCGCCCGCACCGGCGCGACGGCAACCGTGGTGCGGGCCGAGTTCGACGGCACGGAGGGATCCTCCCCGGGGCTCACCACCGTGCTGGCGGGGCAGGCGACCCTGGCGGACGCTCTCGTCCCGGTGGACGGCACCCCGGGCCTGTCGGTCCTCTCCCCCGGCGAGGCCCCGGGTTCGACGGTCGACCTCCTGTCCGGCCGGGCGTTCGGCCGCCTGCTCGAGGAGCTCGAGAAGACCGTCGACGTGGTGGTCCTGCTCTGCGACCCGCTCGGCGAGGACCCGGGCGCCGCCCTGGTCTCACGGTCGGCCGACGCGACCATCCTGGTCGTGTCGGAGCGGAGCCGGCGCGACGAGCTGCAGCGCGCGGACGAGACCTTGCGGGCGACCGGCGGCCGGACCGAGGGCATCGTCTACATCGGTGAGACCGACCGGTGACGGTCCGGCGCCGGTCACTGATCGCCGGTGCCGGAGTGGTCGCGGCGGGCGCCGTCGGCGTCCTACTCGTCACGGCCCTCCCGTCCGGACCGCCGACGCCACCCGGACCGCCCACGGCCTGGGTGGAGGACGCACTCACCCGGGTGCCGGGCGATGCTCCTCCCGGCGCCTCGACCTCGGCAGAGGTGACCGCGGCCCGCGGTGAGACCGAGTCGTTCCAGATCGTCGTCACCGGTGGGAGCCGGCCGCTGCACGGGGTCGATCTGGAGCTGGCACCGCCGGCGGGCCCCGGCGGTGCCAGGCTCCCGGACACGTCGGTCTCGCTGTACCGGGAGCAGTTCGTGTCCGTCCCGGCCACGTTGCCGGTGTCCGGCACCGACGGTCCCGGCGAGTACCCGGACGGTCTGGTCCCCTTCACCGATCCCGTCACCGGAGAGGCCCTGAGCGGGGACGTCCCCGCCCGGGGGGTGTCCGTCCCGCCACACCGCAGCCAGCCGTACTGGGTGGACATCACCGTCCCCCGCGATGCGGCCCCGGGCGTCTACCGGACCGGATACACGCTGCGGACCGACGGTGGCACCGTCACCGGTGACGTCGAGCTCACCGTCCTCGACCTGACTCTGCCCGCCCGGCCCGCGCTCGCGGGAGCCTTCCTCAGCGCCGGCGGGCTGGCGTCGGTCGACGCGGAGCTGCTCCGTCACGGCGCCATGCCGGGAGTCCCGGTGACCGAACTGGACCCTTCGCTGCGTGACGGGGGCCGGATCAACGCCGCCAACACCGGGTTCTACAGCGGCGCCGACCGCGAGACGTGCACGATGCGGCCACCGCCCCCGCCGGAGGAGATCGCCGAGACCGTACGGCGGGCTCCCGCCGGGGCGCTGCTCTACAACTACACCGCGGACGAGATCGACGACTGCGACGACGTCGCGGCGCTGTACCCGGCGCTACGCGACTGGGCGCGGGCCGTGCACCGGGCGGGTGTCCGTCAGCTGGTCACCATGGCGCCGGACCCGCTCCTGTTCGACGACGGCACCGGTTCACCGGTGGTCGACGTGTGGGCGTCGCTGCCGATGGACCACGACCCCGCGACGGCCGCGGAGGCGGTCGCCCGCGGCATGCAGGTCTGGTCCTACACCGCTCTCGCCCAGGACGACTACTCGCCGAAGTGGCTGATCGGTGCGGACCCCGTCGGCTTCCGCGCGATGCCGGGGTTCCTCAACCAGGGCCTCGGCTACACGGGGTCGCTCTACTGGCGGGTCGACGACTGGGGCGACGGCGATCCGTGGGAGACGGCCGTCATGTACGACGGCCGCTACCCCGGCGACGGGATGCTGGTCTACCCCGGCGGTCCGGTCGGGCTCCCGGACGGCGCCGCACCGTCGTTGCGGCTCAAGTGGATCCGTGACGGCATCGAGGACTACGGGTACGCCGAGCTGGCCCGCAGCGTCGCCGGGGACGCCGCGGTGGACGCCGTCGTACGCCGCGTGGCGCCGGACTGGCGGAACTGGAGCCGGGACCCGGCGGCGCTGGACGCGGCCCGCGCGGACCTCGCGGAGCTGGCGATGGGCGGACGGTGACCCCGCCCGCCCATCGCGTTCCCCTGCCGGCGATCTGCTACTCGAGGTGCGCGACGGCGTAGTTGCCGTACCGCGGGTCGCCGGCACGCACGTCCGTGAAGATGCCCGCCTGGACCGCGGACGTGAGGGCACCCACGTAGTCCTGGACGGTGTGCCGGGTCCGGAACCCCAGCGTCGAGGAGATCTTGTCGAACGCGACCCGGTAGTTGCGCGGATCGGTGTCGCCCTCGCGGTAGGTGACCGTCGCGCCGTCGACGTGCTTGAGCACCTCGTCGACGATCATCCTCTTGGTGAACTGCTGGTCGGCGTCCCCGACGTTGAAGACCTCGCCGTGCACCAGGTCCCGGGGTGCGTCGAGGACCGTCAGGACCGCCGACGACAGGTCCTGGACGTGGCAGTAGGGGCGCCACGTGTCGGCGTCGTAGACGACGAGCTCGCCCCCGGCGGCGAGCTCGCGGGTGAACTGGGACACCGTCAGATCGAACCGGGCCCGCGGTGAGAGGCCGTACGCGGTGGCGACCCGCAGGACCGTGCCGGTCGTCGCCGTCTGCGACGCCCGCGCGAGGACGTGCTTCTCGACCGCGATCTTCGTCTCGGCGTAGAGCGACTGGGGATTGAGGTCGCTGGTCTCGTCGGCGAACGTGGACGTGTCGTGGATCCCGTAGTTGCTGCACGTGGAGGTGAAGACGAACCGCTGGACCCCGAGATCGGACAGCGAGTCGTGCAGCCGCACCGCCGCGTCGTGGTTCACCTGCTCCGCCAGCTCGGGGTAGCGCTTGCAGACCGGGTCCCCGACGAGCGCCGCGAGCAGCACCACGTCGGTGGCCCCGGTCGCGGCAGCGGTCACCGCTCCCCGGTCCCGCACGTCCCCCCGGGTGAAGGCGAACCGGGGGTGGTCGAGCAGGTGGTGCAGGGCGAACCCGTTGTCGTAGACCAGCTGGTCGAGTACCCGTACCCGCGCACCCGCGTCCAGGAGCCGGGAGCTCAGGACGGATCCGACGTAGCCGGCACCGCCGACGACGAGGACGGTGCGGTCGTGGAGGTCCGGTGTCATCCGGCCTTCCTCTCTGTCGTGCCGATCAGGTCGGGTGTCCCGGGTGTCTCGGGTGTTTCCGCCGGGTCGAGCGCCCCGGCGAGGGCCGCCACGACCCGTTCGACGTCGCCCGGGGTGAGTCGCGGGTGGAGCGGGAGCGTCAGCTCCCGGTCGTGGAACTCCTCGGTCTTCGGCAGCACCACGTCCCCGTAGCGGTCGCGGTAGTACGAGAACCGGTGCACGGGCGGGTAGTGCGCACTGGTCTGCACCCGGGCCACCCGCATCGCCGCGGCCACCTCGGCCCGGTCGGTGCCAGGTGGCAGCAGCACCGGCAGCAGGTGCGCGGCGGTCGGATGGTCCGGCTCGAACGGGACCCGGCACTGCGGGAGGACCTCGGCCAGGACGGAGCGGTACCGCCCGGTCAGCTCCCGCCGGGTGGCGTTCCACCCGAGGAGCCGCGGGAGCTGTACGAGCCCCAGGGCAGCACGCAGCTCGTCCATCCGGAAGTTGTGACCGCAGTCGACGACGTCGTAGCCGGTCCGATGACCCTTGTCCCGGTCCAGGGTGCTCGCCGTCATCGCGTGGGCGCGCAGCAGGCGCACGTGCTCCCGTGCGTCGGGGTCGGCGACGACGAGCATCCCACCCTCGGCGGTCGTCATGTTCTTGTTCGAGAAGAAGCTGAACGCCGAGGCGTCGGCGACGCGGGCGACGTGGCCGGGAAGACCCGCCGCGTGCGCCGCGTCCTCGACCAGTGCCACCCCGTGCTCGTCCGCGAACCGGCGCCACACCGGGGCGTCGACCGCGTACCCGCCGTACGGCATGACGATCACGGCCCGGGTGCGGGCCGTCATCCGCCGCCGCGCGTCCTCGATCGACAGGTGCGGCCGCTCCGGCGAGTCGATGTCGACGAAGACCGGCGTCGCGCCGGCGTGCAGCACCACGCTCGCCGTCGCCACGAAGGTCAGCGACGGGAGGAGCACCTCGTCCCCCGGGCCGACGCCGACCGCGGCCAGTGCCAGCTGCAGTGCCGACGTCGCGGAGTGGACGGCGATCGCGTCGTCCGTGCCGTGCATCTCGGCGAACGCCTGCTCGAACCTGCGGACCCGGCCGCCCATCGTGAGCCAGCCGTCGTCGATCACCTCGTGCAGCGCCTGCTTCTCGGCGTCCCCCAGGACCGGTGCTCCGAGCTCGATCATCGGGAGGTCGGCGACGGACGTCACGCGGGCGCCCGCATCATCAGCTCGGCGTGCTCCTGCGCCCGGCGCAGGTCCTCGACCCGTCCGATGTCGATCCACGAGCCGGAGTGCTCGTAGACGTGCACCGGCATGTCCATGGTCAGCATGGTCCGCATCAGCTCGTCGAAGCCGAACGGTCCGCTCTCCGGGATGAAGTCGAAGATGGAGGGCTCCATCAGGTAGATGCCGGTACTGACGGAGAACTGCTCGGTCGGCTTCTCCCGGAAGTCGGTGACCAGTCCGCCGCGGTGTTCGAGAACCCCGTAGGCGATGTTCACACTCTGCCGCGTCACGACCACGGTGAGTGGGGATTCCTGCTTCTGGTGCTCGGTGAGCACGGAATCGAGGTCCACGTCGGTGAAGACGTCCGAGTTCGTGACGAAGAAGGGGTCCTGGACCGTGTGGCGCAATGCGTTGAGCGGGCCGATGGTCCCGAGTGGCTCGTCCTCGGAGATGTACTCGATGTCCAGCCCCCACCGCTCACCGTCGCCGCAGTAGCTGCGGATCAGCGGCCCGAAGGCGCTGACGGTGATCGACACCCTCTTCACCCCGGCAGCCGCGAACTGCGCGAGCAGATTGTCGATGACACAACCGTCCCCCACCGGCATCAATGCCTTGGGCAGAACGGTCGAATACGGAGCGAGACGAGTGCCGCGGCCACCGGCCTGGATCACGGCGCTGAGATTCGACATCTTTCCTCCCCTGGGGATCCTCGGACGACGGGGCACTCGAAAGTCGACCGGCAGGTGTTACGAGTGTCGATCAACTACTTTTCGTCGACATGGGAGAGAGGTTTTTCGATCCAGATCCGGCCACTGTGTAACACGAATGCGTGGGAAGCGAGTCGCCTCCCGTCACGCAGATCGCACGCCCGTACGTGAGGTGTCATGTCGAACGAGCTCCTGATCGGACCGCTCGCGCCCGCCCGCCGGGGCGTCGCCGGTGATCGTGCCTACGTCGGGGTGGCGGTCGCCACGGACGTGATCGGGTGGTGCGCGGCGCTCGTGGTCGCGGTGCTCCTCCGCTACGAGCTGGCGCTGGCGGAGATCGACCTCTCGGGTCTGCTGTGGATGTCGGTGGTGGCCGCCGGCGTGCAGGTGCTGGTCGGTGTCTGCCGCAGGTCGTACACGGCCGGGCGCGCCGCCGCCGGCGACGGCGGCAGGCTGATCCTCTCGGTGTTCGCGGTCGGTCTCGTGGTGTTCGCCCTGACGGTGCTGCAGGACCCACCCCCCGTGCCACGCTCGACACCGTTGATCGCGATCCCGATCGCGGCGTTGCTACTCGTGGGGGCGAGGGCGGCGCTGCACGCGCGGATCGACCGTCCCGATCCCACCGATCCGCGCCGGACGCGCCGAGCCGTGGTGGTGGGATCCGGGGACGACGCCGACTACCTCGTGCGGTCGATGCTGCGCGACTCGAGCTGGGGAATCCTCCCCGTCGCCACGCTCGGTGGGGACGGGACGCGGCGTCGGATCGCCGGCCTCGGCACCGCTCGCTCGGGTGAGGGCGCCACGGCACTGGCCGAGCGCTACGGCGCCGATCTCCTGGTCGTGGCCACCTCCGACGACACCGCGGTGCAGGCCGTCTCCGCGGACGCCGACGCGGCAGGCCTGTCCGTCCTCGTCGTCCCGCCACTCGCCGAGCTGGTCCGTTCGCTCGCCCCGGCCGACCTGCCCGACCGGTCGCACGACGTCCCGGGGCACCGCGGCCCCGGGCTCCGCCACCGGTGCAGGGCAGCGGCCAAACGCGCACTGGACGTCCTGCTCTGTGTGGTCGCGCTGCCACTCGTCCTGCCGGTCCTGCTGACGGTCGCCGTGGTCCTGACGGTCAGCGGGAGCGAGGTGTTCTACCGTGCGCAACGGGTCGGGCTGCACGGACGCCGGTTCACCATGTTCAAGTTCGCCACGATGCGGCCGGGCGACTCGGGGCCACGGGTGACGAGGGAGGGCGACCCCCGGATCACGCCGGTCGGGCGCGTCCTGCGCTCGACGAAGCTCAACGAGCTCCCGCAGGTCCTCAACGTGCTGCGCGGCGACATGAGCATCGTCGGGCCGCGCCCGGAGGATCCGCGGTACGCGCGGTCCTACACCGAGCGGCAACGAGCCGTCTGGTCCGTGCGCCCCGGCATGACGAGTGTCGCCTACCTCGACTTCGGCGACGAACAGGTCTTCATCGAACGGGCCCGGCCGGACGACGTCGAGGCCTACTACCTCGGCGAGCTGCTGCCGGCGAAGCTCGATCTCGAGCTCGGCTACGTCCGCTCCTGGTCGGTCCGCGGCGACATGACGATCATCGCCAGGACCCTGGGACGGCTGGTCAGGTCCCCGGCGCCGGGCCGGGGACCCACCGACCGTGCACTCAGGAGAAGAGCTTCTCCTGCTCCTCCCGCAACGAGTCGATCAACCGCCCCGGCGGCAGCGTCACGTCGTCGTAGGTGAGCACCGCGTCCTTTGCGACGTCCCGGGTGAGCACGCACCCCTCGGCGACGCCCATCGGCAGCAGCCGCTCCGACCGCGTCACCGGCGAGGACTCCGCGACGCCGTAGGTGTCGTAGCCACCCAGCCCGTCGACGGTGTGCCCGGCCTTCAGGTCCTGCTTGGCGGTGGCGACGACGTCGACCCGCTGCCCACCGGTCGGTGCCAGCGCGGCGTCCGCGAAGTCCACCGCCCGCACGATCGTGTTCGGGACCTCGAAGTGGCACAGGTGGTAGGGCGTGTAGAAGCTGTACAGCGGGCCCTCGCCCAGCTTGTACAGGTTCAGGTAGTGCCGCTGCTTCGGGTCGTCGTGCGTGCCGAGGACGTAGATGCCCGGGCCCGGCTTGGCGCCGACCACGTAGTCGACGACGCCACCCAGCTCGCGCAGCTCGTCGACGTCGTAGACCTGCGTCAGCTCGTCGACGTGGCCGGCGTGGTCGCGGCCGTACATCCCGCGCTGCCCGACGGTGAAGCCGTGCGCGTTCGCGACGATCGCCTGCTCGAACGACACCTTGGTGCCGTCGGCGAAGCTGGTGACCATGTAGGGGTCCTGGCCCCACTTCTCGGCGAACGCCTGCTGCGTGGTCGGGGTGCGGTACTCGTCCTGCAGGCCCTTGATGTTGCCCGCGACGAGCGGCGTGACGCCGATGCCCTTCACGAACCGCAGCAGGTTCCCCTGGACGCCCGGCTGGTCGCCGTCGGCCCCGGTCAGGACGACGCCGGCGGCCCGCGCCCGGTGCGCGAGGAGCGGCCCGACGGTGCCGTCGAGCTCCGCGTTCATGGTGACGACCGGGAGTCCGCGCTCGATGGCGGCGACGGTGACGTGCGCGCCGAACTCGACCGCGCCGGTGACGTCGACGAGCACGTCGATGTTCTCCGCGGCGAGCAGCGCGAACGCGTCGCCCAGCACCGCCGGGGTCCCGGCCGCGACCGCGGCCTCGACCTGCGCGGTCGTCGAGACCTCCACCGGCTCCAGCCCGGCCTCGGTGTAGGCGCGGACGGCGGTCGGCACGGTCCGGTTGGCGATCGCGACGACGTCCATCCCGGGCGTCGAGTTGACGATCTGGTTGACCAGGCCACGGCCCATGAACCCGGCGCCGACCAGCCCGACCCGGATCGGCCGGTTCTCGGCGGCACGGCGGGCGAGCGCGGTGTCGAGGATCAGCATCAGCGGGCCTCCGCCAGGGTGCCGGCGAAGTCCGGGTTCTCGGACACGAGCGGCCAGGCGGCGTCCTTGTCGGAGATGTGCGCGACCTCGACGGGCCACTCGACGCCGATCGTCGGGTCTCTCCAGCGCAGGCCCCGCTCGGCGCCCGGGGTGTAGGGCGTCGAGACCTGGTAGATCGTCGTCGCGTCCGGGGTGAGGGTCAGGTAGGCGTGCGCGAAGTTCCGCGGCACGTACATGGCCTTGTAGTTGTCCTGGGACAGCTCCGCCCCGAACCACTGCAGGTAGGTGTCGGAGTCCGGGCGCAGGTCGACGATCACGTCGAAGATCGCGCCGCGGACGCAGCGGATGACCTTGACCTCGGCGTTGGGCTCCAGCTGGTAGTGGAAGCCGCGCAGGGTGCCCGCCTCGTGGTTGTACGAGAGGTTGCACTGGGTGATCGTCGGGTCCAGCCCGGCGTCGAGGAACTCCTGCTCGCAGAACGCGCGAGCGAAGAACCCGCGGTCGTCCTCGAGGCGCTTGAGGTCGATCAACGCCGATCCGGGGAGCGGGGTCGGGTGGATGTCCATACCCTCAGCGTCGCCCATCCGGACCCACCCGTTGCATCCGCCCTCCGCATCGTGACGAGCGCAACGCGCGGTCATCACCCGACCGGGTAACGCGAAGATCCCGGACGCCGATGGACCGGCTGTCACGGTGCCCGCGGACGGGCGCCCGCCGGACGGCCCGACCCCAGCGGCGCCGCCGGCCCTGCCCCTGAGGAGCCGACTCTCGTGAGCGCGATTCCGGACGTCTCCCACGGGCCCGGGGTCACCCGGATCACGGTGCCGCAGCAGCGGCGCCGCCCGTCCGTGCTGCCGGGCGCCCCGCGGTGGCAGCGCCGGTTCTCGCTCGCCGTCGCGTCCGGCGACCTGGCGGTGATCGCCCTGACGGTCACACTCAGCGTGCTCGCCGGGCTCACCGGCCTCGACGCGGCCGACCGCGCCCGGCTGTGGAGCGGGGTGATCGCCGCGGGCCTGCTCGCGGTGGCCCTGCCGGTCTGCCGCGCGTGGGACGGCCGGGTGCTCGGCCAGGGCTCGGCCGAGTTCGTCCGGCTGGGACGCGCGGTGGTCCTGGCCGACGTGGTCCTCGCCCTCGGCGGGCTGTCGATGATGGTGCAGTCGTCGCGGGAGTGGGTCTTCCTGCTCGTCCCCCTCACCGGGGTGGCGCTGCTCGCGTCCCGGTTCGTGCTGCGCAAGTGCCTGCACCACCAGCGCGGACGCGGCCGCGGACTGCTGCCGGTGCTCGCCGTCGGCTCGGACGACGCCGTCTCCGACCTGATCCGCCGCACCCGGCGGGACCCGTACTTCGGCTGGCGCGTCACCGGCGTCTGCACGCCGACCGGTACCGGGACCGGCGGCGGTCACGACGTCGAGGGCGCCCCGGTGGTGGGCGACCTGGACTCGGTGCCCGCGCTGGCCACGACCGGGGAGCACGGCGTCGTCGCCGTCTGCCGGGCGCCCGGCTGGGGCCCGGCCCGGCTGCACCGGCTCGCCTGGGACCTGGAGGGCAGCCGGACGGAGCTGGCCGTCGACCCGGGCCTGATGGAGATCGCCGGCCCGCGGATGCACATCAGCCCGGTCGACGGGCTGCCTCTGCTGCGGCTGTCCGAGCCGCGGTTCTCCGGGATCGCGAAGGCGGTCAAGCACACGACGGACAAGGTCGCGGCCGGGCTGATCCTGCTGCTCGTCGCCCCGGTGTTCCTCACGGTCGCGCTGCTGGTGAAGCTGCACGACCGCGGTCCGGTGTTCTTCACGCAGGAACGGGTGGGCACCCACGGCCGGACCTTCCGGATGGTCAAGTTCCGCTCCATGGTCACCGACGCCGAGGCCCGGCTGACCGACCTGGCCCGGCAGAACGACGGCGCCGGCCCGCTGTTCAAGATGCGCCGCGACCCGCGCGTCACACCCGTGGGCGCCCTCCTGCGGAAGTACTCGCTCGACGAGCTGCCGCAGCTGCTGAACGTGCTGAACGGCTCGATGAGCCTGGTCGGCCCGCGCCCGCCGCTGCCGCGCGAGGTCGCCGCCTACGCCGACGACGCCCGCCGCCGCCTGCTGGTCCGTCCCGGCATGACGGGTCTGTGGCAGGTCAGCGGCCGCAGCTCGCTCACCTGGGAGGAGTCGGTCCGGCTCGACCTGCGCTACGTGGAGAACTGGTCGGTGGCGCTGGACCTGCTGATCGTCTGGAAGACGTTCGGCGCGGTGCTGCGCGGCCGCGGCGCCTACTGAGGACACAGCTCCGCCACCCTCCCGACCAGCTCCGCCCGGTGCACCGGGTTCCGTCGCGATCCACCCGCCACCCACGGCGGCGGATGGAACAGCGGGAACCCACCGTCCATCGTGACCGTCCAGTCGCCCTTGTGGATCATCGAGTGGTGGTGCCCGCACAAGAGCACCAGATTGTCCAGATCGGTCGGACCGCCGTCGGCCCAGTGCTCGACGTGGTGCGCGGAGCACCACTGCGGCGGCCGGTCGCAACCGGGGAAGGCGCATCCCCCGTCGCGCTGGGCGAGCGCCCGGCGCTGGCCCCGGTTCGCGAGCCGGTTCCCCCGCCCGACGAACAGCGGCTCCCCGTGCGTGCCGAGCACGACCGGGACGACCTCCGCGTCGCAGGCGAGCCGCAGCGCGGCGCCCGCGTCGACCGCTCCGGTGAGGAGCCCGTCGCCGAACCCGAGCTGCGCGGCCCCGCGGCCGGTGGTCAGCGCCTCCAGCGGCACGGTGACGGTCACCCGCACCTCCTGCCCGCGCTCCGAGCCGAGCGCGCCGGTCGCGATCGTCATCCGGGCGAGCTCGACCAGGCCGTCGCCGTTGCGCTCGGCGGCCGAGCGCTCGTCGCGCCCGATCGGCTCGCCCGCGTCGTCGCACCCGGCCTCGACCGGCGGGACCGGCGCGCTCAGCGGTGACAGTGCGGTCCGCAGCACGGCCGCGGACTCCGTGTCGAACCAGCCACGCGCCGCGAACCCGCTCCCCTGCGGCCGGAGGGTCAGCCGGTTGCGGGTCGGGTGCGGCTCGCGCGGCCGGGGGCCGTCGGGATCGAGCAGGGCGAGTGCGCGCCTGCCGAGCTTCTCGACGCCGTCGGGGTCCAGTCCCCGCGCGTGCTCGACGAGATCGGCCTCGAGCGGCGCGCGGTGCTCGTCGAGGTGCGGCGGCAGCGCCGCCAGCACCCGCTGGATCACGTCCACGTGCTCGGCGGACACCTCCGCCCGCCCGAAGGCCGCCGCCAGCGCGGGCAGCCGCGGATCGACCTGCTGCCCGGTGATCAGCACGGTCGGCGCGAGCTGCTCGGCGGCGCGGACCCGCGCCCGCCCCGTCCGCAGCGACACGTTCTGCACCGACCGCAGGAGGTGCGCGACGTCGCGGTACCCCTGGGCCTCGGCCAGGCCGCGCGACGCGACCTCCGCGACGAGCGGGACCAGCGCCGCGGACGCCTCGTCGATCGCGCGCTGGAGCGAGCCGACGGTGAGCAGCAGCTCCTCGTCGGTGTGCGTCCAGGCGTCGTCCACGAGGTCCACAGTATCCGAACATCAATTCGAACGGTGGAGTCGTCGACGACCGGCCACAAGGGTGCGACCAGCGGAAAGTCGATCTCAGAGGTCGGGGGTGTCCGGTCGCTCGCCCGGGTCGGGGATCCCGTTGCCGTCGACGTCGCCGGGACCTCCCGGCGGGACCGGCGTCGCGGCGTTCGCCACGGCCGGTCCGGCGATCATGGCCCCCACCACCGCCACGGCGCTCATCGCGGGAACGACGGTCCGGGTGACGGAACGCGAGATCGACATGCTGGCCCTCTCTCCTGATCGGGAATCGTGCACGGCTCGGCGGAGCGGACGGACGTCGGGAATCCCTGGAGCGACCCGGCTGCCTGTGCGTCCACGACCATCACCGTGCCCGCGCCACCCGGCCCCGCACATCGCCGTACGGATCGATATCCGGCCCGTCGTCCTCCTCCCGAAGAACGAGCCCGGACCAGCCGGACGGCCGATCCGCAGAACACACGACGACGCCCCGGACCGGCGGACCGGTCCGGGGCGCGTCGTCGACCCTCAGAGGTCGGGGTTGTCCGGGCGCTCGCTCGAGTCGAGCAGCCCGTTCCCGTTGGTGTCCCCCGGGCTCCCGGGCTCGACCGGCGAGCCGAGCCGCTCCGGCTGCGCGTCGGGGTTGTCCGGGCGCTCGCTGGAGTCCAGCAGCCCGTTGCCGTTGGTGTCCCCCGGGCTCCCGGGCAGGACCGGCGAACCCGGCCGCTCCGGCAGCAGGTCCGGGTTGTCGGGCTGCTCGCTGGAGTCCAGGATCCCGTTGCCGTTGCTGTCGCCCGGGCTCCCCGGCGGGACCGGGGACTCGGCGAGGGCGACTCCCGGCCCGGCGATCATGGCGCCGGCCACCGCGACGGCACTCATCGCAGGGACGACGACCCGGGCGACGGAACGCGCGATCGACATACAGATCCTCTCACTGGTCGGCAGGCGTGCACGGCGCAACGTAGCGGAGGACCTCCACCACGGCGACCGGCGCGACACCTTGCGCTGCACAGACATCCGGCCGTCCGGCGGTGCGCCGCGACCCGTCCGCCTGTTCGTTCACGACCATGACCCTGCACGTACGGACCGGTCCGGCACATCGACGGACGGTCGGACATCGACATGGCGCCGCGTCCGTCCGCGGGTGGAGAAGGTCCAGCCGTTCGGCTGAGGCGCGGCGGCGGCCTGGGTCAGGGCTTGCGCCCGACCGCCCCGACGATGCATCGCAGCACCGGGTCGACGGCGCCGTCGGTGGCCGGCCCGTCCGGCCACCAGTCCAGCAGCGGGATCAGCCCGTCGGTGTCCCCCGGGTTCCCGGGGAGGATGTCGAGCCCCGGCAGCATGGCCCGGATCTCGTCGAGGCTGCGGAAGTGCTCCCCGTCGAGCCCCTGGGCCAGCATGATGTCCCGGATCCGGCGCACCTGCGCCCCGTCCTCGCCGCCCGGGTCCCAGAAGTGGCTCAGCACGACGAACGAGCCCGGCGCGAGCGCGTCGACGTAGGCGCCCATGATCCCGGGCAGGTCGACGTCGTCGGTCTGGTGGTGCAGCGTGGCGCTCTGGTAGAGCGCGACCGGCTCGGACAGGTCCAGGTGGGTGCTGACCGTCGGGTCGCCGAGGACGTCCGCCGGCCGCGTGAGGTCGCCCTCGACGTAGCGGACCGTGGAGGCGTCGTCGAGCAGTGCCCGCCCGTACGCGACGGCCGACGGGTCGTTGTCGACGTAGACCACGCGCGCGCTCTCGTCGATCGCCTGCACGACCTCGTGGGTGTTCTCCACGGTGGGCAGGCCGGCGCCCAGGTCGAGGTACTGCGTGACGCCGGTCTGCGTCGCCAGGAACCGGGTCGCCCGGATGTGCCAGGCACGGTTCACCCTGGCCAGCGCCCCGCCCTGCGGGACGAGCTTCTCGACCGCGGCCACGGCGGACCGGTCGACGTCGTAGTTGTCCTTGCCCCCGAGGGCGAAGTCGTAACACCGCGCGATGCTCGGCACGCTCTGGTCGATGGACGGCGAGGTCGGCGGCACGTCACGCATGGCCGGAGCTTAGCGAGGGACGGTCCCGGCCGCTCCGGCAGGCCGCGGCACCGGCTCCTCCGCGGGCCTCAGTTCCCCACGCCGAGCGCGCCCATGAACGCCGAGGGGTACCGGTCACCCGCGGCCGAGCCCGCAGGGACCGCCTCCTCGATCGCCGCGAGCGCGTCGGGCCCGAGCACGACGTCGAGGGCGGGCAACGCCTCGGCCAGCCGCTCCCGCGTGCGGGCGCCGACCAACGGCACGATGTCGTCACCCTGTGCGGCGACCCACGCGATCACCAGCTGGGCGACCGTGCAGCCCGCCGACGTGGCCACCGCACGCAGCCGCTCGGCCAGGGCGAGGTTGTGGTCCAGGTTCCCGCCGGCGAACCGCGGGCTGTGCGCGCGGTGGTCGCCGGGCCTGCCGGGGACGTAGTGGCCCGACAGGAGACCGCGGGCCAGGACACCGTAGGCGGTGAGTCCGACGCCCAGCTCCCGCAGCGTCGGAAGGACCTCCGCCTCCACGGCGCGGGAGACCAGCGAGTACTCGATCTGCAGGTCGGCGACCGGGTGCACGGCGTGGGCACGGCGGACGGTGGCGGCGTCGACCTCGGAGAGGCCGAGGTGACGCACGTACCCGGCGTCGATCATCTCCTTGATCGCACCGACGGTGTCCTCGACCGGCACCTCGGGGTCCAGGCGGGCCGGGCGGTAGACGTCGACGTGGTCCACACCGAGCCGGGTCAGCGAGTAGGCGAGGAAGTTCTTGACCGCCGCGGGCCGGCAGTCCTGCTGCAGCGGCGGGAGGCCCGGGCCGGCGAGCCCGCCGAACTTCACGGACAGCTGGTAGCCGTCGCGGTCCGTCCGCGGAGGGCCTCGGCCAGCAGCAGCTCGTTGTGCCCCATGGCGTAGAAGTCACCGGTGTCGATCAGGGTGACGCCGGCGTCGAGGGCGGCGTGCACGGTCGCGATGCTCTCGTCCCGGTCGGCGTGGCCGTAGGAGCCGGACATGCTCATCGCCCCGAGGCCCAGGGCCGAGACGGTGGGGCCCGTGCTGCCGAGTGTGCGTGTCTGCATGACCCCACCCTGCGCCGGGACCGGCGCAGGCGGAACGGAGCGTCGATCGTGGGAGAGCCACTCCCTGGCTCGCGGTCCGCCGCGCGAGCACCATGGACGCATGCAACGCGAGCAGCTCGCCGACTTCCTGCGCCGCCGCCGCGAGTCGGTCCGGCCCGCCGAGGTCGGTGTCGCGGCAGGACCCCGGCGCCGCACCGCCGGCCTGCGCCGGGAGGAGGTCGCGATGCTCGCCGGGATGTCGACCGACTACGTCGTCCGCCTCGAGCAGGGGCGCAGCAGCCGGCCGTCGGTCCAGCTGCTCGGCGCGCTCGCCCGGGCACTCGCGCTGACCGACGACGAACGTGACCACCTCTTCCACCTGGCGGGACATCAGCCGTCACCCGCCGACGGGGTGGCCCGCCTGGCCCGTGCCGGGCTGGTCCGGATGCTCGGACTGCTCCACGACGCGGCGGCGATGGTGATCTCGGACCTGGGCGAGGTCCTCGCCCAGAACCGGTTGTCGGTGCTGATGGCGGGGGACCAGACCGGCTTCACCGGCGACCGTCGCCACCTCGCCTACCGCTGGTTCACCGAGCCCGCGACGCGGGCGAGCCACCCTCCGGAGGAGCAGGAGCGGCACGCCCGCCTGCTCGTCGCGGACCTGCGCGCCGTGACCGGCCGCCGGGCCGGTGACCCGGAGGTCGAGGGCCTCGTCGACCGTCTGGCGGCCGCGAGCCCCGAGTTCCGGACGCTGTGGGACGAGCACGAGGTCGCGGTCCGCCGTGCCGACCGCAAGACGCTCCGGCATCCCCGCGTGGGCGTGCTGCTGATGGACTGCGAGACGCTCGTGACCCCCGACCTGGGGCAGCAGCTGCTGGTCCTCACCCCCGCCGACGACGCGACGCGGGAGCGCCTCGAACTGCTCCGGGTGCTGGGCACCCAGGAGTTCCCGACGGGCGTCGGCTGAGCCGGGCCCCGCGCGTCACCCCGGGGTGGCACCCCGGTGACCAGCGACGACGGTGACGTCGACCCAGCTCCCGTCCCCCACGTGCAGCGTGTTCCGGCTCAGGTACGGCGGCACCGGCATGTCGAACTGCACGTAGCCCTCGCCCGGGTCCCTGCGCAGCAGATCGGTGCGGCTGCCGACGTCGAGCCGGAACGTCTCGCCCGCACGCAGCCGCACCGGCCCGGGCGTCAGGCTGAACCGCAGGACGACGGGTTCGCCCGGCGTGAGCGGCTCCCGGACCCCGGAGTCGATCGCGATCTCCACGGCGCTGCCGCGCGTCGCGTCCTCGGTGCGGGCGACCGGCCGCAGCGCACCGAGGGACACCGGGTGGACGGTGCCGCCGGCGTCCACCCGGGACAGCCGGGCCAGCACGTAGCTGTCGATCTCGTTGCAGGAGAACGTGAGGCGCGCCGTCACCGGCCCGGCGAGGGTGACGTCCTCGGTGACCGGGTGGTCGAACGTCACGACCTGCGGGTCCCCCGTGCCCGGCAGGACCGGCACCCCGAACGGCACCGCCGCCCACCTGACGACGCCCGGCCCCGCCGGTTCCGGCCCGAGCGTGCCGTCACCGAGGTACAGCCGGCGCGGCTCGCCCGGCGGCGGGAACGTCGCCGACGTCGCGAAGCCGTCGTCGCCGTCGACCCAGTAGCGGACGGGCGGCTGCCCGTCGTAGCCGTTGTCGCTGCCGCGCAGGACGTGGTCGAAGAACGCGAGCGCCTCGCCCTGCCACGAGTACACGGGCAGGTCGTACGCCGGCGGCGCGAGGATCAGCCACTTCCGCCCGTCCACCGTACCGGCGTGCTCGAACAGGTCGTAGGCGCCGAACTGGTGCAGGTTGAGGTAGCCGAGGTTCTGCACGGTCACGAACGGGACCTCGATCGCGCCGAGCATCTCCCGCGTCGTCTCCCAGACGCCCGCCTCGTCGCGGGTCGTGTCGTCGTACGTCCAGCGCGAGTACTGCCGCGCGGCGTCGGCGGCCGGGGTGTTGCGGAGGAACGACGCGAACATCCGCGAGACGTTCCCGTGCACCGCCTTCTCCAGGAGCGTGTGCAGCGGGCCGTTGGTCAGGTGGCTGGCGACCGCCCGCGCGTTCGGCGACATCCGCCGGGCCAGCGCCGCGTCGGTGAAGTTCGCGCCGACCCAGACCCCGAGGAAGAAGCTCCCCGGCACCCCGCCGAACCGGAGGACGTGCCGGAACAGGTCGGTCGTCACCTCGTTGGCGAAGAACGCCCGCAGTGCCGGCGGGCGGCGTGCCGCGACCATCAGCTGCGTCATCGCGTAGTACGAGGTCCCGAAGAGCACGACCTCCCCGGTGCACCAGGGCTGCTCGGCGGCCCAGGCGATGGCCCGCTCGTGGTCGTCGACGTCGGCGGCGGAGAACAGGTCGGTCCGCTCACCGGTGGACCGGCCCACCCCCCGCCGCTCGACGACGACGGGTGCATACCCGCGGTCGGTGAACACCGGCGGCGAACCGATCTCGTTGGCGCCGGACGGGACGCCCGCGGTGTCGAGGTCGGTGTTGTAGCCCCCGAACGACAGGACCGCCGGGTACCGGCCGGGCGCCGTCGGCAGGTAGACGTCGGCGTGCAGCGTCACCCCGGCGCCGTCGTCGCCGGGGACCGGGATCGCCTGGTCCGGCAGGATCCGGTTTCCCAGCCCCTCCATCGCGACCGTCCGCGGCTCCCAGCCCGCGTACTGCCGGCCGCTGGTCGAGGGCTTGAGGGGGATGCCCATGCCGGTGTCCTCCCGACGTCCGATTCGGGCCCAGCATCGGACGCGAAGGTCCAACCCCCGTCCAACGAAGGCCCGGCGGCGTCGTCAGCCGGTGGCGACCCGCTGCCGCGGCGCGAGGACGTCCACGATCCCGTGCATCGCCCCGAAGATCAGCCCGACGGCGTCGCGGTGCGCCTGCTCCGGCTCCCCCATCGGGTCCGGGACGGTGTCGTCCGCCGGCGGGACGGTGCCCCGCAGCGCACGGGCGGCCTCGACCAGTGCCCGGCCGCGCCCGACCAGGTCGGACGGGAGCGACGCGGCGTCCACCGCGGCGGAGAGCCGGGCGAACTCCCGCAGCGCGAACGTCCGGTCCAGCAGCTCCGGGTGACGCTCCAGCACGGCCGAGCGGTGCCGGACGTTCGCACCCAGGACGAGATCCACCCCGTCGACGACGGCGTCGTCCAGCTGCCGCGCGACGAACCCGTCCGCCCGGGAGTCCAGTCCCCACGGCGCCAGCTGCGCCCGGGACAGCGGGTGCATCCCGTGCCCGACGACGGCGCGGACACCGGCGCTCGACACCTCGACGCGGCCGGCCGCACGACCGCCCAGACGCCCGACGAGCAGGTGGCGCATCAGCAGCTCACCGGCCGGGGACCGGCAGATGTTGCCCGTGCAGACGACGAGCACGCGGAACCGGTCGTCCGGTCCCGGCCGGCGGGCGTGGCGTGGCCCGCGGGCCTGCACCCCGGCCCGGTCCGGGACGTGCACCGGCTGCACCCGCTGCTGCGGCACCGCACGCTCCACCAACGACGTCACACGAACCTCCCCGACCACGGACTCTCGTCCGTTCAGTCGCACCGGGAGGCGCCGTCATTTCCGCCGAACGGCCTCGACCGCGTCACATCCCCAATGTTGATGATCGAACCGGCCGGGGCGGGCCGATCATCAGGTTTGGCGATCCGCCCGCGGCCCCGTTAATGGGCCGTTCGGCGGCGTCGACGAAGAGGACATGACCGCTCCCCAGCGCACGACGTCTACGGCATCCGGCCCGGTGGACGAGGCCGTTCGCGCCACCGCCGCTGCCGCCGCCGTCGTCGCCGACGCCGTCTCGACCGTCGTCGAGGCCGAGGGGCGCGTCCAGGTGGAGACCGTCGCCGCGGACGACGCGCGTGCGGTCCGGCGTGCAGGCACCGGGTACGCGGTCCTCAACGCGGTCGCCGCGCTGGTGCTGATCGTGCTGCTGGCGCCGGTCATGCTGGCGGTCGCCCTCGCGGTCAGGCTCGACGGAGGCCCGGTCCTCTTCCGGCAGACCCGCGTCGGCCGTGACGGCCAGGACTTCCGGATGCTCAAGTTCCGCTCGATGTGTGTCGACGCCGAGGCCCGCCTCGCCGCCCTGGCCGCGAGCAACGAGGGCGCCGGCCCCCTGTTCAAGATGGCGCACGACCCGCGGATCACTCCGGTCGGCCGGATCATCCGCACCTTCTCCCTCGACGAGCTGCCCCAGCTGTTCAACGTCGTCGGCGGCACGATGGCCCTGGTCGGGCCGCGCCCGGCGCTCCGCCGGGAGGTCGAGCAGTACTGCGCCGTCGCCCGCCGCCGGCTCTCGGTGAAGCCGGGCCTCACCGGCCTCTGGCAGGTCTCCGGCCGCAGCGACCTGAGCTGGGACGAGTCGATCCGCCTCGACGCCGAATACGTCGACCGCTGGTCCCCGCTGTTCGACCTGCAGATCCTCTTCCGCACCGTCGGCGCCGTCCTGCGCGGCGGCGGCGCGTACTGACGACACGACCGCCACCGGGCGAAAGGGGTCATCGGCCGGCGAGGAACTCGTGCAACGGCAGCGACGCGGCGTGCGCGCGGTCGGTCAACGGCCGAACATCCCCGGCCGGTCGAACTTGATGTCCTGCTCCTCGCCGAGCTGGAACCAGCACACCGGCCAGCGTGTTCCGAGCACCCCGACCTTGAAGGACGTCACCGACGCCGACAGGACCCGATGGTCACACGACCGGTCTGCGGCGTACCTCCTCGCTTCCTGCTCGCAGCGGAACACGACCTCGACCGCGCCGACCGAACCCTGTCGGGCTGTGTGAACCGCAAAGACCTCATCCGTCACTGCTGTGGCACTCCTCGTCCATGCGGCTTTCGAGTACTCGAAAGCTAGCACGGCAAACACTCGGGGTGTGGATCCGGACCAGCTCGCCGAGCTCGCGAGCCTGCTCGCCCGTCCGACCGACGAGCTGAGCGACGACGAACTGATTCAGGCCGTCCGTCTCGCCGACACCGATAGGGACGCGGCGCGGGAGCGGCTGGGGCGCCTGCTCGCGGCGCTCTACCAGCGGGAAGGCATGTCCTGGCCCCGGCTCGGAGAGCAGACAGGCATCCCGTTCGGGACGGCACACGGGCTCGCCCGGCCGTACATCGACCGCGACGAGTCGCCCTGAGCCGGAACGTCGGGAGCACCACTCCCCGGGATGCTCACCGACCCGCCGACCGCCAGACGTCGCCACTCCCGGAGCTGCCGAGCCACACGTACTGCCCGTAGCGCGCCACGAGCAGCCGGAACCGGTCCCGATCTCCCGCCCGGGTGGCGTGAGTCTGCTCGACCAGGCGCCCGAGCCGCCTAGTTCCTCCCTCGACGACGGCATGGCGACCAGCATGGGAGGCAAGACCGATCTCGCCCTCGGGAGCCGTCCCGAATCGCGACCCACGACACCCTCGGCGCCACGACGATCAGGCCCGGACCGGCCTCCATGCCGCCGAATTCCGTACGGCGGCGGTCCAGGTACCCGACCACCACGTCGCCCGAGTTCAACGACCGATGCCGGCCGTCACTCCAGGACCAACCAGACTCTGGCGCGACCCTGATTCAGTGAGGCGCTCGGAGGCTGGCGTACCAGTCCTGACAGGCGTCCCAGGTCGGCAGCGATCCGGCCGCCTCAGCCTCGGCCAGCGTGGGTGCTTCGCGGTCCTTCTCCGACAGCACCGGCTCGACACCGGCCACCCATGGGATAGCGAGTTGCGGGTCGATCGGAGTGATCCCGTGCTCTCGTTCCGGCGCGTACGACGTGGAACACAGGTATCCCACAACGGTGCCGTCGGTCATCGCCTGGAACGCGTGTCCGAGCCCCTCGGACAGGTACACGGCTCGCATCGAGTCGGCGTCCAGATCGACGACTTCGAACTGTCCGAATGTCGGTGACCCGACACGGATGTCGACGATGACGTCCCGCACAGCGCCGGCCGCGATGTAAAGGTACTTCGCCTGACCCGGAGGCACGTCGGCATAGTGAACGCCGCGTACGACTCCGCGAGACGACACCGACTGGTTGGACTGCATGACGGAGAGGTCGAAGCCGAGAGCTTCGCGAAACACCGGTCCCTGGAACGGTGCGGTGAACCTGCCACGTGGGTCAGGAAAGACGGTCGGCTCGAACAGCCACGCTCCCGAAATACCGAGCTCGGTGGCCTTCACCGGACCACTCCGTTCTTCAGCGGCTCCCACCAGCCGCGATTCTCCCGGTACCAGGCGACCGTCTCGGCGAGCCCATCATCGAAAGAGCGTCGCGGCTCGTAGCCCAGCTCGTCGTGGATCTTGGACCAGTCCACCGAGTACCGCCGATCGTGTCCCTTCCGATCCGGCACTCGCTCGATCATCTCTTCGCCGACGCCGACAGCAGTGAGCAGTCGGGCAGTGAGCTCGCGGTTTTGGAGCTCCGTGCCGCCGCCGATGTTGTAGATCTCGCCCGCCCCTCCCTTCGCTGCGGCGAGAGCGATCCCGTGACAGTGGTCGTCGACGTGTAGCCAGTCCCGGACGTTCAGCCCATCGCCGTAGAGCGGCACCCTCTGCCCATCGAGCAGGTTCGTCACGAAGAGCGGGATGACCTTCTCGGGGAACTGGTAAGGCCCGTAGTTGTTGGAGCACCGGGTGATGACGACATCCAGTCCGTGCGTCCGGTGGTACGAACGCGCCAGGAGATCGCTTCCAGCCTTCGCCGCCGAGTACGGCGAGTTCGGCTCCAGCGGATGGTTCTCGGGCCACGACCCTTCGTCGATCGACCCATAGACCTCGTCGGTCGAGACGTGCACGAAACGCCCCACTCCCAGGTCGAGCGCCGCCTGTAGCAGCACCTGAGTCCCGACGACGTTCGTCGTCACGAAGTCTGCGGCACCGGTGATCGATCGATCAACGTGGGTCTCGGCCGCGAAGTGTACGACGACGTCCGCTCCCGCCAGTACCTCGGCGACCCGGACCGAGTCACGGATGTCGGCTCGCTGAAGGTGCAGCTGCGGAGAGTCGCTGACGGAGTCGAGGTTCTCCTCCCGACCTGCGTAGGTGAAGGCATCCAGGACCGTCACGTCCGCACCCGTGAACGGCTCATAGCCGCCATTCACGAGGGTTCGCACGAAATGGGAGCCGATGAACCCGGCACCACCTGTGACCACCAGTCGCATGCACACCTCGCCGATCGTGGAGCTCATCCACCCGGCCGGGTGAACTACTGATAGTTTTCCATGACTCAATCGACGACTTGCTCTAGGGAGCCCCGACACCATCACTCCTGTGCACACTCGTCGCCAGAACACGAGGGAAGCCGGTCGTGCTGAGCCACGACCCTTCCGCGCCACCTCATCGAGACACGTCCCGTCTCGACTGCAGCGCGCCGAAGCCTCGGACGAACTCGAAGGGAACGCGCGACCGTGAAGGGCATCATCCTGGCCGGGGGGACCGGCAGCCGACTGTTTCCGATCACGCGGGCCGTGTCCAAGCAGCTTCTGCCGGTCTACGACAAGCCGATGATCTACCACCCTCTGGCCACTCTCATGCTGGCCGGCATCCGCGAGATCCTGCTCATCTCCACCCCGCACGACCTGCCCGGCTTCCAGCGGCTCCTCGGCGACGGGAGCCAGTTCGGCCTCGAGATCGACTATGCGGAGCAGCGCGCTCCGAACGGCCTGGCCGAGGCCTTCGTGATCGGCGCCGACCACGTCCGCGGCGGCCCGTCGGCACTCGTACTCGGCGACAACATCTTCCACGGTCCGTCCTTCTCCTCGACCCTGCAGAGCGCTGCGCGCAGCGTTGCGACCGGTGAGTACGGATGCGTCCTGTTCGGGTATCCCGTGAAGGATCCGCAACGCTATGGCGTCGGCGAGGCGGACATCGACGGCACACTGATCTCGATCGAGGAGAAGCCGGTCGAGCCACGCTCCGACCGAGCCATCACGGGGCTCTACCTCTACGACGACCAGGTCGTCGACATCGCCGCCGGCATCGGTCCCTCGGCCCGCGGCGAGCTTGAGATCACCGACGTCAACCGCGCCTACCTCGAGCAGGGTCGTGCCCACCTGCACGACCTCGGCCGTGGGTTCGCATGGCTGGATACCGGGACCCACGAGTCCCTCATGGAGGCGGGCCAGTACGTCCGGGTCCTGGAAAACCGCCAGGGCATCCGGATCGCCTGCGTCGAAGAGGTCGCCCTGCGCATGGGTTGGATCACCTCCGAACAGTGCCGTGCCCTCGGCCGAGCACAATCCGGATCCGGATACGGTGAATACGTCATGGCTGTCGCCGACCAGATATGAGATGCACGGAGCCGCCCACGCAGTCCGGCCCGCCCGACTAGATCAGCTCAGGCTAGGGACCACCCATGCACGTCCTCTTCGTCGCTCACTCGTCGACGACGGCGGGAGCCGAACGCACACTCGTCGCCCTTGCCTCCGCCGCGGTCCGATGTGGAGACCAGGTCACCGTGTCGATTCCACGCAAGGGGCCCATCGAGCGGTTGATCCGTGACCGGCTGCCGGGGGCGGAAGTGATCGTCCAGCCCTGCCAGTGGTGGATGGGAGTCCGGCATCGGACCTTTACGGGGGCGTTGCGAACCCTCCAGTCGCTAGCCCAGCTCGTTCCCTGGCTCATGCTGTTACGTCGGACGAGACCCGACGCCGTCGTCATCGGGTCGACGGTCACCCCCGCGCCGCTCTTGGCTGCGGTACTCGCAGGCACACCCCGATCGATCATTCTCGGCGAGAGCATCCGCTCGAACCCGACCTTGCGTTCGCCGATCCCGAAAGCTCTGATCGTGCGCGCTCTCGATGCGTGGTCCGACGTCAGTATCGCCGTTTCGGAGTATGCGGCCTCCCAGTACCGGCGGCCGACGTTGATCGAGTACCCGCCCATCGAGATCCCGGAGACGGTCAGCGAGGTCCGCGACGAGCCCCCGCACATGCTGGTGGCCGTCCTGCTGGGCACCCTCTCCACGGAGAAAGGCCAGTTCGATCTCGTCGAGGCTGCGAGGCGAATCGTCGCGAGCGGTGCACCGGTGCGGATCGAGTTGTACGGCGACGCAGCCCCCGACGACCTTGCACGACTGCACGACATGATCTGGGATGCCGATGTCGAGTCCGTGCTCCGCTACCGGGGAGCGAGCAGCAACCCGATCGGTGTTCTCGCCGGCGCGGACGTCAGCCTGGTCTGCTCACGCAACGAGGCATACGGCAGGGTGACGATCGAATCGGTCCTGGTGGGGACACCAGTCGTCGGTTACGACCTCGGGGGAACGCGGGAGATCCTCCGCGACGGCGGCGGGATCCTGATCGAGCCGGCGCCGGCCGCGATGGCGAGCATCCTGGGCCGGCTCGCCCGCGATCCGGCCGCGCTCCGCGGCCTGCGCTCATCCGCGGCAGAGCGTGCGAGGAGCCGCGCAGGCGTCGGCGATGCGGACCGCCAGTGGTCGCGCCTGCGGGATGCTCTGGCACGGGAGCGCCTCCGGTAGTTCCGAGCGAACGACGTCATTCCCGTGCCTGTGTGGCGACGGACCGCTCCCGACGGGTCCCGACGAAGGCCGCCAGAGCGAGACTCAAGTACTTCCCCACCGCCGCGACGGCGAACCCCGTCGCGGCGCCCATCTCGTCCCACCACCATCCACCAGCGGCGACAGCGCCGAGGAGCAGGACCGAGCTGACAAGGCTCTGGAGCCCGACGAATCGTTCACGCCCCATCCCCTGCAGCAAGGCTGCAAGTGGAGTGGCCAGGGCGACGACGGGGAAGGTCACGACGAACACCGCGACGAGGGGTCCGGCCGAGGCGTAGGCATCGCCGAGCAGCAGGACACTCACCTCGGTGCCGAACCATCCGACAGGTGCCGCCAGGATGGTCAGCACAGCGGTGAGTCCCACGACAGCGCGCAGCAGCCGGCGGCGAGCACCGTAGTCCGCCCGCGCTGTTGCCGGGAGCACCACCGCGGCCAAGGTGGAGGACAGGAGTTGGAACGGAGACGTCAGCTTCGACGCGGCCGAGTAGAACCCGGCACCGGCCGGTGAGGTCAGTGCGGCCACGAGAAACACGTCCAGGGCACGGCTCTGGACGGACAGGTCATTGATCGCAAAGGGCACCGATCTGCGCAAGACGTCTACGACGGCAGTCGCTCGCCGAGCGACGACGCCATGTCGCCGCAGCAGCTGTCTGATGTGTACCGATCCGATTGCGGCGCCCGAAGCCATACCGATCGCGTACAGCATCGTGCCCGGACCCGCGTCGGCGACGAGCAGGAGCAGGAACACCGCGCAACTCACGAGACGGCGGAGCAGGATCGACGTAGCGACCGCCGTGGCGAGGTCGGCGGCGATGACGACCGCGAGCCTGGTCTCGCAGTACTTCTCCAGCCCTTGGGCGATGACCAGCAGCGACAGTGCAGCGAGCAGCGTCCTGGGGACTCCGGGGACGACCAGCGCCAGGAGGGCGACACCGCCGATGGTGCCGCCGAGAGCCGCCCGTCCGCTGAACCAGAGGATCGTGCGGACCTCGTCGATCTTGCCTACGGCGTACGAGCGGCCGGCGAAGCTGGACATGCCGACGTCGGCGACGATGAACCACACCAGGAACACGCCGATCAGTGCGGTCACGACGCCGTACTCGGACGGTGCCACTGAGCGCGCAAGCGCGATGCCCATCGCCGCCTGCGCGACGGCACCCGCCACTCGGGCGATCGAGGCGGAGAGGAATGTCTTCCTCATCGGTGACGACAGTCCGGGTAGGCGGGGGATGTCATCGAGAGGTCCGGATCGCGGCGGCAGCCTGTGCCCGCCCGTACAGCCCCGTGAGCGCGCGGAAGTGCTGATCCCCACTCGTCACCCGATCGGCCAACTCCTCCTCGAACGCCTGTGGTGAAGCGATCTCACCGCCGAGGAACCGCTCGATCGTCCCGCTCCATCCCGCGACCGAGTGTTCGGACACCATCCCGGTCACCCCGTCGGTGACCAGCTCCGGCATGCCCCCACGGTCCGCCACCAGAGCGGGCACGCGAGCCATGAGGCTCTCCCGCACGCTGAACGGGCTGTTCTCGAACCAGATCGCAGGGTGCAGCGTCGCGGCGGTGGTCCGCAGGGTCGCACCGATCTGGTCGGGAGTGAGGTGTCCGACGAAGCAGACGCGGTCCACCGCGTGCTCCGCCACGTAGCGGTGCAGCTGCGGTTCGTCGGCTCCCGTGCCGGCGATCGTCAGTATGCGGTCGCCGGTGCGCGTACCGAGTGCCTTCCATGCCTGTAGGACGGTCAGTACGTCCTTCTCCGGTGCGAGCCGGCCCATGTAGAGCAGACCGGTCGCCTCGGCATCCCGACGGTGGGGAGTCTCTCGCCAGGGAAGATCGAGCACCTCAGTCCGTGCCGACGACCATCCGTCTGCGTGCAGCGTCTGCTCCATGAATCGCGACGGGCAGTGGACGATCATGTCGCCGGCACCACGCATGATCCGGTCGCTGACGATCGTCTCGACTCCACCCACCGCGGACGCGCCGAGGCTGCCTTTGATGCACCGGCGCCGCACCGGGTTGATCGCGCGACGCACCGGAGAAGCGCCGACGCACACCTGGCACAGGTCGGACGTGGAGTCGGCCCACAGGCGTTGGTTCGCGCACACGAGCTTGTACTCGTGCGCAGTCACGACGCGACCGATCCCGCGCCCGCCGGCAGCCCGGACGACGGCGCTCGTCAACTGGTAGCAGGTGCCGTGGAAGTGCACGACATCCGGCGCGAACTGCTCCAGTGCCGCCGTCATCCGTCGTCCGTTCGCCACCGAGTAGACGCTGCTCGCCGCGTCGTCGAGCCGCTCCCGAAGACTTCCGGATGTGTAGCTGCGAGCGGGCGTCTCGAATCGAGGAGAGCCGGGCGCGATGGGCGACGATCCACTCGGTGCCTCCATCCCGAACAAGGCCACCTCGTGACCGCGGGTTGTGAGCTCGCCCGCGAGCCATTCCAGGTACGTCTCCACGCCGCCCACCCGGTGCAAGAACTTGCTGGCCAGGAGTACACGCATCGTCGATCAGCCCGCTTCCGTCGGCCGCGTCGACCGGTTCCACTCGACGTCCCCGATCGGGCCAGGGGTCACCGCCCACCGGACGAACCACACCGAGAGCGTCAGCTGGTCGCGCAACCAGGTGGCGCGCTCCCGCCGCTGCCCGAACGCCGCCGGGACCGCCAGTGCTCCCCTGACCAGGCCACCGGCCGCCACCAGCAGCTTCAGTGGACTCTCGCCTACCCCGGAAGTGTCCATCAGCGACAGACAGGGGGCGACGACCAGTTCCATGAGCCGGAGCTGGCGGCGCTGCGCCGTGTTCGACTTCCGGCTGACCCCGCCGACGTGCTCGGCGGACAGGTCACCGGACACCACGACCCGATATCCGAGGGCGTGCGACCGATGACAGATCTCCTGGTCCTCGAGATACATCGGGAGCCGGGTGTCCAGCCCCCTGCCGAACACCTCCTTGCGGATCGCCATATAGGCACCGGAGGTGAAGTCGACGTCATGCACGCCCGGGCCGTCGACGGAGATCGAGCGCCGTGGGGTCCCCAGTAGCCCAGGTAGCGCAGGCAGACCGACCAGCGTCGCGAACAACCGGCGCTTGTTCCAGACCCTGCGGGCCGAGCCACGGTCGACGGTCCCGTCGGGTGCCAGAAGGGTCGGTGCCGCGACGCCGATGCCAGGCTCCTCGGCGAGCGCCACGACGCGGTCCAGAACCTGCGCGGAGGTCGCGACGTCCGGATTGTGCAGCAGGACGACCTGCGGCTCGCCCCATCGTGCCCTGCCGAGCTCGACGGCGTGGTTGACGCCGAAGGAGAACCCGAGGTTGCACGGCGCGACCTCGGCCAGGAACCGGTCGGACACGGACGGGTCGACCGCGGCACGCGCCGTCGCGACGCACTCGTGGTCGTCACTGTTGTCCAGGAACACCGCCGCGCGATCTGATCCGCCGATGAGCCAGCCGCTGATGGTCGCGGCAAGGTCGGCCACGGCGGCGCCGGACCGATACGTGATCACGACGACCAGGGTGGAGAGAGTGGGGTTCACACCGGTCCGTTCGAAGGTCGTGGGGCCCGGAGGCCCGGGGACGTTGTGCGGGGAGAGTCGGTCCGAGCCGGCAACTGCCCACCGGCCAGGCAGAGCAGGAAGACCAGACCAAGGAGGCTGTGCAGCGGGAGGAGCCCCTCCAGGCCGTTGTAGCCGGCCGTCACCGCGGCGAAGGCCACGACACCGGCGGCTCCGGCGTGCGCACCCGAACGCGCTGCTGCGGCTACCACCAGGGCCAGCGTCGCCAGGAGCAGCACCAGGCCGGGAACACCCAGGCTGACGAGAATCTGCAGCAGGGAGTTCTCCATCGGGTAGGCGCCGTGCGAGAGCGCGATGGTGAGCGGGTCTGCCGTGGTCGGCCCGCTGCCGGTCCAGCCGGAGGAACGCGCCAACGCAATGGCCTCGGCCACGTTGTCCCCCCGCACCTCACTGGATCGTGCGGCTTCGCCGGTGCTCGTCCGTGCTCCGAGGAGACCCGAGGCCGCCACCGCTGCAACTGCCAAGGGCGCCAGCGCGAGCAGCCGCATGGGCTTCGGAGATCGGGTGCGACGCAGCTGTGGCAGACGGACGACGGTGACGACCGCGCCGACGACAGAGGCGACCGCGAGTGCACCGCGAGACACTGTCGAGGCCGCACCCGCGACAGCGGCGATCAGCGGGATCAGGCTCTGCGGCACGTCGTCGATCCAGCGGACGAAGAACACTGCGAAGGCCACCGTGAAGAAGGTCCCGGCATACAGCGGGTGCCCGAACCCGACGCTGGCGCGATGAACACCACCGTCGAGCTGAAGGCCCCGACCGACCGCGTCATAGAGCGGCATGTAGATCGGGTTCTGCTGGATCGCGACCTCGACCACGGCGAACACGGCCGCAGCGACGGTCACCACCGCCAGCGTCCGCACGAGTAGATCGGCTTCACGACCGGACACCCGCACGAAGAGTACGAGCACGGTGCCGACAGCGAAGCTGATCAGCCACTCCCGGGCCGACGGGCCCCCGCCGCTTACGATCGGAGGCCGGACCAGCATCAGGTAGGTGGTCCACAGCACGAGTAGCGCCGCTGCGAACCGCGCTGCGAGCCACCCCCGGTGGATCGGGTCAGGACGAACAGCCGGCGCCGCAGGCCACCTCCGCACCGCCCAGAAGAGGATCACCACCAGGGCCGGGGTGAGACCGAAGTACCCGTAGCCGATCAGTTGCTGGGGTAGCACTGCATAGAGGACGAGTGCCGCGGAAGGCAGGACGTGAACCGGTGCCGTCGCCGCTGCGACCAGCGCGACCAGGACGAGGACCAGCACGACACCGACAACACTCCCGTTGCGATGGGTCAGTGCTGCCACCGCGTATCCGATCGGCACGACGCCGGCGACGATCGCCGCCACGAGTGCCGGGCCGACGAGGTCGGCCGGCCTACCGCGGAGCAATCGGGAGATCGCCCTCAACGGACTGCCCCCTTCACCGTCCGGCCGCGCCGTCGCGGCCCCGAGCGTCCAGGCGCCGGGCGAGGGCCTCGTAGTCCTCGGTCACCGCCTCCCAGGCGTAGGTCGCCAGGACGTGCTTCTTGCCGGCCCGTCCTTGCTCCTCGACCCTGTCCGGCGCGGCCTCGACGTCCTCGACCCGTTCGGCCACCGCAGTGGCATCACCGAAGTACGAACCGTCGTCCCGGACGATCTCGCGATTGAAGTCGACGTCCCAGGCGACGACGTAAGCACCGGCGCCCATCGCGCGCAGCAGCGACGGGTTGGTGCCGCCGACCGAGTGCCCGTGTAGATAACTGGCGCAGTTTGCATAGAGCTGGTCCAGCAGATCCTGATCCCACACCGCCCCGACCAGCTGAACCCGTTCGTCGGCGGCGGCGAGATCGGCTACACGGCGGTTGTACTCGGTCTCGTACGGCACGGACCCGACAACGACCAGCGGCAGCACAGCGCCGCTACGCGTGTAGCCGTCCACGATCACGTCGACGTGGTTCTCCGGCTCCATGCGCGCGACGACCAGGTGATAGCGGCCGGCTTCGAGGCCAAGCGGATCCAGCAACTCGGGTCTGTCCGGTTCGACCTCGGGAGCGCCGTAGGCGATGAAGTCGCTGCCCACCCCGTACTTGTGACGGTAGTAGTCCTCGATACCGCGAGCATCGGCGATCAATGCATCGGCCATTCGGGCAGCGAACCGCTCGCACAGCAGGTAGTAGGTGCGACCAGCACGACCCCATTTCGCCCTGCGCCACTCGAGCCCGTCCACATGCACTGCCACCGGTATCCGAAGGATCTTCAGGAAGATGATCAGTGGAGCGTTGGCCGCGTTGAACACGAGAGCGACGTCCGGCTGATGCCGACGTCGGACAGCATGCAAGACCGACAGGAACGTGTGTGAGAGCGTTTCGACTGAGCGGCCCCGCAAGCTCGGAAGCACGACCCGCCGCATGCCGAGATGGTGGGTGGACGCATCGTCCCGGCCACGGCAGTAGACGGTGACCTGGTGTCCTCTGTCCGCTAGCCGGCGCCCGATCTCCTCCACGGCGGTCTCGAATCCGCCATAGCGTGCGGGAACTCCTCGCGTACCGATCATGCTGATGTGCACGTAGTTCTCATCTCCCTCGCACCCTCACGGGACTCGGACGGCTCGATCAGCGGCCAGGACGTTGCACCCATGTGGTTCGCTCGCTGGCCCGCGGAGCCGATGCGCTCGCAGAACGCGGCCATCCCGCTGAGGCGCGCGGAGGGGAGTCCTCGGCCGCGCCGTGGCGATAGGTCCCACCGGCCTGGCCGTCACGCACGCTCTCGTAGGTGCCGTCGTAGCCGGAGTCGCGACCGATACGCCGAGCGGGCACGAGCGTGAGAATCACGCCGAGGACGTTTCCGGACACCGCACGCAGCGCATGGGAAGCAGAGGAGAGTTGCTGAGTCGTGGTGCGGCCGTAACCGCAGAGCAGCAGCGCTCCGTCGGTAGCGGGAAGGAGCGCAGCGGCATCGGCGACCGGTAGCACCGGCGGGGTGTCGATGAGAACGAGGTCGTAGGTGACCCGTGCCTCGTGGAGCAGAGTACGCATCTGATTGCTTCCGAGAAGCTCACTCGGATTCGGCGGAAGCACACCGCTCGGAAGCAGATCCAGCGAACCACCGCCCCAGTTGTGAACGGCACGCCCGAGCGACAACCCGCCGGAGAGGACGGTCGTCAGTCCGACAGCCCGGTCGACGCCGAACAGCGCCGAGACGCCCGGACGACGCAGATCACCTTCGATCAGTAGGACTCGCCGCCCCGTGGACGCCACCGCGGTGGCCAGGTTGGCGGTGGTGGTCGACTTACCTTCTCCAGCGACACCACTGGTGACGACCACGACCTTCCGCGGTTTGTCCACGTCGACGAACTGCAGGTTCGTACGGATCCGCCGGAAGTTCTCGGAGATCGGGGTGTTCGGCGACTCGTGAACGGTGAGTGGCGTGGCCGGAACGCTCGGGTCCAGCAGGACCGCGCCGAGGGCCGGCGCCTTCACGATCGCGGCTGCCTCGTCGGAGGTGGTCACAGTGTTGTCGAGCGCGTCGCGGACATAGGCCGCAACCACACCGATCACCAGCCCGACCGCCAACCCCAGTGCGAGCAGGAAAGCCGCCCCCGGTGACGACGGGGTATCCGGTACGGCAGCCGGCTGGATCACCCGTGCTCCGACGTAGGTGAGGTTCTGGTCGTTCTGGGGCCGTTCCAGTTCCCCGACGACCTCGCCGGTCACCTCGGCGACCGTGTTTGCGATGTCGGCCGCCCGCTGGGGCGACGGATCCGTCGCCGTCACCCCGAAGATCACGGAGTTCGGAGAACTGCTCGTACCCACCTGTGCTGCGAGATCGGCAGGCGTCGTCGCGAGCCCTAGACGTCGACCTGTCTCTCCGAGCACCCGGTCGCCGGTCACCAACTCGACGTAGGAGGTGATGCGGTCCTGGGAGAGCTGGGCACCCTGGTAGGCGTCCTGCGGGTTGTTGACGACCTGAGTCGTCACGAACAACGAGGTCTGCGCCGTGTACTCCGGCGATCGTCCGAACGAGACCGCAGCAGCGCTGAGCATCCCCAGCCCGACACAGACTGCGATGACGATCCAGCGCTCGCCCAGCACACGAAGGTGCCCACGCAAATTCATCCGCCATCCCGATCATGCGCTTGGTGATGATCACGGCTGACGAAGAGGTGCTTCGACGTCCGAAGACGCGGGCACCGACGTCGCGCAGCCGCTCGACGTCCTCCGACACGGAGCCTAATGCGTTACCCCATCGGGGGTAACTCGGGAGCGTGCTCAGTGCTGCGAATATTGCACACAGTTGCCGTGGTCAGGACTTTTACGCCCGTACATCGACCAGACGGGGGTAGCCGTTACTGATCTTCCAGAGACCGGTCGAGGCATCCGCGGAGGGCTGGCGATCCGCTGCGCGGTACTTTCATCCGTCGAAGCACGCGCCCCCAGCGCCGACGAGAGGCCCGCATTGCACCCCGACACCCCCGTCGTCATCCTCTGCGGAGGCCAGGGCACCCGCATCCGCGAGGCCAGCGAGTCCCTCCCGAAGGCCATGGTGGAGGTGGGCGGCCGCCCGATCGTCTGGCACATCATGAAGCTCTACCGCCAGGCCGGCTTCCGCCGCTTCGTCCTCTGCCTCGGCTACAAGAGCTGGGCGGTCAAGGAGTACTTCCTCGACTACCGGGCCCGTCAGGTCGACTTCACCCTGGCCATGTCCGACCGCCACCGCATCGACTTCCATGGCGGCGTCGACGAGGACTGGGAGATCACCTTCGCCGAGACCGGCCTGGAGGCCGCGACCGGCGCCCGCGTCCGGAAGATCGCCCCGTACGTCGACACCGACCACTTCTTCCTGACCTACGGCGACGGCGTCTCCGACATCGACATCGCCGCGCTGGCCGCGGAGCACGAGGCGTCCGGGAAGCTCGGGACGATCACCGGCGTCCACCCGACGTCGAAGTTCGGCGAGATGAACGTCGAGGGCGACGAGGTCGTCGAGTTCAACGAGAAGCCGACCCAGGTCTCCGGCTTCGTCTCCGGCGGGTTCTTCGCGTTCAGGCGCGAGTTCCTGGCCGAGTACCTCGACTCCGAGAGCGACGACCTGTGGCTCGAGCACGAGCCGCTGCAGAAGCTCGCCCGCGACGGGCAGCTGAACGTCCACCGGCACGACGGCTTCTGGTGCGCGATGGACACCTACAAGGACTTCCAGTACCTCAACGGCCTGTGGTCAGGCGGCGACGCACCGTGGAAGACCTGGTGAGCAGGGTTTCCCGGCACCGTCGGGGGCTTGGTCACAGTCCTCGCCGTGATCGGCGCGGGTAGCCGGAAAGCGAGTAGCTTGTCCGGCCGAGGCACGCTCCCCCCAGCGCCGGCGAGCGGCTCCCCCGAGCCGACGAAAGGTCCGTATGCACCCCGACACCCCAGTCGTCATCCTCTGCGGAGGCCAGGGCACCCGCATTCGCGAGGCCAGCGAGTCCCTCCCCAAGGCCATGGTGGAGATCGGCGGACGCCCGATCGTCTGGCACATCATGAAGCTCTACCGCCAGGCCGGCTTCCGCCGCTTCGTCCTCTGCCTCGGCTACAAGTCCTGGGCCATCAAGGAGTACTTCCTCGACTACCGGGCGCGGCTGGCGGACTTCACGCTCAACATGGGTGAGAAGCACCAGATCGACTTCCACAACGGGGTCGACGAGGACTGGGAGATCACCTTCGCGGAGACCGGCCTGGAGACGGCGACCGGCGCCCGCGTCCGCGCGATCCGCGACTACGTCGACACCGACAACTTCCTGCTGACCTACGGCGACGGCGTCTCCGACATCGACCTCGTCCGGCTCACCAAGGAGCACGAGGAGTCCGGGAAGGTCGGCACCGTCACCGGCGTCCACCCCACCTCGAAGTTCGGCGAGATGAACGTCGAGGGCGACGAGGTCGTCGAGTTCAACGAGAAGCCCACCCAGGTCTCGGGCTTCGTCTCCGGCGGGTTCTTCGCCTTCAAGCGCGAGTTCCTCGACGACTACCTCGACGACGACCCGCAGCTGTGGCTGGAGCACACCCCGCTGCAGAAGCTCGCCCGCGACGGCCAGCTGAACGTCCACCGCCACGACGGCTTCTGGTCGGCCATGGACACTTACAAGGACTTCCAGCACCTCAACGGGCTCTGGTCCCGCAACGAGGCCCCCTGGAAGGTCTGGTGACGCCCTGAGGCGCCCCCACGGACGACGACGGGCCGGTACGCGAGCTGCGTACCGGCCCGTCGTGCGTCTCAGGACGGGGTGCCGCTGAGCGTCTCGGACGGGTTCGCGTCGGCGTACTGCTCGACCGACCCGTTCCGGATCGCGTCCCACAGCTGCGGGCCGCGCTGGTCGTCGAGGTACACCACCGACTGCGCGCCCTCCCGGCCCAGGCCGGCGACCGGCGCCGTCAGGAAGCTGACGTCGGAGCCGCGCAGATTGCGGTTCTCCACCGCCAGCTGCACCAGGCCGGTGTTGGACAGCGAGTCGTCGATGCTCACCGCGTCACCCACGCTCGTCGCGAACGTGTACAGCGCGGCCGGGTCGGTCGTCGCCTTGCGCTGCACCTGCTCCAGCAGCGCCTTCATCGCGTTCTGCTGGCGCGCGGCGCGGTCGATGTCGCCGTTGGGCAGGTCGTAGCGCTGCCGGACGTAGGCCAGGGCCTGCGCACCGTCGAGGTGGTTCTCGCCCTGGACGAAGTCGACGCCGGCGTTGCTCGTGGCCCGCGCGACCGTCACGTCGATCCCGCCGACGGAGTCGACGAGCGAGGTGAACCCGGCGAAGTCGACGACCCCGAAGTGGTCGACGCGCACGCCCGTCAGCTGCTCGACCGTCCCGATCAGCAGCGACGGCCCGCCGAACGCGTAGGCGGCGTTGATCTTGTTCATGCCGCGGCCGGGGATGTCCACCCAGGAGTCGCGCGGGATCGAGACGACCGAGGCGCTCTGCCCGTCCGGCGCGAAGGTGCCGAGCATGATGACGTCACTGCGCTCGGACCCGGCGTCGACGCCCTCCTCGGCGCCGCTGCCGGTCGTCGGGACGTCCGAACGGGAGTCGGTGCCGACGAGCAGGAACGTCGTGCCGCCGAAGGTCGCCGGACGGTCGCCGGCGTCGAGGCCCTGGAAGGCGCCCGGGATGCGCGGGACGTCGTTGCCGACGCTCGACACCAGGTACACGAGCCCGCCGCCCACCACGAGCAGCAGCACGAGCACGAGGGCTCCGAAGGTGACCAGCAGCCGGCGCCCGGTACGGCGGGGCTTCACGGGGGGTGGGGTGACCACGTTGCGCATCGGGATCCTTCCGGGACCGTTCCGGACCGTCGGCCGGTCCGGTCCTCTCGTCGTCGTAGGACGCGCGTCGTTACCGCGGGGTTCGGCGCGTCGTCGGAATCGACGGGACGACTACGCATCGTCGCAGGTCAGAGATCCACAGCGACGCATGGTGAACGGAGGTGCGCCCGGTGTCATCAATTGGAGTGAACCACCGGCCGGATCGCTAATCCGCCGACCGGAGTAGGCGAGACAGAAGCAGAACGGCCGCCCGGGCCGTGCGACCGGCTGGAGGAGCTACCGATGAGCACCGCCCACGACACCGCCGCGAGCGTGTCCGCCACGACCGCCGACGCGATCCCGGCGCCGCGGGCCGCGACCGACGCCGAGAACACCTCGGCCACTCCCCCCGCCGTACCGGCCACGCCCACGACCGCGCTCTGCCGGTGCGGGCACGAGCAGGACGTCCACGAGCACTACCGCCCCGGGACCGACTGCGGGATCTGCGGCACCTCCTGCCGCGCGTTCCGCGCCGCGGCCGACCCGGGCACCACGCGTCGGCGCCGGCGGCGGGCCCGCCGGTCCTGACCGGCCCCGCTCAGGCCGCCGACAACCACGGCTCCCACGCCGGCAGCGGCTCGACCGCCAGCACGAGCACGCCGGCCCCGTTCCGCTTCGGCGGGCCGGGCTTCGTCCGCAGCGTCCAGCCGATCTCCTCCACGAGCCGGTCCGCCTTGCGCGAGTTGCACGCCTTGCAGGCGGCGACGCAGTTCTCCCAGCTGTGCGCGCCACCGCGGCTGCGCGGGATCACGTGGTCGATGGTGTCGGCACGCTTCGTGCAGTAGGCGCAGCGACGGCTGTCGCGCCGCAGCACCCCGGCCCGGGTCATCGGGACCGCGCGCCGGTAGGGGACGCGGACGTAGCGGGACAGGCGCAGCACCGAGGGAGCGGGGAGGGTGAGGCTCTCCGAGTGGAACGAGGTGCCCTCCAGCGCCTCCTGGAGACACTCGGCCTTGCCGGAGAGCAGCAGGCAGATCGCACGTTTCGACGTGACGACGGCCAGCGGTTCGAAACTGGCGTTGAGGAGCAGGACCCGGGACCCCGTCGGGACCGGAGCCGTGGTCAGCGGCTCGATCCCCGGTGCCGGGAGGTGATCTTCGGGGATGCCGTCGTCGGGGAGCGGATCGACCGCTCGCAGATCGGGGGCGACGACGGACTCGGCACCATGGGGGACGGGTTGTCGGTGCGGCACGCGACCACCTCCGCGACTGCTCGAGGTCCGGCTTGTAGTCGACCATACGGAAGCGAGGTTTCGCGAGTGTGATATCGGAACCGCCGGCGCGTGTCCGGCGGGTTCCCGCCGACGGACCAGGGTGGCCCGCGTATCCCTGTCCGCGGCCCGCGTCAGACCCCGAGCGACCCGGGTCACACCGCCGTAACCAGCGGAAACGCTTGCTTCACCGGGGGCGTGGAGTCCGCCACAGCCGCGTGTGGCGACACCGTGTCGGCGGTTATACACGGCATATGGACGAGAACACGGTCGACGACAGGACGACGGCGCGCGACTCCGCCTGCACCTGCTGCGGCCGCCGCGGCGCCCGCGAGCGCCTGCAGGTCACCGGGCCCGGCGCGCCGCACTTCGTCGCGGTGTGCCCGTACTGCGACCTGCAGCCCGCCGAGCTCCAGGGCTGGTTGGGCGAACGCTGAGCCTCCCGCGGGCCCGCCGCCCGACGCGGACCGCACTCGGTGTCCGACGCCGGGACCGCAGCGGCATCAGGTGCCCGGGTCAGATCCCGGCCGGGTGCGTCGCCGATTGCGGACGAGCCACTCGGCGATGTCGGCGAGCTTCATGTTGGTGTCCTGTGACGAGCGGACCATCATCTGGAAGGCGTCGGTGTCGTCGACGTCGAAGCGTTCCTGCAGGATCCCTTTGGCCTGACCGATGACGTCACGGCTCTCGAGAGCGACGCGCAGGTGCGCAGCCTTGTCCTCCCCGTGGAGAAGGACCGCGGCCTGGAGGGCGAACAGCCGGGCCAGGGTCGTCGCGGACTCGTCGAAGGCGTCCGGCGCGTAGGCGTACAGATTCAGGGCGGACCGCTGCCCGGGCTGGATCACCAGGGGTGTGGACAGTAAAGAACGGAAGCCCTTCTCGACCGCGGCAGGCCCGAAGACCGGCCACTCCTGCTGCGCCTTGACCCCTCCGAGGTCCGGGGCGTAGATCGTGGCACCGTCGGCCCCCCGGGCCGCGGCGTCGATACACGGGCCCTCTCCGAACTGCGCCTGCAGGTCGTCGAGAACGTGCACGTCGGTCCCGGTCGGATGACGTGAGGTGATCCGCGACCGGTCGGCCACGGTCCCCCCGCCGCCGTCGGCTCCCGGAACCGTGTCGACGGCCGCACCGACGATGCCGGCGAACACCCTGTCGAGGTCCTCGGGGTCGTCCCGCCGGAGCAGCGCCTGCGCCGCCCGGCTCAGCGACGCGACGACGTGGTCGTCGCCGGTTGTGTTCATTCCGGGTCCTCCGATCCGGAGCGGTCACAGCTGCGAGAGCTGCGGATCAGCAGAGTCGAAGCGACATGCGCTGCGCTCTACCTCCCGCTCGTGGTTCGACGGTCGAGGACGCACACGAAGATCGGAGCCGGACCGGCCGTCACCGGGGTGATGCCCGTTCGGCCTCTGCACGGCCGGGACACGGCCGTCAGCCGGTGTCCCGCGCCGTCCCGTCGAGTACCCCCGACGTCCCGGACGGCAAACCGGTGGACGGCATGAGGTGGCACCGCGCCCTCCCGGGACGGGGGCTCACGTTTCCGCCGCGCGCCTCGGGGGACCCGCTGGACGTCGACGACACCGGCACCGGGGAGCCCGCGGGTCCCCGGTGGGCGGAGAAGGAGGATCGGATGGGCCAGGACCAGTTCCGGCAACAGGACCCGGTCGCGCAGTACTCGGCACCCGGCAGCGGTGATCGGACCGTCGAGCACCCAGGACGCACGGCCGACCTGGACGTGTGGCCCGACCACGGGGAGCGGACCTACCGCGGCACCGGACGTCTTGAGGGGAAGAAGGCGGTGATCACCGGAGGTGACTCCGGGATCGGGCGGGCGGTGGCGATCGCCTTCGCCCGGGAGGGTGCCGACGTGGTGGTCACCCACCTGGAGGCGGAGGCCGACGACGCCGCGGAGACCGCGAGCTGGGTGCGGGAGGCGGGCCGCCGGGCGGTCACCGTGCCGGCCGACGTCCGGCGGGAGGAGACCTGCCGCGACATCGTGCACCGCACGGTGGACGAGCTCGGCGGGATCGACGTGCTCGTCAGCAACGCCGCCTACCAGATGTCGCAGGACAAGGGACTCGACGACATCACCACCGAACAGTTCGACCGGGTGATGAAGACCAACGTGTACGCCCTGTTCTGGCTCGCCAAGGCCGCCGTTCCCCATATGCGGCCGGGCGCGTCGATCATCGCGAGCTCGTCGGTGCAGGCGTTCCAGCCGTCGGTGCACCTCCTGGACTACGCGGCGTCGAAGGCGGCGGTCGCGAACATGGTGCAGGGGCTCGGCCACAACCTGATCGGGCGAGGGATCCGGGTGAACGCGGTGGCCCCCGGGCCGGTCTGGACCCCCTTGATCCCGGCGACGATGGACGAGAAGAAGCTCGAGTCGTTCGGCGCGCAGGCACCGATGGGGCGGGCCGCACAGCCCGCCGAGCTGGCGCCGTTCTACGTCTTCCTCGCCTCGCAGGAGTCGAGCTACATGACCTCGGAGGTCGTGGGGGTCACCGGAGGGGCTCCCATCACCTGAGTCCTGTTTCCACATCCGGGGCCCGGGTAGGCGGCCGCGCGACCGGCACGAACGGAGAGGAGCACCGATGCGTGCACTGACCTGGCACGGGCGTCGTGACGTCCGGGTCGACACCGTCCCCGATCCGATCGTCGAGAAACCCGACGACGTGATCGTGAAGATCACCAGCACCGGTCTGTGCGGCTCCGACCTGCACCTCTATGAGGTGCTCGGGCCGTACCTCACGGCCGGGGACATCCTCGGGCACGAGCCGATGGGGGTCGTCGCCGAGACCGGCTCCGCCGTCACCGAGCTGGCGGTGGGCGATCGCGTGGTCATCCCGTTCAACGTCAGCTGCGGAACCTGTGCGAACTGCGGACAGGGGCTGCAGTCGCAGTGCGAGACCACCCAGAACCGCGAGATGGGCACCGGTGCCTCGCTGTTCGGCTACACCAAGCTCTACGGACAGGTCCCGGGCGGGCAGGCCGAGTACCTGCGCGTGCCGTTCGGCAACTCCCTGCCGATCCGGGTCCCGGACGGCCCGCCCGACGAGCGCTTCGTGTTCCTGTCCGACGTTCTCCCCACCGCGTACCAGGCGGTGCAGTACGCGGACACGCCCCGGAACGGCACGCTCGTCGTCCTCGGGCTCGGTCCGATCGGTGACATGTGTACCCGGGTCGCCCGGCATCTCGGGGTGCGGCAGGTGGTCGGGGTCGATCTCGAGCCCGAGCGCCTGCGCCGTGTCGAGCGCCGGGGGACCACGGCTCTCGACCTGCGGGACGGCGACGAGGCGGTCCGGGAGGTGGTGCGGACGCTGACCGACGGCAGGGGCGCCGACGCGGTGATCGACGCCGTCGGGATGGAGGCTCACGGCTCGCCCGTCGCGACCGCGGGGCAGAAGCTGGCCGCCGCCCTGCCGACCGCGCTCGGGCAGAAGCTGATGGAGACCGCGGGCACCGACCGCACATCGGCACTGGACCTGGCTATCGATCTCGTCCGCCGGGGCGGGACGATCTCGCTCTCCGGGGTGTACGGCGGCTCCGCCACGCCGATGCCGATGCTGACGCTGTTCGACAAGCAGATCCAGCTCCGGATGGGGCAGGCCAACGTGTGGCGGTGGGTCCCCGACCTGATCCCCCTGCTCTGCGACGACGACCCGCTCGGCGTCGACGAGTTCGCCACCCACCGGATGCCGCTGGAGCAGGCGCCCGACGCCTACCGGATGTTCCAGGAGAAGCGGGACGGCGCAGTGAAGGTCCTCCTCGCGCCGGCGGGCTCCGTCTAGGCGCGGAGCGCCCCGAGGACGTCGGCGACCAGGTCGTCGGTGTCCTCGATCCCGCAGGACAGCCGGACCAGGCCGTCGGGGACGGCGTCGCCCCAGCGGGACCGCCGGTCGGCGGCGGTGCGGGTGCCGCCGAAGCTGGTCGCCGAGTCGACGAGCGTGGTGCGGTCCAGGAACTCCGACACCGCGTGCACGTCGGGCAGGGTGAACCGCAGGACGCCGTTCCAGCGCCGCATCTGACGCGACGCCGGCGCGTGCGACGGGTCGTCGGCCAGACCGGGCCAGCGGACGTCGGACACCGCGACGGTGCCCGCCGCCGCTGCCTCGCGCAGCGCCACCGCCACCGCGCGGGCGTTCTCCGCCTGCCGGGCGAGCCGCAGGTCGAGGGTGGCCAGGCCGCGCAGCGCCAGCCAGGTCTCCATCGGCCCGGCGATCGCGCCGCCGCGGGTCCGGAAGCCGCGGATCCGCTCCGCGTGCACCGGGCCCGCCGTGCTGACGTGCCCGACGAGCAGGTCGCCGTGCCCGGACAGCGCCTTCGTGTCGGACGCGACGACGACGTCGGCCCCCAGGTCCAGCGGCCGCTGCCCGAGCGGCGTCGCGGTGGTGTTGTCGACGGCGACGACCGCGCCGGCCGCGTGCGCGGCCTCGGCGATCGCGGTGATGTCGCAGACCTCCAGCCCCGGGTTCGACGGCGTCTCCAGCAGCACCAGCCCGGGCCGGTGCTCGGCGATCGCGGACGCCCAGTCCCCCGCCGTCGGGCAGTACGCGACCGGCACCCCGAGCGGCGCGAGCTCCTCGTCGGCGAGCGCCCGGGCGACGTAGTAGCCGTCGGCGGGCAGCAGCACACCACGGTCGGTGGAGGCGAAGGCGCGCAGCACCGCCGCGATCGCGGCCATGCCGGACGGGAAGACCGTGCAGGCACCGCCGTCGAGATCACCGACGACGGCCTCGTACTCCCGCCAGGTCGGGTTGTCGGCGCGGGCGTAGAAGTCCGTCCCGGACTCCGCCTGCTCCGGACGCCCGAGATGGAAGGTGCTGGTCAGAACCGGTCCACGATGGACCGGCTCACCCACCCCGTGCTCGCCGTGCCCGCCGCCCCGAACGCACCTGGTGCCGTCGCCGCTCATCGCTGGTGACCCTACGCTCGTGAGTGGTTGTGTCGGTCCTGACCGCGTTTTCCACTCACGGGCGCGAAGCGCCTACTCAGGCTTCGGCGCCCGCGAGATCAGCTCCTTGGCCATCTGGCGGGCGGTCATCCCCTCGTGGCACACCCGGCGCACCGCGTCGGCGATCGGGAGCTCGACGCCGTTGCGCTCCCCCAGCTCGCAGATCGACAGGCAGGACTTCACGCCCTCGGCGACCTGGCCGTGGTTGGCGCGCTCGGCCTCGCCGAGGCTCGCTCCGCGGCCCAGCTGCTCGCCGAAGGTCCGGTTGCGCGACAGCGGCGAGCTGCAGGTCGCCACCAGGTCGCCCATCCCGGCCAGCCCGGCGAACGTCAGCGGGGAGGCACCGAGCGCCATCCCGAGCCGGGACATCTCGGCGAGCCCGCGGGTGATCAGCGACGCCCGCGAGTTGTCGCCGAGCCCCATCCCGGACGCGACGCCGACGGCCAGCGCGATCACGTTCTTGCCTGCCCCGCCGAGCTCGGCGCCGATCACGTCGGTGTTGGTGTAGGCGCGGAAGTAGCCGGTCGCGCAGGCGGTCTGCAGGGCCACCGCGCGCTCGTGGTCCGGGCAGGCGATGACGGTCGCGGTCGGCTCCTCGTGCGCGATCTCCGCGGCCAGGTTCGGCCCGGAGACGACGGCGAGGCGGTCGGCGCCGACGCCGGTGACGTCGTCGATCACCTCGGTCATCCGCTTCAGCGTCCCCAGCTCGACGCCCTTGGCCAGGCTGGTGATCGTGACGCCGTCCGGGATGAGCCCCCGCCAGTGCTCGAGGTTCGACCGCAGCGACTGCGACGGGACCGCGAGGACCACGGCGTCGGCGTCGTGCAGGGCCTCGGCGGGGTCGTGGGTCGCGGACAGCTTCGCGGGCAGCTCGATCTCGGGCAGGTAGTCCGGGTTGCGGCGCCCGGAGTTGATCGCGTCCGCGACCTCGGCGCGGCGGGCCCACAGCCGGACCTCCCGGCCGGCGTCGCCGAGGACCTTCGCGAACGCGGTGCCCCAGCTGCCGGCGCCGAGCACGGCGACCCGCTGGACGTCGTGCACCGGCTCGTTGACCGGGCGTTCCCCGAACGGCGGCGCGCTCACCGGCCGGCCTCCTTGCCCGAACCGCTGGGCCGGTAGAACTCCTCCGGGGCGGTCTCGGCGCGCACGTCGGCCAGCAGGTCACGCACCCGGCTCATGATCAGGTCGGTCACCTCGCGCAGCACGACGGCGTCGAGCGGGCGTCCGCGGTACGCCGACAGGTCCACCGGTTCCCCGGCCCGGAGCACCAGCTCGGTGCGGGGCAGCGGGCGGAACCGCTTGCCGTAGTGGTCGTACACCTCGCGGGTGCCCCAGTGCACCATCGGCACCACCGGCACGTCGGAGGCCAGCGCCATCCGGGCGACGCCGGTGCGCGACCGCATCGGCCAGCCCTCCGGGTCCCGGGTGATGGTGCCCTCCGGGTAGATGATGACGATCTTGCCGTCGGCCAGGGCCTGCGTCCCGGCGGACAGGCTCTGCTGGGCGTCGGCGGTGTCCCGGAACACCGGGATCTGCCCGCTGCCGCGCAGGATCGACCCCAGCACCGGGACGTCCCACAGGCTGTTCTTCGCCATGAACCGCGGCACCCGGCGCGCGGTGTGCACGAACAGCGCCGTGTGGATCGGGTCCAGGTACGAGATGTGGTTGCCGACCAGCAGTGCCCCGCCGGTCGAGGGCAGGTGCTCGCGGCCCTGGTAGCGCTGCCGCCCCGTCAGCCACCCCACCGGGTAGAAGACCGTGGCGGCGAGCCCGACCCAGAATCCGCCCTTCTCGCGGGCCACCGGCGGCCTCCTCCCACCCGCAGCGTGGCGGGGTCGTCAGCGGTCCCCGGACCGCAGCCGATCCGGATCTCTGGTGCAGAAGTCTCCCCACATCGGGCGGCCCGGGTAAACCCACCCCCGGAACGGGTCCGGGTGGTGCGACGATGGGCCGGTGACCCTGCGGGTGGACCTGGTCGTCCCGGTGAAGCCGCTGCCGAAGGCCAAGACCCGGCTGCGCGGCGCCGCGGACGGCGGTGTCGGCGATCTCGACGCGCACCTGCGGCTCGCGCTCGCGCTGGCCCGCGACACCGTGCGGGCCGCCGTGTCGGCCGCAGCCGTGCGGGAGGTCCTCGTCATCTCCTCCGACCCGGCCGTCGCGGTGGAGGTCGGCGCGCTCGGGGTCGAGGTCGTCACCGACCCGGGCCGCGGGCTCAACGGCGCGCTGCGGCACGGCGCGGCGCTGCTCCGGTCCCGCGACGACGGGGCCGCGATCGGTGCGCTGCAGGCCGACCTTCCGGCGCTGCGGCCCGCCGAGCTCGACGACGCCGTCACCGCCGCCGCGGCCCTGTACGCAGACGGTGCACGGCGGGTGTTCCAGCCCGACGAGCCCGGCACCGGCACCACCCTGCTGCTGGCCGCCGCCGGCGTGCGTCTCGACCCGCACTTCGGCGGCGCCTCGGCGGCGGCGCACCGGGCGTCGGAGGCGGTGGTCCTGCCGGGCGACCGCCCCGGCCTGCGCCGCGACGTCGACACCGCCGCCGACCTGGACGCGGCGGTCGCCCTGGGCGTGGGCTCCTGGACGCGGGCGGTGCTCGGTCAAGGGAGGCGCACGCCCGGCGACAGCCCCGCCACCAGGGCCGGGACGGCGCCGGAACCACCCGGCCGTCACCCGGACGGGCCGCTCCCCTGCCCGAAGGTGTGACGCATCCGTCGGCCACGCCACCTGGAATTCATCTTCGTCGTCCGGTGTGTGGTTGGCCGCCACGACGACGGTGCGAAACAATCGCCGGGTGAGTGACGACTCGGCAGCCCCGACCGGACGGAACGGCGCCTCCTCCTCGGGTGCCCGGCCCCGCCCCGGGGGCCGGCGCGCTCCACGCCCGGCCTCGCGCCGGGTGCACACCACCGCGCGCACCGTCGCCGAGCAGAAGGCGCCCGGTCCCGAGATCCCGGCCCAGCAGGTCCAGGCCACGCCACCCGGGCCGCCGGCCCCACCGACCCCGGTCCCGGGCCAGGGGGCATCGCTGATCGCGCCCCCCGCCGGCGCGACCGCACCGGCGCTGCCCGATCCCCTGCCCGAGGACCGGTACCTCAACCGCGAGCTGTCGTGGCTGGACTTCAACGCCCGGGTGCTCGCGCTCGCCGAGGACTCCAGCCAGCCGCTGCTCGAGCGCGCCAAGTTCCTCGCGATCTTCGCGTCGAACCTCGACGAGTTCTACATGGTCCGGGTCGCCGGGCTGAAGCGCCGCGACGAGACCGGGTTGTCGGTACGCAGCGCCGACGGGCTCACCCCGCGCCAGCAGCTCGCCCGGATCGCCGAGCGCAGCCGCGCGCTGTCCCGGGCGCACGCCGAGGTCTTCATGGACGAGCTGCGCCCCGAGCTGGACTCGGCGGGCGTGCACATCCGGGCCTGGGACGATCTGACCGACGCGGAGCGGCTGCGCCTGTCGGACTACTTCTCCGAGTCGGTGTTCCCGGTCCTCACCCCGCTCGCGGTGGACCCGGCGCACCCGTTCCCCTACATCTCCGGGCTGTCGCTCAACCTGGCGGTGACCGTCCGCGACCCCGAGGGCCGCACCGAGCGGTTCGCCCGCGTGAAGGTGCCGAACAACGTGCCCCGCCTGGTCACGGTCGACCCGCCGGACACCGACACCCGCGCCGGGAACCGGCAGGTCACCTTCCTGCCGATCGAGGACCTCATCTCCGCGCACCTCGGGGACCTGTTCACCGGCATGGAGGTCACCGAGGTCCACCCGTTCCGGGTCACGCGCAACGCGGACCTGGAGGTCGAGGAGGACCGCGACGAGGACCTGCTGCAGGCTCTCGAACGCGAGCTGGCGCGCCGCCGGTTCGGGCCGCCGGTGCGGCTCGAGGTGCTCGACACGATGTCCGAGCACGTGCTGGAGCTCCTGCTGCGCGAGCTCGACGTCGACCCGAACGACGTCGTCACCGTCCCCGGGCTGCTGGACCTCACCGGGCTGTGGCAGGTGCACGGGGTGAACCGCCCCGACCTGAAGGACGAGCCGTTCCGCCCGGCCACCCACCCGGCGTTCGCCGAGCGGGAGACCCCGCGCAGCGTGTTCGCGACCCTCCGCGACGGCGACGTGCTGGTGCACCACCCCTACGACTCGTTCTCGACGTCGGTGCAGCGGTTCATCGAGCAGGCCGCGGCCGACCCGAACGTGCTCGCGATCAAGCAGACGCTGTACCGGACCTCCGGCGACTCCCCGATCGTCAACGCGCTGATCGACGCCGCCGAGGCCGGCAAGCAGGTCGTCGCGCTGGTCGAGATCAAGGCCCGGTTCGACGAGCAGGCCAACATCCGCTGGGCCCGCCAGCTGGAGAAGGCCGGCGTGCACGTCGTCTACGGGCTCGTGGGCCTCAAGACGCACTGCAAGACGTGCCTGGTCGTGCGCCAGGAGGGCTCGGAGATCCGCCGCTACTGCCACATCGGCACCGGCAACTACAACCCGAAGACGGCGCGGCTCTACGAGGACGTCGGCGTGCTCACCGCCGACCCGACGATCGGTGCCGACCTCACCGACCTGTTCAACTCGCTCACCGGCTACTCGCGCCAGACCTCGTACCGGAGCCTGCTCGTCGCCCCCTACGGGATCCGCCGCGGCATCGTCCGCCGGATCGACGACGAGATCGAGGCGCACCGCTCCGGGGAGACCGCGCGGGTCCAGATCAAGGCGAACTCGCTGGTCGACGAGGCGATCATCGACGCGTGCTACCGGGCGTCGCAGGCCGGGGTGCCGGTCGACATCGTGGTGCGCGGCATCTGCGCGATCGTCCCCGGGCGGCCGGGGCTGAGCGAGAACATCACCGTCCGCTCGATCCTCGGCCCGTTCCTGGAGCACTCCCGGGTGCTGCACTTCGAGGCCGCCGACGAGTACTGGATCGGCTCGGCGGACATGATGCACCGCAACCTCGACCGGCGGGTCGAGGTGATGCTGCGGGTGGCCGACCCGAAGCTCGCCGACCAGCTCGGCGCGATGTTCGACTCGTGCCTCGATCCCGCCACCCGCTGCTGGACGCTGGGGCCGGACGGGTCCTGGTCACCGTCGCCGGCGGCCGGGTCGGACAACGTCCGGGTCCGGGACCACCAGATCGAGATGATGAACTCGCGGCGCGGGTCGGACGAGGACTGATGGGGCTGTACGGCGCCCTGTACACCGGTGGGGCCGAGGCCGACCCGGCCGGGCTCACCGACGTCGTCGCGGCCGGGACGGTGCCCTACCGGCTGGCCGCGGACGGCTCGCTGGAGTTCGCCCTCGTCCACCGGCCCCGCTACGACGACTGGTCCCTGCCCAAGGGTCACCAGGACCCGGGCGAGGCACTGACGCTGACCGCGCTGCGCGAGACCGCCGAGGAGGCGCACCTCGGGTGCCGGCTCGGCGGGCGGCTCGGGCACACGACGTACACGGTGCCGGGGAAGGGCCGCAAGGTCGTGCACTACTGGGCGGCCGAGGTGGTCGACGACCAGGGGTTCACCGCCACCGACGAGACCGACGAGCTGCGCTGGGCCGGGGCGGCCGAGGCGTCCGGGCTCGTCGAGCACGAGCACGACCGGACGCTGATCACCCGCCTCTCCGACGCCGGGGTGCCGACGTCGACGGTGCTGTTCGTGCGACACGCGAAGGCGGGCAGCCGCTCGGCCTGGGAGGGGGACGACGACCTCCGCCCGCTCTCGGGGACCGGCCACACCCAGGCGGACCGGCTGGCGTCGTTCCTGCCCCGGTTCGGTGCGGACCGGGCGTACACGGCGCCGCCGCTGCGCTGCGGGGAGACCATCGCGCCGCTGGTGGAGCGGAGCGGGCTCGGCGAGCCGGGCGTCGAGCCGCTGCTCGGCGAGCACGACTACTGGACGGACCCGCCGGCCGGGCTGGCCCGCTTCCGCGAGCTCGCGGCACTGCCGGGGGTGACGCTTCTCAGCAGCCAGGGCGGGGTGATCCCGGACGTCGTCGAGCAGCTGCTGGACGGTTCGGGCGCCGGGCACGGCGACGTGCCGTCGCACAAGGCGAGCACCTGGGTCCTCGGCTTCGGCACCGGTGGGGCGCTCCTGTTCGCGGACTACTACCGCCGCCCGCCGGGCTGAGAGCGCTAGGCTCGGTCCTCCGGTAGAGCGCGTCGCCTGCACACCGGGGAGGGGGACGGCCCGTGCGGGTCCTCCACGTGAGCCAGCCCGTCGACGCGGGCGTCGCCGCGGTCGTCGCCCAGCTGTGCGTCAGCCAGCGTGAGCAGGGCTGGGACCCCCGGGTGGCCTGCCCGGACGGTCCGCTCGCCGCGCGGATGACCGGGGCGGGGATCGCCGTGGGCACGTGGTGCGCCGGGCGCTCCCCCGGCCCGGCGACGCTCGCGGAGACCCGCGCGCTGGCCGGGCTGATCCGGGCACACGATCCCGACGTGGTGCACCTGCACAGCTCCAAGGCCGGGCTGGCCGGACGGCTCGCGCTGCGCGGCCGCCGTCCGACGCTGTTCCAGCCGCACGCCTGGTCGTTCGCGGCGGTGAACGGGACGGCCGGTTCCGCCGCCCGCCGCTGGGAGCGCTTCGGGGCCCGGTGGACCCACCGGCTGCTGTGCGTCAGCGACGACGAGCTCGCGGCCGGGCGTGCCGCCGGCGTCGCCGGTCCGGCGGTGACGGTGCCGAACGGCGTCGACACCGACCGGTTCCGGCCGTCGTCGCGGGCGGCCGCGCGGGCGGCGCTCGGCCTGCCCGCCGACGCCCGGATCGTGCTGTGCCTCGGGCGCACCGCCGAGCAGAAGGGCCAGGACCTGCTGCTGCACGCCTGGCCGTCGGTGCGGTCCCGGCACCCGGACGCGCGCCTGGTGCTCGTCGGGGACGGTCCCCGCCGGGCGGCGTGGCAGTCCGGCTGCAGCGACCCGACGGTGCTGTGGCGCGACACCGCGGGCGATCCCGCGCCCTGGTACGCGGCCGCCGACGTCGTCGCGCTGCCGTCGCGCTGGGAGGGCATGCCGCTGGTCGCGCTCGAGGCGATGTCCGCGGGACGGCCGGTCGTCGGGTTCGACGTCGCGGGACTGCGGGAGGCCGTCGGCCCGTACGCCGGCGAGGTCGTCGCACCGGGCGACGTCGGCGCGCTCGCCGCCGCGCTCGGGCACCGGCTGGGCCCGGACGGGCGCGCGGCCCGGGAGGGCGACGCCGGACGGGCCCGGGTACTGGAACGGTTCGACGTCCGCGTCATGACGGCCGCGGTCGCCGCGCTGACGACCGAGGTCTGTGAGGAGGGCCGATGAGCCTGGGTCACCGGAGGGCGTGGTCCGCCGTCCTGCTCGCCGGGGTGCTGGTGCTCGCCGGGTGCACCGCGGCCCCGGAGCCGCCACCGGCGCCGGTGGTCCCGCCGCCCCCGGTCGGCGGCGGCCCGCCGGCGCCCGGTTCCGACGGGCTCCCCCGGCAGGCGTTCGGCGCCTTCCTCGGCTCGGACTCCTCCGGGGTGGAGGCGATCGGCGGATTCGAGCAGTTCCTCGGCCGCCCCACGACGGTCGGGCACACCTACCTGCCCGGCGAGACCTGGGAGGGGATCGAGGGCCCGGAGCAGATCCTCGGGCCGTGGTCGCGCTGGAAGGCCGAGCACCCCGGCGACCTGTTCGTGCTCAACGTGCCGATGGCCGCCCCCAACGAGGCCGAGGTCGGCGACGCCGAGGTCGCGGACCTGCTGCGCCGCGGCGCGGCCGGCGAGTACGACCGGCACTACGCCGAGCTCGCCCGCCGGCTCGTCGACCGCGGCCTGCAGGACGCGGTGCTGCTGCCGGGCTGGGAGATGAACGGCGACACCTACACCCACCGCTGCGAACCCGACCCGGAGGCGTGGAAGCAGTACTACCGGCGCGTCGTCGACGTGCTGCGGGCGCAGCCCGGGCAGCGTTTCCGCTTCGACTTCACCCCGAGCCGGGGCGTCGACGCGATCTCGTGGCCGCAGTGCTACCCGGGCGACGACGTCGTCGACATCATCGGGATGGACACCTACGACCAGCCGCCCGGCGCGAGCTGGGAGGAGTACGTCGGCCAGCAGGACGGGCTCGGCGACCAGGCACGGTTCGCCGCCGAGCACGGCAAGCCGGTGTCGTTCCCGGAGTGGGGGCTGTTCCGCTACGGCGACAACGCGCAGTACGTCCGGGACCTGCACGCCTGGATGGCGTCCCAGGACACCGTCTACAGCACCCTGACCGACTACTGCCCGCACGGGGTGTACCGGTGCACGCAGAACCCGCAGGCGGCCGACGCGGTGCGGGAGCTGTTCGGCACCACCCGCTGAGGCCGGCCCCCACACCCGTTCCGGCCGCGCTCAGCGACCCGCGGACCGGCCCCGCAGGAGCAGCCGCGGGTTGCGGGCGGTGCGGCGGGCCGCCGCGACGGCCGCGCGCACCGCGGGCAGCCGCTCCCGCACCACGTCCCGCCCGCGCGCCGCCGCCCGCACGACGACGGCGTAGCCGAGCCCGCGCGGGTCCCCCGGCCGGACGAGCAGCAGCCGGTCGTTGCGCGCCGGCTCCGCCCGCCAGCCCGACTTGTACTCCTCCCGGCCCCGCAGCAGGCCGAACCGCGCGGCACCGCGGTCCACGGCCTCCCGCAACGCCGTGCGGGTGAGCATGGTGGTCACGTTGACCCGGCCGTACAGCCCGGGATCGGCGCCGTAGAGGTAGCCGCCGACCTGCTCTGCGTCGATCAGCAGCAGGCTGGAGGCGACCAGCTCGCCGCCGGCGCGGTACTCGTGCAGGGCCGCCCGCCCGCCGTCCGCCATCGCGGTCACGGAGCGGGTGAGGTGCCCGGCGAACCGGGGCCGCCCGTGCTCGGGGGTCATCCCGCCCCGCGCGCGCCACTGCCTGCGGTGCAGCTCCAGCAGCCGCCCGACGGCCGCGGGCAGCTCGTCGACCGGCACCCGGCGCTCCGTCACCCCGGCCGTGTCCACCCGGCGCAGGGCGCGGCGCACGTCGGCCCGCATCGACGACGACAGCGACCCGACCAGGTCCTCGATCGGCGCGGCGGGCAGCGACGAGCACACCGACGCGGGGGTGCTCAGGCAGCGGCCCGGCCAGCCCCCGGCGAGCTCGCGGGCGTGCCCGCCGGCGGCGACCTCGGGCAGGTCGAGCACCGACCAGCCGGGCTCGGCGAGCAGGGCCCCGCGCAGCGCCGCCGCCGCGCCCGGGACGGCCGGATCGACGAGCACGTCCGACCAGTCCGAGATCCCGGCACCGACCGGGACCAGGACCGGCACCCCCGCCCGCACCGTGCGGGTCAGTGCCGCCCCGGCCACCGCGCGGCCGTCGCGCCGGACGACGACCAGCCGCAGCGCACCGGGCCTGCCGTAGGACCGCCACCAGGACTCCAGCCACTCCACGCTCTGGAAGACCCCGGCCGCCGGGCACCGCCGGTGCAACGCGTCCCACTCGGCGCCCAGCGCGGCGAACGCGCCGTCGTCGCGGCGGACGACCCGGTCGAACCCCGGGGCGTGGGTGGCTCTCGTGGACGGGGTGCTCGTCATCGGTGCTCCCGGAGGTCGGTGGGGTGGGGACGGTCAGCGGTCGACCGTGAAGGGCAGCCGCCGGATCCGGTGGTCGAAGCTGGACGGCACGGTCTCCGCCGGGCCGGTCGTGCGGATGCCGGGCGCCCGTTCGAGGAGCTCCCGGAACAGCGTCCGCAGCTCGCGGCGCGCGAGGTGGGCGCCGAGGCAGTAGTGCGGCCCGGTGCCGCCGAAGGCGAGGTGCGGGTTCGGCCGGCGGGTGATGTCGAAGCGGTCCGGGTCGGTGAAGACGGCCTCGTCGCGGTTCGCCGACGCGTAGAACAGCACCACCCGGGCACCGGCCGGGAGCGGCGTCCCGCCCAGCTCGGTGTCGCCCGCGACGTTCCGCCGGAACTGCACGATCGGGGTGGAGACCCGCAGGATCTCCTCGACCGCGCCGTCGAGGTGCCGGTCGAGGTCGGACAGCAGCAGCGCGCGCTGGTCGGGGTGCTCCGACAGCAGCCGCACCCCGTGCGCGACGGCGTTGCGGGTCGTCTCGATCCCGGCCACCAGCAGCAGCGAGAAGAACGCCCCGAGCCGGCGCCCGTCGAGCCGGTCACCGCCCACCTCGGCGGAGACCAGGTCGGAGACGAGGTCACCGGCGGGCCGGGCGCGACGGTCCCGCCCGATCCGGCGCACCAGCAGGTGCAGCCGCACCAGGGCGGCGAGGTTGCGGCCGGGGACCCGCAGCCGCCTGCGCCCGGCGCCCTCGACGCCGATGAGCTCGGTGGAGCCGTCGACCTGCGCGAGGACCCACCCGCGGCGTTCCGGTGGGATCCCCATCATCTCGCAGATCACGTGGGTGGGGACCGGAGCCGCGATCGTGGACACGACGTCCCCGGAGCCGCGGGCCAGCACGTCGTCGACGACGGTCCGGGCCACCCGGGAGATCGACTCCTCGATGAGCGCGACCCGTCGGGGGGTGAAGGCCCGCTGGACGATCCGGCGCAGCTCGGTGTGCCGGTCCCCGTCGAGGTTGACCATGGAGTCGCCGAACACCGCACGCACCCAGGCGGGCGGCGGCGGGGTCGTCACGCTCGGCTCGCTGGCGAACAGCTGCGGCGACGTGCTCGCCGTCATCACGTCGGCGTGCCGGACGACCGCGTAGAACCCCTCGTCGCGGCCGTGGCCGGGCACGAAGCGCGGTCCGCCCGCGGCGCGGAGCCGGGCGAACGCGTCCGCCCGCTCCCGTTCGGGCAGCGCCCAGAACGCCGGGTCGGCGACGTCGTCGGCCGGTCGGCCGCGCAGCGGGGACGAGGGCCCCGCATCCGTGTGCCGCACCTCCGTCACCGCCGGGGGGTGGGCGAGGGGGCCGCCCCGTTGCGTTCCGCCCGCTCCGGGGTGGGGACGGGGCGGGTCGTGTCGCCCGTGTCCGCGACGGGACCGGGCGCCGGGCCGAGGACCGGGCCGAGTGCCTGGCCGGGTGCCGGGCCGAGTGCCGGACCGGGCGCCGGTTCCGGGGGCCACGGCGGGTCGTTGCGGCGCTGCCACGGGACGCCCGGGCCGCCGTCGCGACGCCGGGTGGCGGGGCCGCCGAGCAGCAGCAGGCCGCCGAGCAGGAACCCGGCGGCCCCGCCGACCGCGACATCGACGGTCAGGTCGGGCGAGATCTGCTGGTCCGGCGGCACCCCCGGGCTCAGGACGAGCAGCCGGACCCCGGTGTCGCCGAGGCGTGTCCCCCGCGGTGTCGACGATCGCCGCCGCGGCCGCGTTCACCATGTCCGCCGCCGCCACCGGGGTGGCCCCGGTGCCGGTGATCTCGATCATCGGGCTCTCCGGCGACGTGGAGGAGGCCAGCGAGTTCCGGGCCTCCTCGACGGTCGTCCCCGCGGCCTCGGCGGCGGAGGTCAGGATGCCCTGCTGGTCGATCAGCCGGCCGTACGCCTGCCCGAAGCTGACGTCGCGGCGGTCCCCGCCGGGCTGCAGCTCGGTCGCCACGACCAGCGCGGACGACCGGTACGTCGGTGGCGTCAGGTACGTGTAGAGCAGCCCGGCACCGGCGCCGAGCAGGACGAGCAGCACGACCAGCAGCCAGCGCGCGGCCAGCCGGTCGAGGTTCCGTCGGAAAGCGATCATCGGTTGCTCCTCGTTCCGCGTCCGGTCCGGACGCCGTGCCCGCGGCCCCCGCCGCGGACGAGTTCGTCGTAGAGGTCGTCGATCGTGCGGGCCGCCACGGCCGGGTCGAACCGGTCCAGCCCGGGCGGCGGCCGCCGCGCCCACGGCCCCCGCAGCAGCGCCGCGCGCAGCGCCGCGGTGAGCTCGTCGGTGCCCGGTCCGACGTGCACCGCGCCGGGCACGGGCGGGCCGCCCTCCAGCGCGGGGCACCGCACGTACACCGCCGGGAGGCCGGAGGCGAGGGCCTCCAGCACGGCCATGCCGAAGGTCTCCTCGGCCGACGGGGAGGCGAAGGCGTCCATCGCGCACAGCAGCGGAGCCGGCTCCGCCACCTCGCCGGGCAGGTGCACCCGGTGCGCGATCCCGAGGTGGGCGGCCCGGCGGAGCAGGCGGTCGCGTTCCGGCCCGGCACCGGCGACGACGACGTGCGCCCCGGGCAGGTGGGCGACGGCGTCGAGCAGCACCTCGAACCGCTTCCCCGGCACCAGCCGTCCGACCCCGCCGACGAGCGGCACGTCCGGCGGCACGCCCAGCCGGTCCCGTACCCGGCGCCGGGCGGCCGGGTCGAAGACGAACGTCTGCCGGTCGATCCCCAGCGGGACGACGACGGTGCGGTCCGCCCGCGTCCATCCGTCCGCGAGCAGGTCGGCGACCGGCCGGGACACCGCGACGGTGCGGTCGGTGCAGGCCGCACCGACCCGGTAGAGCAGCCGCACCCCGGGACGCGTGGTGGGCCGGCCCTCGATCCGGGTCCGGTTCAGCGAGTGCTCGGTGCTGACCACCGTGCGGACCCCGGCGAGCCGGGCGGCGAGCGCGCCGTAGAGCTGGGCCCGGAACAGGTGCGTGTGGACGACGTCCGGCCGCCGCGCCCGGATCCGGCCGACCAGGCCCACCGCGGCGAGCACGTCCCGGTTGCCGCGCATCCCGGCGCAGGACACCCGCACGCCCGTCCGGCACAGGGCCTCGGCGAGCACCCCCGGCTCGGACAGGGCCAGCACCTCGTTGTCGTGGCGGCTGTTCCCGACCAGCGTCCAGAGCCACTGCTCCGCCCCGCCCGCGTTCAGCCCGGTGATCACGTGCAGCACCCTCATGACGACACCGCCACCCGTCCGGCGTGCCGGAGCCGCTTGGCGAGCAGCCGCGGCCCGGTGTCGCGCTGCCCCGCGTAGCTGCGGGGCAGCGCGTGGATCCCGGCCGCGGCCGACCCGCGCGGGTCGACCGCGCAGGCGTAGCGGTACCCGGCCCGGCGGACCGCCTCGACCTCGCGTCCGCCCAGCTCGCCGTAGGGGTAGGCGAACCCGTCGACCGGACGGCCGAGGACCAGCGACAACCGGTTCCGGCTCGTCCGGACCTCGTCGGCGAGCTCGTCGGGCTCCAGGAGCGGCAGGTGCCGGTGCCGCAGCCCGTGCGAGCCGACCTCCATGCCGGCGTCCTCGACCGCGCGCAGCCCGGCGACGTCGAGCAACGGTCTCCGGTCACCGTCGGGGTCCCACTCGTTGTCCCGGCCGAACAGGCCGGCCAGCGCGAACACGGTGGCGGTGCAGCCGTGCGCCTGCAGCACCGGGACCGCCTCGGTGAGGAAGTCGGCGTAGCCGTCGTCGAAGGTCAGCCCGACGGCCCGGCCGCCGCTCGCCGCGAGGTCCCGGATGGACCGTCCCCGCAGGCCCTGCGCACGCAGCGCCGCGAGCTGCGCGTCGAGCCGTTCCGGGGTGACGGTGAGCCGGTGCGGGTCGTCGCCGATCCGGCCGACGGAGTGGTACATGAGGATGAACGGGCGGCGCATCAGGTCCTCCTCGCCGGCCGGCGCCGGCGGACGGCGTGCACGAGCAGCGGGACGGACGCGGCGGCCGCGAGCACGACCACCCCGCCCACGGCCGCCTGGACGACGACGGGCAGCCCGGCCAGCGGACCGGAGACCAGGTATCCGGCGCCCGCCGCGGCCGCCGCGGCGGGCAGCCCGACGGCGGCGAGCCGCTCGTAGCCCGCCTGCCCCGGCGCCACCGGCAGCCTGCGGCCGGACCCGGCGACCAGCAGCAGCGCGGTCAGCGAGATGCCGGCGGCGTTCGCGCCGGCGATCCCGGCCGCGCCGAACGGCCCGACCAGCAGGAACGTCGCACCGACGGTCGCCACCAGTCCGGCCCCCATCGCGACCGCCGGGAACCAGACCCGGCCGTCGAACGTGTAGTACGGCCGCACGAGCAGGTTCACCAGCGCCTGCCCGAGCAGCCCGAGGACGTAGACCCGCAGGATCGCGACGGTCGCCGCGGTGTCCGCGGCGGTGAACGCGCCCCGCTCGAACAGCGTCCCGACCACCGCCGGGCCGAAGATCCACAGGTAGACGGCGACGACCATCGCGACCGTGCCGATGACCAGGACGTCGACCTCCATCCGGCGCCGGGCGTCGTCCCGCCGGCCGGCGGCCACGCTGCGCGCGAAGATCGGGAAGGTGACGGCGGCCGCCATGAAGGACAACGTGATCGGGATCTGGGCGACCTTCTGCGCGTAGTTCAGGTGCGAGATCGTGCCCTCGGCGAGCCCCGAACCGGCGAAGCGTTCGACGAACGTCTGCGCCTGCCGGGACAGCGTGTAGGCGACGATGGGCAGCACCGCGGCGAAGGTGAACAGCGTCGTGCGCCTGTGCAGCGAGAATGCCCGCATGCGGGGCAGCACCCGGCGGGCCGACGGCAGCTGCACCAGCACCATCAGTGCGGCACCGACCGAGATCCCGAGCGCCGCGCCGACCACCCCGAGGGACTCGCGGGTGAGCAGGACGGTGCCGACGATCCCGGCGTTGTAGGCCAGGTAGATGGCGGCAGGCGCCGCGAACCGGTGGTGCGTCCGCAGTGCCGCCGCGAGGTAGCCGGCCGCGCCGAGCAGCGGGATCGTGATCGCGACGACGCGCATGCAGAGCACCGCCAGCGCCGGGTCGGTCAGCCCCGGGGCGAGGACGGCGATCAGCCACGGCGCCCCCAGCCCGGTCACCGCCCCGAGCAGCGTGAGCGCCACGAGGACCACGGGCAGGGTGCTCTCGATCAGCTCGGCGACCGGGTCGGACATGCTCGGCACGCCCAGCAGGCGGGTGGTCCGGCGGCGCTCCTCGGCCGCCACCAGGGCCCGGCCGAACGCCGGGACCAGCACGAACGCCATCGCTCCCTCGATCAGCAGGGGCGCGAGGGTCTCCGGGACGGTCCAGGCGACCAGGAACGCGTCGGTCTCGCCGGTGGCGCCGAAGAAGGCGGCGACGAGGAGGTCGCGGACGAGCCCCAGGAGCGATCCGGCCGCGGCCAGGGCCGCCGAGAGCGCGGCGGCCCGCGCGACCGCGCGCCCGGAGTCGGGGTCCGGGGTGTCCGGGTTCTCCGGGCGCGGGGTTCCGGTCCGGGGTGGCACCGCGCCCGGCGGGCGGGGCGCGGGAACGGCGGGCCCGAGCGGCGCGGGCCGCGCCCCGGGCACCCGGCCGTCGACCACCGCGGCGGCGACCGTTCCCGGCTCGGCCCTCCTCGGCCGGACCGCGCGCACCCGGGCCGTCCGCTCCGCGTCGGTCGGGGCCGGCGCCGTCCACCGGCCGAACACCCACCATCCCGCCAGCCCGATCACCGTCGAGGTGAGCAGGCTCGACGGGCCGCCGAGATCGCCGTAGGTGAACTGGACCGCCTGCCAGAGCATCAGCCCGGCCGTCGCCGCACCGATCCCCCGCACCGGTGCCGGGCACCGCCGGAGCACCACGACGGCGCCGACCGTCAGCACCAGCACCAGCGCGGCGAACGCACCGGCCCCCAGGATCCCCTGCTCGGACAGGACGAGCAGGTACTGGTTGTGCGGGGACAGCAGTGCCTGCCGGGCGAACCCGGACCCGGCCCCCTCGATGTCGCTGCCCGAGCTCAGACCGATCGGCGCGTGCCCGTCCCGGAACAGCGGGAAGGCCTTGATCCCGACCCCGGTCCACGGGTGGTCCCGCCAGATCGACAGCGCCGTCTCCCACAGGTCGTACCGGTCGGTGACCGACGAGTCCGGCGTCCCGACCGCACCGGTGATCGAGTCGAGCCGCTCGGCCAGCACCGCGGAGCCGATCCCGAAGCCGCCGACGAGTACCGTGGCCCAGGCCGGCGCGACGGCCAGCGACACCAGGAGCACCCGCCGCCCGGCCAGCGCCAGGACCAGCAGCACCGCGATCCCGGTGGCGATCCAGCTGCCGCGGCTCAGCGAGAGCCCCAGCGGCACCAGCAGGACGACCGACAACGCGATCCAGCAGGCCCGCTCCCGGCCCCGCGTCGTCGTCGCGAACGCCACGCAGGCCACCAGGCCGGTGCCGACCACCGCCGACATCGCGATGACGTCGCTCGCGCCGAAGGTGCCCACCGCGCGGATCGGCGCCCCGCCGAACGACGCGCCGTCGCCGGTGGCGACCTGCCACAGCCCGGACGCACCCTGCAGCGCCGCGATCCCGATCAGCGCCCCGACGACGAGCCGCGCGTCGCGGACGGACCGGATCGACACGACGACGGCGAGCGGCACCAGCACGAACAGCTGGAGGTAGCGGACGAGCCCGACCAGGCTGCCCGTCGGGTCGTACGCGGTGAGCGTGGCGAGCGCCCCGCCCAGCAGCACACCCCCGAACAGCAGCACCAGTGGACGGGCGAGCGGCGGACCGGACCGGACGTACGCCGTCGCGGCCACGCCCACGAGGACGACCGAGGCGAGGTCGCCGGGGCCGAAGGCGGATCCGCCGGCGTCGATCCGGAGCGGCACGCACAGCAACACCAGCATCGCCGCCACCAGGGGGGCGGGCCGGTGCACGGCCGACGACCAGCCGGTGGCGAGCGCGGCGAGCGGGACGAGCGCGGCGCGGACCGGCCGCGATCCGGCCACCGTGGACGCCGGGGCGTGCTCCGGGACGCCGGTCGGCCGATCCAGGACCGGCATCCTCTCTCCCACCGGCGCTCTACCGGCCCCGGGCCAGGAGGACCTGGGCGAAGGTCCGCAACACGATCTTCAGGTCCAGCCAGAGCGTCCAGTTCTCGATGTAGTGGTTGTCGTAGCGGGCCCGGTCGGCGATCGAGGTGTCCCCGCGCAGCCCGTTGACCTGCGCGAGCCCGGTCAGACCGGCCTGCACGCGGTGCCGGTGGCCGTACCGGTCGAAGTCGGCGGTGAACCGGTCCACGAAGAACGGACGCTCCGGACGGGGCCCGACCAGCGACATGTCCCCGCGCAGGATGTTCCACAACTGGGGCAGCTCGTCGATCGAGGTCCGGCGGAGGAACCGGCCGACCGGTCCCACCCGGTCGTCGTGCGAGACCGACCACGTCTGGCCGGAGTCCTGGGCGTCGCGCGGGGTCAGGGTGCGGATCTTCAGGCAGTCGAACACCCGTCCGTCCCGGCCGACGCGCTCCTGATGGAAGATCACCCCCGGCCCGCCCTCCAGCCGGGTGGCCAGCGCGGCGAGCGCGACGACCGGGGAGAGCACGACCAGCGCGGCCCCCGACAGCACGAGGTCGAAGATCCGCTTCACGAGCCGGGACGGCCCCCGCAGCGACGGCGTCAGGATCCGCATCACCGGGATCGACCCGATCCGGTCCGACGAACCCTGGGTCTGGAAGTGGTGCAACCGCGGGACGACGAGCAGGTCGCACGCCGCGCAGGCCGGTGCCCGGACGGCGTCGAGCACCTCCCGCTCGGAGAACGCCCCGTCGGCGACGATCAGCACGTCGGCCCCGGTCCGCCGGACGGTGGCGTCGAGATCGGTGACCTTGCCCCAGCACGGCACGTCGGGCGGGTCGGGCTGGGACGGACCGTCGTCGACGTACCCGACGACCTCCAGCGCGTAGCCCGGGTCGTCCCGGGTGATGTCGGCGAGCCCCGCGGCGAGCGGTCCGCCGCCGATGAGGATCCCCCGGTGCCGGCTGATCCGGTTCCGGCGGGACCAGGCGATCAGCGCGGTCGTGAGCGCACGCCCGAGGACGACCAGCGCGGTGACGAGCGCGGCGTTGGTCAGGAACACGACCGCGGACTGCTGCTCGTGCCGGGCGGCGATGACGGCGGCCACGATCCCGGTCGCGATCAGCATCCGGCCGACGATCGAGGGCAGCTCGTCGAGGACACCCAGCTGGAGCCGGGCCCGGTAGCGGCGGGCCCCGGTCAGCAGGAGGACGCCGAGCACCGCGTGCACGACGACCGCCTTCCACTGGTCGGGGTTCCAGAGGACCGGGGTCAGCAGCAGGAGGCCGTCGAGGGACGGGACGACCATCCAGGCCCGCACGCCGGGCAGCCATCGCGGGACCTGGTCCCGGATCTCCCCGACCGTCACGGCGTTCCCGATCATTACCCACCTCCGACGCGCGCCGGCCCCACGAGTGCCCCCACCCACGGAAATTGACCCGGATACCGATTCCCCGGTTCGCACCGGCGCGGTACACGTCGATTCGCCCGGCACGACGCCGGTGTTAGCGAAGGCGGCGGTCCAGTACCCCAGAATTGTGTATGCGACCCGATTCTGAGCCCGAACGACGGAGTCGGACTGGTACGTCCGGCGCACTGGCCCGACGTTGCCGGGACGATCCCCGCATCCCGAGGACCAGGGCCTGTATGACAGAGGGAGGAGACGCTCTACGGCGCGTGGACCAGCGACGACACAGGCTGCACGATGTGCATGATCCGTTCGGAACGGTGGATCACGCGGATCCGGAATCGAACCCTCCGTCGCGAACCAGACATTTCGTGGCGGGTTCCGGATCTTTCCGCGTACATGTCACCCGGCACCGGACCACGACGATTCGCCTTCGGACAGACCGGCCGACGAACAATTCGATCAAGGAATGAGCGCAGGGGTACAGCTGTCGGCGGGAGCACCGCCGGCCGGGTGCGCGGGCCCGGATCCGCCACCGCCCTCCGGCGTCGACGTCGGCCCGGCCGAACCCGCCGCCCCGGGGCGGGGGCCGCCCGATCTCGTCCCGCGGCGCGGCCCCGATGACCGGCGCCGGGGTCGCCGACGGCGCCCGCGGGACGTCGCCGCCGCGCGGGCCGGGCCCGGGACGCGCTACTTCTTCGCGGCTCCCGCGCTCCGGCGGGTCGCGGGCCTGCCCGCCGCGTCGCCGGCACCCGGCGCGCTCGTGTCCGGCGGGACGGTCTTCCTGGTGGCGGTGGTCCGGGTGCTGCGCCCACCCGACGCGCTCTTCGCGCCGGCACCCTTCGCGCCGGCACCCTTCGCGGCGGCACCCTTCGCGGCGCGACCCGTGGACGCCCCCGTGCTCCCCGCACCCTTCGCAGCGGTGCTCTTCGCAGCGGTGCTCTTCGCGGTCGTGCCGGTCTTCGCCGCCGTGCCGCTCTTCGCGGCCGTGCTCTTCTCGGCTGTGCCGGTCTTCGCCGTGCTCTTCGCAGCCGTGCCGGTCTTCGACGCCGTGCCGGTCTTCGCCGCAGTGCCCTCAGCGGCGGCACCCTTCGCAGCGGTACCCTTCGCGGCCGAGCCCTTCGCCGTCGCACCCTTCGCCGCGCTCCCGGCGGCGTTGCTCCGAGCCGGTGTCCGCTTCGCCCCGGATCCCCGCGCGGGGACGGACCTCGTCCGCGACCCCGACGACGCGGACCCGGTGGCCGGTGCGCTCGCCGACGCGTCGGCCGAGGCCCCCGTGGCCCCGTCCGAGGCGGCGCGTTCGCGCGGGGCACGACGCGGCGCGCTCGTCGCGCCCGCCGCGGCGGCCTCGCTGTCCGCGACCCGTTCCTTGAACGCGGCCCCCGGACGGAACGACGGCACCACCGTCTCGGCGACCGGGACCGTCTCCCCGGTCCGCGGGTTGCGCGCGGTCCGCGGCGCCCGCCGCCGGGGCTCGAACACCCCGAATCCCGTCAGGGTGACCGTGCCACCGGCGCCGACGGTGTCCACGATGACGTCGACCATCGCGTCCACGGCCTCGGCCGCTGCGCGACGGTCACCGAGCCGGGTGGTCAGCGCATCGACGAGCTGAGCCTTGTTCATGGTCACGAACGGTAGGGCTCCGCCCCTGCCCCGCACCAGATCCCGCCGGGAGTCCAGCTCGCATACCCTCCGTCGGAACAGGTCCATGTGAGTGACCGCCGCCACACCCGGGGGTGCGGACGGCGGCCACCCGCTGCGACCTCAGGCCGTCGTGCGCGGCATCCGCTCCGGGCGGGTTCCCTCGAACGCGGTGATCGCGTCCTCGTGGCGCAGGGTGAGCCCGATGTCGTCGAGTCCCTCCCGCAGCCGCCACCGCGCGTAGTCGTCGATGTCGAAGGTGACGGTCAGGTCGCCGACCTGGATCGTCTTCTCCCCCAGGTCGACCGTGACCTCGGTCCCGGGCTCGTTCTCGAGCTTCTTCCAGATCAGCTCGACGTCGGGCTGCTCGACCTGGGCGGCGACCAGGCCGGCCTTGGCCGAGTTGCCGCGGAAGATGTCGGCGAACCGCGCCGAGATCACGACCCGGAAGCCGTAGTCCATCAGCGCCCAGACGGCGTGCTCCCGCGACGACCCGGTGCCGAAGTCCGGGCCGGCGACCAGCACGGACCCGCGGTCGTACGACTCGTTGTTGAGCACGAACGACGGGTCCTGCCGCCACGCCGAGAACAGCCCGTCCTCGAAGCCGGTCCGCGTGACCCGCTTCAGGTACACGGCCGGGATGATCTGGTCGGTGTCCACGTTGGACCAGCGCAGCGGCACGCCGATCCCGGTGTGGGTCTCGAACTTGTCCATCTGTCGCGGTCCTCTCAGTCCAGGTCTTCGGGCGAGCTCAGGGTGCCGCGGACGGCGGTCGCGGCGGCCACCAGCGGCGACACCAGGTGGGTCCGCCCGCCCTTGCCCTGCCGGCCCTCGAAGTTGCGGTTCGACGTGGACGCGCACCGCTCACCCGGGGCGAGCTGGTCCGGGTTCATGCCCAGGCACATCGAGCACCCGGCGGAGCGCCACTCGGCACCGGCCGTCGTGAAGATCGCGTCCAGGCCCTCCTCCTCGGCCTGGAACCGCACCCGCATCGACCCCGGGACGACGAGCATCCGGACGCCCTTCGCGATCGTCCGCCCGTCCAGGATCTGCGCGACCGAGCGGAGGTCCTCGATCCGGCCGTTGGTGCAGGAGCCGACGAAGACGGCGTCGACGCTCACGTCGCGCAGCGGGGTGCCGCCGGTCAGGCCCATGTAGGACAGGGCCTTCTCGACCGACGCACGCTCACCCTCGTCGGTGATCCGCTCCGGGTCCGGCACCGAGGCGCCCAGCGGCAGCCCCTGCCCGGGGTTGGTGCCCCAGGTGACGAACGGGGTCAGGTCGTCGGCGTCGATGTCGACGACGCGGTCGAACTCGGCACCGTCGTCGGTGCGCAGGGACCGCCAGTCCTCCACGGCGGCGTCCCAGTCCGCACCGGACGGCGCGTGGTCGCGGCCCTCGAGGTAGGCGAACGTCGTCGCGTCGGGAGCGATCATGCCCGCCCGCGCGCCCGCCTCGATCGACATGTTGCACACCGTCATCCGGGCTTCCATCGAGAGGTTCTCGATCACGTTGCCGCGGTACTCCAGCACGTGCCCCTGGCCGCCGCCGGTGCCGATCTTCGCGATGACGGCGAGGATGACGTCCTTGCTGGTCACGCCCGGGCGCAGGGTACCGTCGGAGGAGTTGACGTTGATCGCCATCGTCCGGAACGGCTTCAGCGGCAGCGTCTGGGTCGCCATGACGTGCTCGACCTCGGAGGTGCCGATGCCGAACGCCATCGCACCGAACGCGCCGTGCGTGGAGGTGTGCGAGTCCCCGCAGACGACGGTCGTGCCCGGCTGGGTCAGCCCGAGCTGCGGCCCGACGACGTGCACGATCCCCTGCTCGGGGTCGTTCATCGGGTACAGCCGGACGCCGAACTCGTCGCAGTTGCGGCGCAGGGTGTCCACCTGGGTACGGGACACCTCGTCGGCGATCGGGGAGAGGACGTCGAGGGTGGGTACGTTGTGGTCCTCGGTGGCGATGGTGAGGTCCGGGCGGCGGACCTTCCGGCCGGCGAGCCGGAGCCCGTCGAACGCCTGCGGGCTGGTGACCTCGTGCACCAGGTGCAGGTCGATGTAGAGCAGGTCGGGCTCGTCGCCCTCGCCCTTGCGGACGAGGTGCCGGTCCCAGACCTTCTCGGCCAGCGTGCGCGGCTTCGCGTCGGTGCTCACGCCGCCTCCCTCTCGTCGATCTCTCGTGTGGTGGTCCGCGACACCGTCCAGTTCGGTGGACTTCCCAGATCGTGGGAAGCTAGTATCGCTTCGTGGGACAGTCTAGCGGGATCGGCGTGCTCGACAAGGCGGTGGGGGTTCTCCGTGCGACGGCGGAGGGCCCGTGTGGGCTGGCCGAGCTCTGTGAACGCACCGGCCTCCCCCGCGCGACGGCGCACCGGCTCGCCGTCGGGCTCGAGGCGCACGGGATGCTGCTGCGCACCCCCGACGGCCGGTGGCACCCCGGGCCGACGCTCGGCCAGCTCGCCGGCGGGCGGCCGGACCCGCTGCTCGACGCCGCGGCCGCCGTCCTCCCGCGGTTGCGCGACATCACCGGTGAGAGCGTCCAGCTCTACCGGCGCGACGGCGTCCACCGCATCTGCATCGCGCACGCCGAGCCGCCCTCCGGCCTGCGGGACACCGTGCCGGTCGGCTCCCGGCTCCCGATGACGGCCGGGTCCGGCGCGAAGGTGCTCGCCGCCTGGTGCGACACCCCGACCCAGCGCCACATCCTCTCCGAGGCCACGTTCTCCGACCGCGTGCTGGTCGACGTCCGCCGCCGCGGCTGGGCACAGAGCGTCGCCGAGCGCGAGGCCGGCGTCGCGTCGGTGTCCGCGCCGGTCCGCGACGCGACGGGCCAGGTCGTGGCCGCGGTGTCGGTGTCGGGACCGGTGGAGCGGATCGGCAGGCGCCCGGGGGTCCGGTGGGCGGCCGACCTGCTCGCCGCGGCCGACGCCCTGCAGCACCGGCTCGCCTGAGCCCCGGGGTCCTGGACCGGAAGGCGTCCCACTACCGTGTGGTGGTCCGGCACCTGGCCGGGCACCTGTGACGTGGAGTGCATTCCGGGGAGACGATGGGCTACCTGCTGGGCATCGACGTCGGCACGACCAGGACGGCGGCCGCGGTCATCCGCTCCGGCAGCCCCGGCCCGGAGATGGTCACCCTCGGTGACCACTCGGTCGACATCCCGTCCGTCGTGTACGCCGCCCCCGAAGGATCACTGCTGTTCGGCGAGGCCGCCGAGCGCCGCGCGCTGACCGAGCCGGACCGGGTGGCGCGGGAGTTCAAGCGCCGCATCGGCGACCCGACGCCGATCCCGCTGGGCGAGCAGGCCTTCACCGCCGAGCAGCTGTCCGCGCTGCTCGCCGGGCACGTCGTCGACATCGTGGCCCGGGTCGAGGGCGGGCCCGCCGAGCGGGTCGCCGTGACCCACCCCGCGTCCTGGGGCGCGCACAAGCGCGACCTCTTCGCCGGTGCACTGGCCCAGCGCGGCCTCGCCGTCACTTTCCTCACCGAGCCGCAGGCCGCCGCCCTGCACTACGCGACGAACGAGCGCGTGGAGGCGGGCGCGACGGTCGCCGTCTACGACCTGGGCGGCGGGACGTTCGACGCCGCCGTCGTCCGCAAGGAGGCCGCGGGGACCACCGACACCGGCGGGACGGTGATCGGCGGGACGCTGTTCACCCTGCTCGGCCGGCCCGAGGGCGTCGAGCAGCTCGGCGGTGCCGACTTCGACCAGGCCGTCGTCGACCACGTCCGCGACGCGGTGCCGCAGGCGTTCGAGGCGCTCGACGAGTCGGATCCCGACGTGCTGGCCCAGATGGCCCGGCTGCGGCGCGACTGCCGCGAGGCCAAGGAGGCGCTCTCGGCGGACACCGAGGTCTCGATCCCGGTCTGGCTGGGCGAGGTCCGGACGACGGTCCGCCTGCACCGCAGCGACTTCGAGGACCGCATCCGCCCCCGGCTCGACGAATCGGTCGACGCCCTGCAGCGGGCGATCGCGTCCGCGGGGCTGGCGGCGTCCGGGCCGTCGGTGGTGCTGCTCGTCGGCGGGTCGTCACGGGTGCCGCTGGTCGCCCAGCTGGTGTCGTCCGGCCTCGGCCGCCCCGTGCAGGTCGACGCCGACCCGAAGAACGCGATCGGCAAGGGCGCGGTCGTCGCGCTCGGCCCGGTGGACCCGGCGACGGCCGCGCCGTCGCCCGCCGGTCCCGACCTCCTCGCCGGAGCCGCCGGTGCAGCAGGTGCCGCCGGTGCCCTCGGCGCTCTCGGTGCGTCCGGCCCCCTCGGTGCGTCCGGCCCCCTCGGGCCTCCCGGCGCCGGTGCCGCCTCGCTCGCCGACGACCCCGGCCCGCTCCCGTGGGAGAGCAGCGAACCGCTGACGGACCGGATGCCCACCGGCGGTCCGGTCACGGCCGTGGACGGCGACCGGACCGCGTACCTCGACGGCGCGAACGCCGACCCGCCGACCGACCGGCTCCCGGTCGTCCCACCGCCGTACGGCGGGCACCCCGGCGCCGACCCGGGCACGGCGGTCTACGGCTACCCCGGCTCCTACGACGACGGCGAGACCACCGTCTCCCCCGAACCGGCCGGCGCGCCCCGGTCCCCCGCACTGCTGATCGGTGCGGGCGGTGTCGTGGCAGCGCTGGCGGTGCTGGGTGCGGTCTTCTTCTGGCCGCAGGACCGGACCGTCAGCAACGCGACCCCGGAACTGCCGGCGATGCCGACGACGACGGAGGCCCCGCCGACGACGACCGAGGAGCAGCCGACCACCCGGCAGCCGGAGCCGACCCGGGAACGCACGTCGACCCCCCGGACGACGTCGGAGGAGGTGGCACCGCCGCCGCCCCCGCCGCCCCCGGCACCGACGACGCAGGACCCGCCTCCGACCGATAACAGCCCGGAGCCGACCGATCCGCCGACCCCGACGACGGAGCCATCCGGCTCGATGACGATCCAACCGGTGCCCCGGCCGGAGCCCCGCTAGTCGCGAGCGCGCCGTCGCACGGCGGCCGGCCGGCGTGGCGAGGGCTTCCCCTCGCCCTCCACGGGCTCGAGGACGCCGACCGGGACCGCTACCTGTTCGCCGGTAGCCGGCACGGGCCACCGCCGCGCTCAGGGCGTGTCGAGCGCGCTGCGCAGATCGGCGAGCCAGTCGAGGTGCCTGCGGATCGCGTCCTGGCCGTCCGGCGTGAGCCGGAACCAGGTCCGGGGCCGACGCCCCACCGACCCCTTGCGCACCTCGAGGTAGCCGGCCTCCTCGAGCGTCCGGCTGTGCTTGGAGACCGCGGAGTCGCTGGCGCCCAGCATGTCGCGGGCGGTGGCGAAGTCGACCCACTCGGCGCCCTGCAGCAGCGCGCACAACGCGAGGCGGGGGCCGGTCTCGAAGATCGGTTCACGGCCCGCACGGTCACCGGGATCGGGTGTCGGGTCCTGCTCGACGTCGTCCCCGGTCACGGCCTGACCCGGCCCGCCTCGATGTCCCGCCGCATCGCCGACCGGGTCCTGACCTGTGCGACGAACACCCCCACCGCGACGACCGGGAGCACGAGCAACGCGATCGTCTGCTGCTCCTCACGGACCAGCAGGTTGATCACGATGAACCCGGCGAGCGCGATGGCGAGCCCGATCATCCAGCTCGGCCGGGCGCTGGGGTAGGCGCCGATCCGCTTGGGGAGGTGCACCCCCGACCGGCGGCGCCGGAGGACGGAGTAGACCGCCGAGGTGATACCGATCGCCGCGAGCGCCCACGACGTGTACGCCGGATCGAGGTTCAGCAGGTTCGACCAGATCGGGAGCCCGGCGATGAACACCAGGGCGACCCCGAGGAGCACCCAGTAGGCGACGGGGAACCCGGCGTGGGCCGCGATCCGTCGTCGTGCGTCGGCGACCTGGTCGAGCTCGGGCGTGTCGGACATCTGGGGACTCCTCATCTACATCGGCATCAACTTGCGATATGGAAAGCGTACGCGACTCGGGAAGTAGATGCCAGAGGCAGCCCGAGACGGCGTGCCGGTGGGGCACGCTGCACGAGGAGGAGGACACCGCGACCGACGACCGGGCCCCGGACACGACGAAGGCCCCTGCTCCGAGGAGCAGGGGCCTTCGACCAGAGTAGTCCCGACGGGATTTGAACCCGCGCTACCGCCTTGAGAGGGCGGCGTCCTAGGCCGCTAGACGACGGGACCGAGACGAGATGATTCCGATGTGCCAGAAACCGAGATGCCGAACGAGCGACAAACGGCTTCCGCTGGGGTACCAGGACTCGAACCTAGACTAACTGAACCAGAATCAGTCGTGCTGCCGATTACACCATACCCCATCGAAAATCGGAGCTCGGCCGCTCACTTGCTCGCGGCCGGGCCCCGATCTCCGTGATACGACTACTCTAAACCATGCCCTGGGAGCGCCTGACACCGGCCCCCAGCCGGGCGAGCGACCGCTCGCGGCCGAGCAGCTCCATGCTCTCGTAGAGCGGCGGCGACACGGTCCGCCCGCTGATCGCGACGCGCACGGGCGCGAACGCCTTCCGCGGCTTGAGTCCCAGCCCGTCGACGAGCGAGGTCTTCAGCGACTCCTCGATGACCGCGGCGTCCCACGCCTCCAGCGAGGAGAGCCCGGCGACGGCGGCCTCGAGGACCGGGGCGGCGTCGGCACCCAGGTTCTTGGTGGCGGCGTCCTCGTCGGGGGTGAAGGTGTCCTCGTCGCGGAACAGGAAGGCGAGCATCCGGGCCGCGTCCGAGAGCACCTGGCTGCGCTCCTGCACGAGCGGTGCGGCGGCGGCGAGGAGTTCCTGGTCGGCGCCGGTCACCTCGATCCCCTCGGCCGCGAGGTAGGGCACGACGCGGGCGGCGAAGTCGTCCGGGGCGAGCAGCCGCAGGTGCGCGGCGTTGATCGCCTCGGCCTTCTTGATGTCGAACCGGGCGGCGTTGCTCGACACCCGGGACACGTCGAAGGCCTCGGTCATCTCCTGCAACGAGAACACGTCCCGGTCCTCGGCGATCGACCAGCCGAGCAGGGCGAGGTAGTTGAGCAGGCCCTCGGGCACGAAACCGCGGTCGCGGTAGTGGAACAGGTTCGACTGCGGGTCGCGCTTGGAGAGCTTGCGGTTGCCCTCACCCGTCACCAGCGGCAGGTGCGCGTAGGTGAAGGGCCCGTGGCCGATGCCGACCCGCGCCAGCGCCTCCAGCAGGGCGATCTGCCGCGGCGTCGAGGCGAGCAGGTCCTCGCCGCGCAGCACGTGCGTGATCTCCATCAGCGCGTCGTCGACGGGGTTGGTCAGGGGGTACAGCGGAGTGCCGTCGCCGCGGGCGAGCACGAAGTCCGGCACCTGGCCGGCCCTGAAGGTGATCTCGCCACGGACGAGGTCGGTGAAGGTGATGTCGCGGTCGGGCATCCGCAGCCGGTAGACGGGCGTGCGGCCGTCGTCGCGGAACGCCTGCTTCTGCTCGTCGGTGAGGTCGCGGTCGGCGTTGTCGTAGCCGAGCTTCGGGTCGCGGCCTGCGGCGCGGTGGCGGGCCTCGATCTCCTCCCCGGAGGAGAACGACTCGTAGACCTCGCCGCCGTCGATCAGCCGGCGCAGCGCGTCGGCGTAGACCTCGGCGCGCTCGCTCTGCCGGTACGGCCCGTGCGGGCCGCCCCTCTCGACGCCCTCGTCCCAGTCCAGCCCGAGCCAGGTGAGCGCGTCGAGGAGGGCCTCGTAGGACTCGGTGGAGTCCCGCTGGGCATCGGTGTCCTCGATACGGAACACCAGCGAGCCGCCGTGGTGGCGGGCGTGCGCCCAGTTGAACAGGGCGGTGCGGATGAGACCGACGTGCGGGATTCCGGTCGGGGACGGCGAGAACCGCACCCGGACCTGGGCTGGAGTACTCATGGTGCCGTCAGCGTATCCACCCCCGCCGAGAGGGTGGTGCGGGAGGCGCCGGGATGCGTCAAGGTGATCGTGCCGGCGCACCGAGGCGCCGGCGGCGAAGGAGGTCGCGCATCGTGTACCAGCTCACCGTCCTGTACCACCACCCGGACGACCCGAAGGCGTTCGACGAGTACTACGACGGCACCCACACCCCGCTGGCCAAGGCGCTCCCGGGTCTGCAGCGACTGACCGTCAGCCGCCCGCAGCCGGGACCGGACGGCGCGCAGCCCGCCTACCACCTGGTCGCGACGCTGGAGTTCGCCGACCAGGCCGCGTTCGGCGCCGCGATGGGCAGCCCGGAGGGCGAGGCCGCCGTCGCCGACGTCGGGAAGTTCGCGACCGGCGGCGCCACGATGCTGACCGGGCCGTCCACGGCGCCGTAGGCGCTCGTGAGTGGTTATCGCGGTCAGGACCGCGATAACCACTCACGAGCTACGAAGTAGCCACCTCACGGCTGGACACCAGCGCGGCCAGCCGGTCACCGATGGACGACGTGTTGCCTGTCGCCGCGTGGTCCCGGGTGGCGAGGTCGAAGGCGACCGCGGCGTCGACCCGACGGGCCGAGTCGGGGTGTCCCAGGTGGTCGAGCAGCAGCGCGACCGACAGGACGGCGGCCGTCGGGTCCGCGATGCCCTGGCCCGCGATGTCCGGCGCGGAGCCGTGCACCGGCTCGAACATCGACGGGTTGGTCCGGCTCGCGTCGAGGTTGCCGCTGGCCGCGAGGCCGATCCCGCCGGTCACCGCGGCAGCGAGGTCGGTGAGGATGTCGCCGAACAGGTTGTCGGTGACGATCACGTCGTACCGGCCCGGGTCGGTGACCATGTGGATCGTGGTGGAGTCGACGTGCTGGTAGGCCACCGACACCTCGGGGTACTCCAGCGACACCTCCTCCACGATCCGCGACCAGAGCGCACCGGCGTAGGTCAGCACGTTGGTCTTGTGCACCAGGGTCAGGTGCCGGCGCGGGCGGCGCTGGGCGCGGGCGAACGCGTCGCGGACGACCCGCTCGATGCCGAACGCGGTGTTCTGGCTGACCTCGGTGGCGACCTCGTGCGGGGTGTCCTTCCGGAGCAGACCACCGGTGCCGACGTACGGCCCCTCGGTGCCCTCGCGCACGACCACCATGTCGATCTCGGCGTTGCCGGCCAGCGGGCTGCGGACACCGGGGTAGAGCCGCGCCGGGCGCAGGTTCACGTGGTGGTCCAGCTCGAAGCGCAGGCGCAGGAGCAGTCCGCGCTCCAGGATGCCGCTCGGGACCGACGGGTCACCGACCGCACCGAGCAGGATCGCGTCGTGCTGCTTGATCTCGGTCAGCACCGTCTCGGGGAGCAGCTCGCCCGTGGAGTGCCAGCGGGCGGCACCGAGGTCGTACTCGGTCGTCTCGACGTCGCGGGCGACCTCTCCGAGGACCTTCAGTGCCTCGTTGATCACTTCCGGGCCGATGCCGTCACCGGGGATGACCGCAAGGCGCATGACCTCGTCCTCTCGTCGTACTGCTGGCCGCACGCTACCGCCTGCCGACGCAGGGTCATCGTCCGGCCACCCGGTGGGGTGCGCACGGACGGGTGAACGATGAGCGGCCCGCGGTCGTCCGAGCGCCCGTACGCGGCCGATCCGGGGAACAGTGTCGCCAGTCACACCGGTCCACTGGCCGAGAAGGTCGCCTCCGGGTTCCCCCGTCCGGGTGGATCGCCCACGCGCCGGGCACGGGAAGAAGGCCGGATCCGACGGCGTTGCCCCGGCTGTGCCCACGCCCTCGGAGCCGCTCGACCGGCTCGGCTTCCTGACCATCGGCTCGTTCGACGGCGCGGACCCGCGCGCCGGGCACGAGACGACCCTCGAGATGATCGAGCTCGGCGAACGGCTGGGCTACGACAGCGCGTTCGTCCGGCACCGGCACCTCCAGTTCGGCATCTCCTCGCCCGTCGCGGTGCTGGCGGCGGCGACCCAGCGGACGTCGCGGATCGACCTCGGCACCGCGGTGATCCCGCTCGGCTGGGAGAACCCGCTGCGCCTCGCGGAGGACCTCGCCACCGTCGACGTGCTCTCCGGCGGACGGCTGAACCCCGGCATCAGCGTCGGCCCGCCCATGCAGTGGGAGCACGTCCGCGACGCGCTCTACCCGGACACCGCCGACGTCGAGGACTTCGGCCGCGAACGGGTCTCGCGGCTGCTGCGCCTCGTGCGGGGCGACGCGGCGAGCACGTTCTCGGGGACCGTCGGCATCGAGTCGTTCTCGGAGCGGGTGCAGCCGCACTCCCCCGGCCTGATCGACCGCGTCTGGTACGGCGCCGGCAGCGACAGCTCCGCGGCCTGGGCCGGCGAGCAGGGGCTGAACCTGCTGACCAGCAACGTCGTCCGCGCCCCCGGCGACGGCGACACCGACTTCGCCGCGATCCAGCAGCGGCAGATCCGCGCGTTCCGCGAGGCGAACCCCGCCGGCCGGGTGTCGCAGGGGCTCGTCGTCGTCCCGACCGACTCCGCGACACCCGAGCAGCGCGAGCGCTACGCCGCCTACGCGGAGCAGCGCAACGCCCGCGTCGGGATCCCGCAGGGCCCGGCCGGCCTGCTGTTCGCACGGGACCTGGTCGGGACGTCCGACGAGATCGCCGAGGGCCTCTACGCGCACGCCGCGTTCCGCGAGGTGCGCGAGGCGGTGTTCGCCCTGCCCTTCGGCTTCCCGCACGACGACTACCTGCAGATCGTCACCGACATCGCGACGAAGCTGGGGCCGGCGCTGGGCTGGTCGCCCGCGTCCTGATCCGGGGCGGCCCGTCACCGGCCGGCCCATGGGACCTGCGGAATCGCTTCCTGGGGAAGCGATTCCGTAGGAGGACCACCGGCCCGCGGAACCGGCCGGCCCCGACGAGTGCGGAACCGGCCGGTCGGCCGCGCAGAGCTCGGTCGTCGAAGGAGATCAGTCGTCGAAGGAGATCAGCCGGATCGTCCGCGCGCCGACCGAGGCGCCGATCGGCTCCAGCACCGCCGGGTCGATGTGCCGGTCCACCCGCAGCAGCATGAGCGCGTCGGTGCCCTCGGTGGTCTGCGAGATCTGCGCCGCCTCGATGTTCACCGCGGCCTCGCCCAGCAACGAGCCGACCCGGCCCATCACGCCCGGCCGGTCGGTGTACTCGAGCAGGACGACCTCGCCCTCGGCCCGCAGGTCGAAGTGCCGCCCGTTGATCTCGACCAGCTTCTGCACCTCGGCGCGGCCGGTGAGGGTCCCGGACACGGTGATCGACTCGCCGTCCGGCATGGCCCCGCGCAGCTGCACGACGCTGCGGTGGTTGGCGCTCTCCGGGGTGGTGGCCAGGTCGACCGAGACCCCGCGGTCCTCGGCGAGCCGCGGCACGTTGACGAACGTGACCTGGTCCTCGACGACGTGGGTGAACACCCCGCGCAGCGCGGCCAGCGACAGCACCGAGACGTCCTCACCGGCGAGCTCGCCCGCGATGTCGACGGTCACCGAGCTCGGCGTCCGCCCGGCGACGGCGTGCAGCGTCGTCCCCAGCTTCTGCACCAGCGGCAGCCACGGCCGGACCTCCTCGCCGACGGCGCCGTGGACCTGCACGTTCACCGCGTCCGGCACGAACTCGCCGGCCAGCGCCAGCTGCACCGAGCGCGCGACGTCGGTGCCCGCCCGGTCCTGGGCCTCCGCGGTGGAGGCGCCCAGGTGCGGGGTGACGACGACGTTCTCCAGCTCGAACAGCGGGCTCGCGGTCGTCGGCTCGGTGACGTAGACGTCGACCCCGGCCCCGCCGACGTGCCCGGAGCGCACGGCCTCGGCCAGCGCGTCCTCGTCGATCAGCCCGCCGCGGGCGGCGTTCACGATCAGCACGCCCGGCTTGGTGATCGCGAGCTGGTCCTTGCCGATGAGCCCCAGCGTCTCCGGGGTCTTCGGCAGGTGCACCGTGATCATGTCGGCGGTGCGGAGCAGCTCGTCGAGCTCCAGCAGCTCGATGCCGAGCTGGGCGGCGCGGGACGGCGAGATGTAGGGGTCGTAGGCGACCAGCTTCATCCCGAAGGCGGCCAGCCGCTGCGCGACCAGCTGCCCGATCTTGCCGAGCCCGACGATGCCCGCGGTCTTGCCGTTCAGTTCCACCCCGCCGTACGACGACCGCTTCCACTGCCCCTGCCGCAGCGACGCGTCCGCCGCGGGGACGTGCCGGGCCGCCGACAGCAGCAGCGCGATCGCGTGCTCGGCGGCGGAGACGATGTTGGAGGTCGGCGCGTTCACGACCATGACGCCGCGCGAGGTCGCGGCGTCGACGTCGACGTTGTCCAGGCCGACACCGGCGCGGGCGACGACCTTGAGCCGGGTCGAGGCCGCGAGCGCCTCGGCGTCGACCTGGGTCGCGGACCGGACCAGCAGCGCGTCCGCGTCGGCGATCTCCTTCAGCAGCGCCGGGCGGTCGGTGCCGTCGACGTGGCGGATCTCGACGCCGTCGCCCAGGAGCTCGACCGCGGAGGGCGCGAGCTTCTCGGCGAGCAGGACGACGGGACGGGGGTGAGTGGCGACGGTGCTCACGGTGTGAAGGTGCTCCCGGGGTCGGGTGGTGGTCGTACGTTGCGTCGGGCCACGGCCATCCTAGGGCCGGGACGGCCCGGCGCGGTGCCGACGTGAGCCGCGAGACCCCCTCGGGAGCCCCGGTCGCCCGCCCGGCCCCGGACGCGCGAAACCCCCGCCCGGTGTCGCCGGTACGGGGGTTCCACGTCGCCTGGTCCGGATGGGTGCGTCCGGACCCGGGCATCCGCGGGCCGTCTGGGGCCCGCGGGGTTCATCCTGCCGGACGCGTCCGGCAGTCGATCACCTGGCCTGGCTCACTTGGCCTTCTCGCCGACCCAGCTCATCAGGCCGCGCAGCTTCTCGCCGACCTGCTCGATCGGGTGCTCCTGGCCCTGCTGCTGCAGCTTGGTGAAGTTCGGACGGCCGTTCTCGTCCTCGGCCACCCACTCCCGCGCGAAGGTCCCGTCCTGGACCTCCTTGAGGATGGCCTGCATGTTCTTCTTCACCTCGGGCGTGATCACGCGCGGGCCGCGGGTGAGGTCGCCGTACTCCGCGGTGTCGGAGATGGAGAAGCGCTCGTTGGCGATGCCGCCCTCGTACATGAGGTCGACGATCAGCTTGAGCTCGTGGAGGCACTCGAAGTAGGCGATCTCCGGGGCGTAGCCGGCCTCGGTGAGCACCTCGAACCCGGTCTGGACCAGGGCAGCGGCACCACCGCAGAGGACGGCCTGCTCACCGAACAGGTCGGTCTCGGTCTCCTCCTTGAAGGTCGTCTCGATGACGCCCGCGCGGGCGCCGCCGATCCCGGCCGCGTAGGAGAGGGCGAGCGCCTTGGCGTTGCCCGACGGGTCCTGCTCGACGGCGATCAGGGCCGGGACGCCCTTGCCGTCGACGAACTGGCGGCGGACCAGGTGGCCCGGGCCCTTCGGCGCGACCATCGCGACGTCGACGTCCGCCGGGGGCTTGATCAGCTCGTAGCGGATGTTGAAACCGTGGCCGAAGAACAGCGCGTCGCCGGCCTTCAGGTTCGGCTCGATGTCCTGGGTGTAGATGGAGCGCTGCTTGGTGTCCGGCGCCAGGACCATGATCAGGTCGGCCCAGGCGGAGACCTCGGCCGGCGTGCCGACCTCGAGGCCCTCGTCGGCGGCCTTCTGCCGGGACTTCGAGCCCTCCGGCAGACCGATCTTCACCTCGACCCCGGAGTCGCGCAGGGACAGCGAGTGCGCGTGCCCCTGGGAGCCGTAGCCGATCACGGCGACCTTGCGGCCCTGGATGATCGACAGGTCGGCGTCGGCGTCGTAGTAGATGTTGACACTCATGGCTCTGGGACGATTCCTCTCGGAGGTTGTGTAGCGACGTCTGTCTAACGGACGGCCGCGGCGGTGATGGAGCGGGGGCCGCGCCCGACCGCGACCATTCCCGACTTGACCATCTCGCGGATGCCGTAGGGCTCGAGCATCCGCAGCAGGGCGGCGAGCTTGTCGGCGGTGCCGGTGGCCTCGACCGTGACGGCCTCCGGGGAGACGTCGACGACCTTGGCCCGGAACAGCTGCACCGTCTCCAGGACCTGGCTGCGCACGGTGGCGTCGGCCCGGACCTTGACCAGCAACAGCTCGCGCTGGACCGAGGCACCCGGCTCCAGCTCGACGATCTTGATCACGTGCACGAGCTTGTTCAGCTGCTTGGTGACCTGCTCCATCGGGAGCTCGTCGACCTCGACGACGATCGTCATGCGGGAGACGTCGGGGTGCTCGGTCGGCCCGACCGCCAGCGAGTTGATGTTGAACCCGCGGCGGGAGAACAGGCCCGACACCCGGGCGAGGACACCCGGCTTGTCCTCGACCAGGACCGAGAGGGTGTGCAGCTCGCTCACTTCTCGCCCTCCAGGGCCTGCTCGGTGACGTCGGCGACCTCGTCGACCGAGGCGGCCAGGTCGTCGTTGTCGAACTCGGGCCGGATGTCACGGGCGACCTTGATCTCGTCGTTGCTGGTGCCCGCGGCGACCATCGGCCAGACCTGCGCGTCGGCGCCGACGACGAACTCGACGACGACCGGCCGGTCGTTGATCTCCATGGCCTGCTTGATCACCCGGTCGACGTCCTCCTTCGACTCGACCCGCAGGCCCGCGCAGCCCATCGCCTCGGCCAGCATCGGGAAGTCCGGGATGCGGAGCTTGTGGGTCTTGAGGTCGGTGTTGGAGTACCGCTCGCCGTAGAACAGGTTCTGCCACTGGCGGACCATGCCGAGGTTGCCGTTGTTGATCACGGCGACCTTGATCGGGATGCCCTCGATCGCGCAGGTGGCGAGCTCCTGGTTGGTCATCTGGAAGCAGCCGTCGCCGTCGATGCACCAGACGACGGTCTCCGGCTCGCCGACCTTGGCGCCCATCGCGGCCGGGACGGCGTAGCCCATCGTCCCGAGCCCGCCGGAGTTCAGCCAGGTACGCGGCTTCTCGTAGCGGACGAACTGGGCCGCCCACATCTGGTGCTGCCCGACACCGGCGGCGTAGATCGCGTCCGGACCGGCGATGGCGCCGATCCGCTCGATCACGTACTCCGGCGACAGCGAGCCGTCGGCCGGCTCGGTCCAGCCCAGCGGGTACCGGTCGCGCAGCCCGCCGACCTGCTTCCACCAGCCCGACAGGTCCGGCTCGCCGTGCTCGGCGCGGTCGGCCCGGACCGCGTCGATCAGCTCGGCGAGGACCTCCTTGCAGTCTCCGACGATCGGCACGTCGGCGCGCCGGTTCTTGGAGATCTCGGCCGGGTCGATGTCGGCGTGGACGACCTTCGCGTCCGGGGCGAAGCTCTCCAGCTTGCCGGTGACGCGGTCGTCGAACCGCGACCCGAGCGCGACCAGCAGGTCGGAGCGCTGCATGGCGGCCACCGCCGCGACCGTGCCGTGCATGCCCGGCATGCCCAGGTGCTGCGGGTGGCTGTCCGGGAAGACCCCGCGCGCCATCAGCGTGGTGACGACGGGCGCCCCGGTCAGCTCGGCCAGCTCGCGCAGCTCCTCCGCGGCCTCGGCCTTGAGGACGCCGCCGCCGACGTAGAGCACCGGCTTGCGGGACTCGCGGATCAGCCGCGCGGCCTCGCGGATCTGCTTGCCGTGCGGCCGGGTCGTCGGCCGGTAGCCGGGCAGCTGCAGCTCCGGGGGCCAGGAGAACGTGGTCTGCTCCTGCAGCACGTCCTTCGGGATGTCCACCAGGACCGGGCCGGGCCGGCCGGTGGACGCCAGGTGGAAGGCCTCGGCGATCGCGCGCGGGATCTCCGTCGCCTCGGTCACCAGCATGTTGTGCTTGGTCACCGGCAGGGTGATGCCGGTGATGTCGGCCTCCTGGAAGGCATCGGTGCCGATCAGCCCCCGGGTCTGCTGACCCGTGATGGCCACCAGCGGCACCGAGTCCATGTGGGCGTCGGCGATCGGGGTGACCAGGTTGGTGGCTCCCGGACCGGACGTCGCCATGCAGACCCCGACCTTGCCGGTGGCCTGCGCGTACCCGGTGGCGGCGTGCCCGGCGCCCTGCTCGTGCCGGACGAGGATGTGCCGCACCTTCGTCGAGTCCAGCAGCGGGTCGTACGCCGGCAGGATCGTCCCGCCGGGCAGTCCGAAGACCACCTCGCAGCCGATCTCCTCGAGCGAGCGCACCAGGGACTGCGCCCCGGTCATGGGCTCGTCGACGACGTGCGGGCCGGGCACCGTGGTGTCCGGGACGCCGCTGCGGGACGACTCGGTCCGCGGCGCCGTGGACCGGCCGGGCGGCGGGCCCGGCTTCGGGCCGGCGGAGCCGGACTTCGAGGGGGCGGTGGTCATCGGGGTCTGCCTCGCTGGAGATCGTGTCGATCAGATGCCGGACATGAAACCGTGCTGGACATGAAAAAACCCCCGCCGCCCGGTGCTCCGGGCTGGTGCGAGGGTGAGCGCGTCGTCGTTCGAGTAGGTCGAACTCAGGCGGCGACGCGCCCGGGAAGTACGAGAATTCGAACGGCGAACATGCCGACGACGCTAACACGCGTCCCACGCGCGGAGTCAATCGGCCGCACCCCTTCCGGTGGGGATCGTCCGTCCGGCGGTGTCACACTGGGGTCGTGAGCAGCACCGATGATCGCGAGGCCGGCACGACCGCCCAGGCGGAGGACCTCGCTCCTGTCGCCACCGGTTCCCAGGATGTGGACGGCGCGGTCGTGCCGACACCGAAGGTCCGGGCCGAGGGGCACCAGGTCCGCGAGGGCGCGCGGGCGCTGGTCTTCACGCCGTCCCGGCTGACGATCTTCGTCGTCCTGGTGACCGTGGTCGGCGCGCTCCCGCTGCTGTTCAGCGTCCCGTACTTCTGGCTGGCACTGCTCGTGCCCATCGCGATCATCGGCCGCGTGCTGTGGGTGCGGACGACGGTCGATCCCGACTCGCTTCGGGTGCGGAGCCTCCGGGGCTCGCGCACCGTGCGGTGGGACGACGTGCGCGGGCTGAGCCTGGCGCGGCGCTCCTCGGTGACCGCTCTGCTCGCCGACGACACCGAGCTCGTCCTGCCGTCGGTGCGCGTCCGCGACCTGCCGGCGCTGGCACTGGCCAGCGGCGGCCGGATCACCGACCCCGTCGGGGACTGACGCCCGCTCAGCTGCGGTGGCAGTACGAGTCGGACGACGCGTCCCCGCCCTGCAGCCGGACCTGGTGCACCCGCAGGCCGCGGAACTCGTCGCCGTGCGGGAAGAAGGCGGTGTCGACGGACAGCCCGCCGGCCGGGCCGGCGTCCAGCTTGGCCATCCAGGCGCCGACCCCGTCGGGGTAGAACTGGTCGTCCAGCGCGCCGTAGAGCGAGTTCGTGAAGTAGACCCGCCGCCCGTCCCGGCTGACCTCCACCATCTGCGGGCCCCCGGCCAGCGGCAGCTCCGGACGGGCCGGGTGCGGGGTGCGTTCCACGATCCCGCCGAGGCGCACCGATCCGGTCTCGCGCGGGCGCGCGGGGTCGGACACGTCGAACTGCTTCAGCTCCCCGGTGCCCCAGCAGGACACGTACAGGAAGCGGTCGTCGACCGAGAGGTCGATGTCGGTCACGATCGGCGGCACGGCGCCGAACGGCTGCAACGCGGGCGGCAGCTGCTCCGTGGCCGCCGGCTCGGCGGGGATCGTGATGACCTTCTCCGCCTTCCACTCCCCCGCGGCCTCGTCGAGGTACCAGCGCCACACCGAGCCGGACAGGTCCTCGGTGGAGATCACCACACCGACGAAGCCCCAGGTCGCCTCCGGATCGTGCGACGGCCGGACCTCCAGGGCCATCTGCTGCCGGGCCCCCAGGTCGACGCGCTGGAGGTGCCGGCCCTCGGCCAGGTCCCAGAAGTGGATCGCGTGCCCGTAGGCGTTGCTCAGCAGCAGCTCCGGCTGCAGCCCGTCCTCGATCATCGACGGGCTCCCCCACTCGCTGGAGATCAGCACGTTGCGGTTGAGGTGCCACCAGGCGTCGTAGTGGAAGTGCTGCGGGCCGCGGTCGGTCTCCCATGCCCGCAGCACCTCGAACGTGTCGTGGTCGAGCAGCGCGATGCCGCCCGGGCCGTCGTCGTCGCCCTCGTCACCGCCCAGGCACGTCATGAAGACACCGTCCGGACCGCAGTGCAGGGTGTGCGGACGGGAGTACCCGGCCCGCTCGGACAGCTCCTTCGCGCCGACCGTGCGCACCAGCCGCGGCGCCCGCGGGTCCGGCTCGGTGTCCAGGACGTGGACGTCCGACGACCGCAGGCCCGGCACCAGCAGGTAACGGCGGGCGAGCCCGTCCGTCCCGTGGCCCTCGTGCGCCAGCGCGCTGGAGCAGGCGTTCCACCCGAAGTGGTGCAGCTCGCCGCCGCCGGGCACCGGCGTCCAGCCGACCACCCGCCCGTAGCTCGACGAGCCGGGGGCGACGTCGACGACGACCATCGCGTCGTCGCGCTGCCCGGACCGGTCGAACGCGGCCACGTAGGCGAGCTGCTCGGGCGGTGCGGCAGCGGCCTCGGCCGCGGAGCGGTAGAAGGTCGGGTCCGTGGTCGGAGTGCTCATCGGAGGGTCCTCGCTGTTCGACGGTGAACGGTGCGCGGCGACTCCCCGGATCGCCCGGCGGCGACGACCGGGCACTCCTGGATAGCCCTGGTGGCGTGGCGGTCGCAATCGACCGGGCGGGGCTGCCGCGCCGGGCGTTCGGCGGAGCGGGCGCCACCCGTCGACCAGGTCACCCGTGCCACCGGGACGCGGCCACGGAGCGTACGGTTGGGCGCGACCGGCACGCGACGAGCCGCCCGGGCGCCGACCCGCCCCGCGCCGCCGCGCACCGGCCCGGGGCCGGCCGCCCACCACCACCGCGACGCGCCCACCCGGACCGTGCAGCACGCATCCGTCCCGGTGCCCGCCGCCCGGGCGCCGTACCGACCGAGCCTGGAGAACAGAGCCGATGCCCGCCCTGCGTTCCCGCGTCACCACCCACGGCCGCAACGCCGCCGGAGCGCGTTCGCTCTGGCGCGCCACCGGCATGGGGGACGACGACTTCGGCAAGCCGATCGTCGCGATCGCCAACTCCTACACCCAGTTCGTGCCCGGACACGTGCACCTCAAGGACATGGGTGACCTCGTGGCAGGCGCGGTGAAGGAGGCCGGCGGCATCGCGCGGGAGTTCAACACGATCGCCGTCGACGACGGCATCGCCATGGGCCACGGCGGGATGCTCTACTCGCTGCCCTCGCGCGAGCTGATCGCCGACGCCGTCGAGTACATGGTCAACGGGCACGCCGCCGACGCGCTGGTCTGCATCTCCAACTGCGACAAGATCACCCCGGGGATGCTGAACGCCGCGATGCGGCTGAACATCCCGACCGTCTTCGTCTCCGGCGGTCCGATGGAGGCCGGGAAGGCTGTCGTCGTCGGCGGGGTCGCGCAGGCGCCCACCGACCTGATCACCGCGATCTCGGCGTCGGCGTCGTCCGAGGTGGACGACGCCGGCCTGTCCGAGGTGGAGCGGTCGGCCTGCCCGACCTGCGGCTCCTGCTCGGGGATGTTCACCGCGAACTCGATGAACTGCCTCACCGAGGCGCTCGGGCTGTCGCTGCCGGGCAACGGCTCCACACTGGCCACCCACGCCGCCCGCCGCGAGCTGTTCCTGAACGCCGGCCGGACCGTGATGGACCTGGCGACCCGCTGGTACCGCGACGACGACGCGACGGCCCTGCCGCGCAACATCGCGACCCGCGAGGCGTTCGAGAACGCGATGGCACTCGACGTCGCCATGGGCGGTTCGACCAACACCGTGCTGCACATCCTCGCCGCGGCGCAGGAGGGCGAGATCGAGTTCACGCTCGCCGACATCGACGCGATCTCCCGCCGGGTGCCGTGCCTGAGCAAGGTGGCGCCGAACTCGGACTACCACATGGAGGACGTCCACCGGGCCGGCGGCATCCCCGCGCTGCTGGGCGAGCTGTGGCGGGCCGGGCTGCTGAACGAGGATGTGCACACCGCGCACTCGCCGTCGCTGCAGCAGTGGTTGACCGAGTGGGACGTCCGTTCCGGCTCGCCGTCGGAGACGGCCGTCGAGCTGTACCACGCCGCGCCGGGCGGGGTCCGGACCACCGAGGCGTTCTCGACCGAGAACCGCTGGTCGTCGCTGGACACCGACGCCGCGGGCGGGTGCATCCGGGACCTCGAGCACGCCTACACCCCGGACGGAGGTCTCGCCGTGCTGCGCGGGAACCTCTCCGAGGACGGCGCGGTCATCAAGACCGCGGGCATCCCGGAGGACATCTGGCAGTTCGAGGGCCCGGCCGTGGTCCTGGAGAGCCAGGAGGAGGCGGTCTCGGCGATCCTGAAGAAGGAGATCAAGGCCGGGGACGTGCTGGTCATCCGGTACGAGGGCCCCTCGGGCGGCCCGGGCATGCAGGAGATGCTGCACCCGACCGCGTTCCTCAAGGGCGCCGGTCTCGGGAAGACCTGCGCGCTGATCACCGACGGCCGGTTCTCCGGCGGGTCGTCCGGCATCTCGGTCGGACACGTCTCCCCCGAGGCAGCGGCCGGCGGGACGATCGGCCTGGTGGAGAACGGCGACCGGGTCCGGCTGGACGTCCGCGCCCGCTCGCTGGAACTGCTCGTCGACCCGGAGGTGCTGGCCGACCGGCGCGGCAAGATGGAGTCGAGCGAGCGGCCGTGGCAGCCGAAGGACCGGCAGCGTCCGGTGAGCCGGGCCCTGCAGGCCTATGCCCACCTGGCGACGAGCGCCGACACCGGCGCCGTCCGCCGCATCCCCTGACCCGCCGATCCTGACCCGCCGGTCCTGATCACGGCGCGGCCGCGAGGCGCACCTCGCCGGCCGCGCCGTCGACCGTCACCGTCGCCCCGGTGCCGATCCGCTCCGTCGCACCGGCCACGCCGACGACGGCCGGGATCCCGTACTCCCTGGCGACGACGGCACCGTGCGAGTTCGAGCCGCCCATCTCCATCACGAGCCCGCCCGCGGTGAGGAACAGCGGCGTCCAGCCGGGATCCGTCGACGGGCAGACGAGGATCTCGCCGGGTTCCAGGTGCGCGCCGACCGGGTCGAGCACGACCCGCGCGGGCCCGGTCGCGATCCCCGCCGAGGCCGCCGACCCGAGCAGCGCGCCCGGGGCACCGGTGCCGGCGGCGGCGAGCGCCTCGGGCTCGGTGCCGTCGGAGAGCAGGACCCGCGGGACGTGCCGTCGCGCCCGCTCCCGTTCCCGTCCGGCCCGGCGGGTCGCGACCAGCGAGCGGAGGTCACCGGGCACGACGGCACCGTCGCCGTCTCTGTCGCCGTCCAGGACCGAGCGGATCTCGGCGAGCTGCAGGTCGAACACGTCGTCCGGTCCGTCCAGCAGGTCGCGCGCCGTCAGCTCGGCGCCGGCGGCGGCGAGATCGGCCCGGGCGACGGCGAGCATCCGCACCAGCAGGTCCTTGTGCTCCTCGCGCAGACCGGCCAGGCGCCGCGTCCGTCCGAGCGCGAACCGCACGGCGAGGGCCCGGACCGCGGACCGCTGCCGCACCCGGGCGACGACGTCGTCGACGGCGGTCTCGGCGGCACGGGCCCCGCGGGCGAAGCGGACGTCCGGGGCGGCGTCCGGATCGTCGGTGCGCAGGTAGTTGGCGAGCACCCCGAGCAGGTACGACGGGTCGTCGGACCAGCGGGGCGCCCCCAGGTCGATCTCGGCGACGGCCCGGTGCCCGTGCTCGGCGAGGAAGCCGTCCAGCTCGGCGGTCAGCAGCGGCGGCAGCGCCCGCCGCCGGTGCCGGTCGGCGAGCTCCGCGGGCCCGGTGCCGAGCAGCAGGGCGACCGACGCCGGCTCGGTCCGCACCCGCGTCGCGACCGCCCACAGCTCCAGGTCCATCGCGGTCGTGCAGTTGTGCGGCAACGAGCGCAGCACCTCGTGGACGGCGGCGGGGTCCAGGTCCGGCCCGGCCAGGACCCGTGCCGCGCCGAGTGCGACGAACCCGGCGCCGGCGACCGGCACCACTGTCGGGAGCACCGCGAACACCTCGCCCAGCGTGCGGACGACGTGGTCCAGCCGCTCCCGCCCGTCCGCACCCGGCCGGCACGCCGGGTGGGCGCGGATCCGGCGCCCGGCGCGGCCGACGTGCCGCAGCCCCGCCGCAGGGCTGACCAGCGCGCCCGCGACCCGGAACGGCACCCGGAGGTGGAGCAGGGTCCGCGTCAGCCGGACGAGGAACGGCCGCCACGACCGCGTGCGCACCGACAGTTCCGGCCGGTCGGACAGTCCGCGCAGGACGACCGCGGAACGGGCCTCCATGACGTCCAGCACGGCCGGGAGGATCCGCCGCCCGGGCGCGCTGCGCAGCGCGGGCGTGATGTCGACGAACAGCCGTCCGCCGGCCTCGCCGAGCGCGGGCGGTCCCGCGGCCGGGTCGGCGACCGGGACCCCGAAGAGCCCCTCGGACGCCCGGGAACCGATCACCCGGAACGCCGAGATCCCGCCCGCCGTCAGCGGGCCGGTCAGCCCCTGCGCGAGGCTCACGCAGACGTGCACCCGGAGACCCGGGCCGGCCGGCGGGGGCAGCGGGTGGAGCGTCGTGATCGGGCGGGACTGGGTGGTCCACAGCGTGCCGCGGTCGTCGAGCGCCCACTCGATGTCCTGCGGGGCGCCGAAGTGCGTCTCGATCCGCCTGCCGAGCGCCACGAGCTCCGCGATCGACGCCGGGGCCAGGCAGTGCTCCGGGTCCGCACCGGACGTGACCCGCGTGACGCCGCCCCCGGCGACCGCCCGCACCGCCACCGTCTTGTCCCCCGGCCGGTATCCGGAGACCGTCCCGTCGCCCTCGACGACGACGTGGTCCGGGTTCACCGCCCCGGAGACGACGGCCTCGCCGAGCCCCGGTGCCGCGTCGATCACGGTCCGGGTCCGCTGCCCACCGACCGGGTCCGCGGTGAACAGCACGCCCGCCACCGCGGCGTCGACCATCCGCTGGACGACGACGGCCAGCGCGACGCCGTCGTCCCCGATCCCGTTGCGTGCGCGGTACTCCACCGCCCGGTCGGTCCAGAGCGAGGCCCAGCACCGCCGGACCGCGTCCAGCAGGGCGGCTTCGCCGACGACGTTGAGGTAGGTGTCCTGCTGCCCCGCGAAGCTCGCGGTGGGCAGGTCCTCGGCGGTGGCCGAGGACCGGACGGCGACCGGGACGTCCGGGCCCAGCGCCCGGTAGGCGGTGAGCACGGCACCGGCGACGTCGTCGGGCACCGGGGCGGCGAGCAGCGCCTCACGGGCCGCGCGGGGGTCGGCGGCGAGGCCGGGCCGCGCCTGCGCCGCGACCCGGCGGTAGGCGTCGGTGCGGATGCAGAACCCCTCCGGGACGCGGAAGCCGCCGCGGAGGAGCTCGCCGAGGTTCGCCGCCTTCCCGCCGACGTCGGCGTGCTCACTCCGGCCGATCCGGTCCAGGTCGACGACGACCGCGGCGGCGATGTCCATGCACCACGTTACTGCGGATGCGCCTCCCGGACCCACGACGTGGGGAGGCGCAGGCTAGAGCTCGTCGTGCCGGGGAGGGTTCACGACGAACCCGCTCACCCCCGTGACGATCACATCGGGCTGGTCGTCCTGCACCTGCCACGTCTGGACGACGTAGTCGGCCTGGGCGTTGGTCCCCCCGCACAGGAGGTCGAGTTCCTCACCGGTCCTGGTGTCCCGCAGGAACGCGTTGAACAGCAGCTCCGTCCGCGGAGGGAACCGCACGTACAGCGTGCGCCCGTCGGGCGCGATCCGGTAGATGATCGACGACTCGCCGGGCGGGTCTGCCGCCTGGCCCGGTGCCGGGTCGGCCCCGACGGTCTCGTTGCACGTCGGCACCGTCGCGTGTGCAGGTGCAGGTGGGACGAGGACGAGTGACGCGGTGGCCGCGACGGCGACCCCGGCGAGCGCCAGTACCCGCTGGATCCTGTTCATTCTCTTCTCCTCCGTGTTCAGAGTTCCCGGACCGCGAACGGACCGACGTCGCGCACCACGAGATCGGGCTGGTCCGCGCGCACCCGCCAGACGACGAAGGCCGCGGAGTCGAGCAGGTTCGTCGCGACGCAACGACGGGTCCTGAGCGCCCCGGTCCGCCGGTCCTGGTAGATCGCGGAGACCGTCACCTCGGACCGGGACGGGACCCGGACCTCGAACGACCGCCCGTCCGGCGCGATCCCGTAGGGGAGATCCGGCCCCGGTGGCCAGGGCTGCTCGTTGCCGACGGAGTCGGCGTACGGCAGGCATTCCCCACCCGACGCGTAGGCCGGCGCCGGGTACGCGAGACCGACCACCGTCGACAGCACGACGGCTGCCAGGGCACCGACGACCCCGCACCCGCGGGACGACCTGCGGGGTGGGGACAGGGTCGGGCCGCTCACCGGGCCGCGAGGACGAGCTCGATCTGCTGCGGAGCCGCATAGACCTGGCTGCTGCTGTCGTCGGACCAGTAGCCGCCGTCGACGCTGATCTCCGCCTTCACGACGTAGTCACCCGCGTAGTAGACAGGCAGTGTGACAGGGGGACCGATCACCGATGTACCGGACGTGGAGAAGGTGACGGTCTTCCCGTTGCCGACCGTGTTCCCGTCGCGCATCAGAATGATGGATGCCGTGATCGTCGCGGGATACTTGTTGTAGTACCACGCGCCACCCCAGTAGTACTCGAGACTGGAGACGTCGGGGACGACCGTGATCTCCCCCATTTTCCGGTCAGGGTTCGGAGAACTCGGCCGGTAGGTCGCACAGATCTCCGTCTGTCCCCACTGCCAGTGGTCCTGTGAGTACGTCTCCGACTGTTGACAGTGCTCGTCCGCGGCGTAGGAGGAAGGTGCCACGGCGACGGCGACCGCCCCGCTGGTGGCGAGGCACAGCACAGAGAGCAGCAGAGAACGAATTCTCATATCTCGACCTTCTTCGCAGAAACGGGCCGGAGCCCGAAAAGGTGGCGCGGGATCGCACGGCATCACGCCCCGGCGAGGAATTCCGGGGGTCCGTGCAGATAGAACGCTAGCCGGTCACTCGTCCGGTCGACAAGACGCCGATGCGGAACCAGGTCGGCGAGTTCGGGACGTCGACGCACCTCCGGCCCGCCGTCATTCCGACCGATGGAAAGGTGACCACCTGAGCAGCCGACGATTCATGGACTCCGGTGCTCATCATCCGATCGACCTCGTCCCGCGCGGGAACCGGACGAGGCCACCCCGATCCGCGAAGCGCACCGGTCGGCGGCACGCCCCCGGCAGGGCTAGGTTGATTCGCATGGCTATCGGAACGCGCAGGCTGGGCGACCTCACCGTGTCGGCGCAGGGGCTCGGCTGCATGGGCATGTCGCAGAGCTACGGCGCCGGGGACGAGTCGGAGTCGATCGCGACGATCCACCGCGCCCTCGATCTCGGGGTCACGCTGCTGGACACCGCGAACGTCTACGGCGACGGCGCCAACGAGGAGCTCGTCGGCCGGGCTATCGCCGACCGGCGGGACCGGGTGGTGCTGGCGACGAAGTTCGGGATCGTCCGCGACGCCGACGGCAACCAGGCCGCGAACGGCGACCCCGCGTACGTCCGGCGGTGCGTCGAGGAGTCCCTGCGCCGCCTGGGCGTCGACCACATCGACCTCTACTACCAGCACCGGGTCGACCCGGACACGCCGATCGAGGAGACCGTCGGGGCACTGAAGGAGCTCGTCGACGCCGGCACGATCCGGCACTACGGCCTCTCCGAGTGCGGCGCCGACACCGTGCGCCGCGCGCACGCCGTGCACCCGCCGGCGGCCGTGCAGTCGGAGTGGTCGCTGTGGACCCGCGGCATCGAGGAGTCCGTCGCGCCCGCCTGTGCCGAGCTGGGCATCGGCGTCGTGCCGTTCTCCCCGCTCGGCCGCGGCTTCCTCACCGGCGCGATCACCTCCACCGGGCAGTTCGGCGAGAACGACATGCGCCGCGGCCTGCCCCGCTTCTCCGAGGACAACCTCGCGGCCAACCTCGCGATCGTCGAGGCGCTGCGGACCATCGCGGAGCGCCGCGGCGTGACCCCCGGCCAGCTCGCGCTGGCGTGGGTGCAGGGCCGGGGCGAGCACGTCGTGCCGATCCCCGGCACGAAGCGGCGGACCTACCTGGAGCAGAACGTCGCGGCCGCGGAGCTGGAGCTGACCGCCGACGAGCTCGCCGGGATCGAGGCCGCCGCGCCTGCGTCCGCGGTCGCCGGTGAGCGCTACCCGGAGCACCTGCAGCGCAACGTCGGCCGCTGACCGTTCACGACGCCTCGACGATCTCCAGGCCGTTGCCGTCCCGGTCACGGAACACGAACATCGGCGGCACTCCCGGCCAGGTGAGCAGCTCGTCGACGTCCACGCCCTCCCCCGTGAACCGGGCGTGCAGCGCGGCCGCGTCGGGGGTCGTGAACCGGATGCCGATCTCCCGCCCCGCCGGGTCGTTCCCGTCGGCGCGCACCAGGGCGACGGTGACCGGCGAGCCCGCCGGCGCCAGCTCGATCCAGCGGGACCCGAGCTCGTCGATGTGCACGTCGGCGCGTACCTCGAAGCCGAGGACGTCCCGGTAGAACGCGGTCGCCGCGTCCTGGTCGGTCACCGGGACACCGATGGTGTGGATCCCGGTGACGGTGGCACGTGGATCGGTCATGGCCGCACTCCCTGCGTTCGGAACGGATGCGTCACCGTGACGACCGCCCGGGACGGCGGAACTCAGCGGCGGGCGGCGGCGAGCAGGTCGCCGAGCTCGTCCAGCGCGGCTCCCGCGACGCGGGCCATCGACGCGACCCGGTCCGGGCCCTGGTGGTCGGCGGCGAACGGCAGGTACTGGACGTGCGCCTGCACCCGTGCCCACGCCTCCTCGACGGCGATCATCGCCGGCGGGTCCGCCGCCCCGAGCGCGTCGTGCAGGGTCTCCCGGTACGACGCCGGGACGGGTGCGCCCGGCGCGTCCGCCGGGCCGTCCGGAGGGGGCGCGGCCAGGACCACGACGTCCAGTGACCCGGGTGCGACGCGGGCGTTCCCCCAGTCCAGCAGCACCGGCCCGTCGGGTCCGATGTGGATGTTCCCGCGGTGCGCGTCGCCGTGGCACAGCGTGCGGGGCAGCGCGGCGAGCGCGGTGGCGACCCGGTCGTCGGCCGCCCACGAGCGCACGGCGGCGTCGGCCTCGGCGTAGGCGGCACCGTCCGTCCCGGCGCGGGCCGCGGCCGCCTGCAGCCCCACCGAGGCGAGCCCGCACAGCCGTCCCCACCACGTCCGGTCGACCACCGGCACACCGCGCGGGCGGTTCCGCCGCCAGTGCGCGTGCACCAGCGCGAGCGAGCGCCAGGCGTCGTCGGGGACCGGGGTCCCGGCCGGGAGCGGAGCACCGGGCTCGTGCGCGAGGACCAGCCAGCCGTCGCCGTGGGCGAGCATCCGCGGCACCCGCACCGGGCCGTTCACGACCGCGGCCGCGCGCAGGGCGGCCACCTCGTCCGGGCCGGCCGCCTTGAGGACGACCGACGAGCCGTCGTCGAGATCCACACGCTCGACGGCCGCGGAGCCGTACCCACCGGCCAGCGGCTCCCGGGCGGTGATCCGCGGCTCGCGGCGCAGCCGCTTCGCGAGCGGGCGCAGCCAGACGTCGTCGGGAGGGGCCGTCACCGGCGGAGCACGAACAGCACGAGCAGGGCCACGCCGGCGCCGACGACGAGCGACAGCACCGACCACGGCAGCGGCCTGCGCTGGTAGGTCCGGCCGGCGTCGAGCGCGATGCGGCCCGCCCCGCAGAACAGCAGCGCCGCGGCACCGCCGCCGAGCAGCAGGTGCACCTCGAGCGAGTTCGGGCCGTCCGCGGCGAACAGCGGCACCGTCGGCCCGGCGGGACCGATCGCCAGCACGACCGCGACCGCCTTCATGGCGAGCAGCCCCGCCGCCGCGAACGGGGTCAGCAGCCCGATCACCAGCAGCACGCCGAGCACGAGCTGCCCGACCCCGAGCACCCAGGCCAGCGGCGAGGAGAACGCGACGAACCCGAGCTCGGCGAGCGCGGCGTCGGTGCCGGTGGGCCCGAGCCCGCCGAGCACGCCGAACACCTTCTGCGCGCCGTGCGCGGCGAAGATCCCGCCGACGACGACCCGCAGGATCAGCAGCCCGATGTCCGACGAGACGTGCGCGGGCACAGGCATCCGCTCCGGACGCGTCCGCTCGGGCGGTTCGTCGCCGGAGATGCTGCCCCAGTCGTACTGCTGCGTGGGCCCGCTCATGCCGGAAGCCTACCGGCGCTGCCCTCGCTCACCTGCGGGTTTCCCCCGGCGAGTCCCCTAGTAGGCCCCGGTGACGAGGTTCGGGGGCTCCTCGCCGCGGACGAACGCGGCGAGCTGCTCGGCCGCGACCCGGTAGGCCCGCTGCATCGCCAGCGGGACGCTGCCCCCGACGTGCGGGGTGAGCAGCAGCCCGGGGGCCGAGAACAGCGGGTGGCCCTCGGGCAGCGGCTCCGGGTCGGTGACGTCGACGGCCGCGCGCAACCGCCCGGACCGCAGCTCGGCGAGCAGCGCGTCGGTGTCGCACACCGGTCCACGGGCCCCGTTGACGAGCAGCGCACCGTCGGGCATGGCGGCCAGGAACTCGGCGTCGACCATGCCGCGGGTCTCGTCGGTGAGCGGGACGATCAGCACCGTCGCGTCGTGCTCGGGCAGCAGCCGGGGCAGCTCGTCCCAGCCGTGCACGCCGTCGCGGGCGGTGCGGCCGACCATGGTGATCTCGACGTCGAACGGCTCCAGCCGGGCCTTCGTCCGCTCGCCGACGTCACCCGCGCCGACGACGAGGATCCGCTTGCCCGCCAGCTCGTCGGTCCGGTGGTAGTCCCACACCCCGCGGTCCTGGGCACGGACGAACCGGTCGAGGTGCCGGTAGACCGCCAGCAGCACCGACACCACCCACTCGGCGGTGGCCCCGCCGTGCGCGCCGCGGCCGTCGGACAGGGCGACCCCCTCGGGCAGCCTGCCGATCCAGGCCTCGGCACCGGCGGTCAGCAGCTGGACGATCTCGAGCCGTGGCAGCTTCTCGGTGATCGCGACCGCGTCCGTGCCGGACAGGAACGGCGGGACGAGCGCCCGGGCCGACGCGGCCTCGGCGGGAAGCGGCGCGGCCGGGTCGTAGCGGACCGGCTCCAGGCCCTCCACCTCGGACAGGATCTCGATGCCCTCGTCGTCGGACACGAGGACGGTCACGGGGTGCTGCGTCATGATCGGAACGGTACTCACCCGGCGCTCACCTCGTGCCCCCTAGCGTGGCCGTCGTGACCGGCCGTCTCCCGCTGCTCGTCGCGGCACTGCTCGCGTCGCTCGTGCTCGTGTCCGGGTGCGCGACGTTCCCCGACCAGGGCGCGCGGGACTGGCGGCCGAAGGCCGAGGGCGAGGGCGAGCTCGGCGGGCCGCCCGCCCTCGCGCCGACCGAGGAACCCGCGCCCCCGCCCCCGGCACCCGAGCAGCAGCCGGGCGGGCAGCAGGCGCAGCCCGGCCCGTGCGAGGACCCCGACCCGCAGGTCGTCGCGGCCTGCCTCGGGCCGGTGGGCGCGATCGCGGTGCTGCCGCCCGGCGACCAGGCACTCGTCGCGGAGCGGCGCACCGGACGGGTCCTGCAGGTGAAGCGGGGCGAGGACCCCGTCACGGTCGCGACCGTCCCGGTGGACCCGGCGACCGGCGTCACCGGTCTGGTGCTGTCCCCCGGCTACGCCGAGGACCGGCTGCTGTACGCGCTGGCCGGCGGCGAGGTGCTGCGCATCGCGCCCGGCGAGTCGCCGAAGCCGGTGCTGGGCGGGCTGCCGCCGGGTGGCGCGCTGGCCGCCGACCCCGACGGATCCTCGCTGCTGGTCGCGACCGGCGCCGGTGGGGGCCCGCTGGCCGGGGCGGTGCTGCGGATCGACACGCTGGGCCGGCCGGCCTCCGGGAACCCGGACCCGGCGTCGCCGGTGCTGGCCCGGGGACTCGCGGACCCGGGCGGCGTGTGCGTCGACCCGGCCGCCCGGACGACCTGGGTGACCGACCGGGCTCCCGGGCGCGACGTCCTGTACAGGGTCGCGCCCGGGCAGCTGGGAGCACCCGCGTGGACGTGGCCGGACCGGCCGGGGGTCGCCGGGTGCACCGTGCTGCCCGGGACCCTGGCCGTCGCCCAGCGCGGCGGGAAGGCGTTGTACGTCCTGACCCCGGGCCGGGACGGGGCCTTCACCGGCGACCCGAAGCCGGTGCTGCAGGACACCTACGGCTCGATCGGTCCCGTCACGGTCGCCCCGGACGGGCTGCTGTGGCTGGGCACGGTGAACCGCGACGGGGCCGCACCGGGCGCCACCGACGACCGGGTGGTGCGCATCCAGCCGCCGACGGGCGGCGGCGAGAGCGCCATCTGACCCGTGAGTGGTTAAGAGGGTCCTGGCCACGGTAACCACTCACGAGCGCGGAGCGCCCACAAGTGGCGAGGTTGTCCACAGCCCCGCGAACGCCCCGTGCGGTGGCCCTCCGCGGCGCGAAGGTCGTCCCATGCGGAGAACGAGGCGACACGTGCCGGCGCCGATCGTCCAGGACCGGCGGATGAACGAGTGGTTCGACCTGCTGGACCAGCAGGCCGGCATGGTGAGCATCGCGCAGCTGAGGACGTTCGGGGTCGGGGACGCCGAGATCCTCGCCCAGGTCGACGGCGGGCGCTGGTCCGGGTTCGTCCGGTCCGTCTACGCGACCTTCACCGGGCCGCCGCCACGCCCGTCGATGATCGCGGGAGCGCTGCTGTACGGCGGACCGGCGGCGGCGCTCAGCCATCGCACGGCGGCCGAGGAGTGGGGTCTCGTTCCCGTCGGGCCGCCACCCGTGCACCTGACCGTGCCCTACCGGTCGTCCGCGATCAGCCAGCACGGCCGGATCGTGGTCCACCGTTCCCGGGCCCACCGGCACATCGTGACGCGTACGGTCCCGCCACGGACCTCGATGGCCGACACCGCCATCGATCTCGCCGTCGAGTGCGACGACGCGATCACCGCCCGGACCACGCTGGTCGGGCTCCTCACCGGTGGGAGGGTCCGGCCGCTCGAGGTCGAGCTGCGGCTCACCGAGCGACCGCCACGCCGGTACCGGCGGGCCCTGCTCGGCGCGGTGTCGATGGTGCGCCACGGCGTGCACTCGGCACTCGAGGAGGCGTACCTGGTCCGGGTGGAACAGGCACACGGCCTCCCGGCCGGCCGTCGGCAGACACCGCTGTCGGTGGACGGCCAGACCCTCTGGGAGGACGTCACCTACGACGAGGCGGGCTACACCCTGACCGTCCGCCTCGACGGCCGGACCCATCTGCGTGGCGGCGTCGCCTTCCGCGACCGGCACCGGGACAACGCCGCCGAGCTCCTCGGCCGCTCCCGCCTGGTGTTCGGATGGCGGGAGGTGGACGGCGACCCGTGCGGGGTCGCGCGGGAGGTCGGGCTGGTGCTTCGGCGGTTGGGGTGGGACGGGCGGCAGGGGCCACAGACCGGCTGCGCGGTCTGTGGCTCGTGAGTGGTTATCGCGGTCCTGACCGCGATAACCACTCACGAGCACTACGTGCCCACCCGCTCCACGACCAGCTCGCGGACGCGCTTGGCGTCGGCCTGGCCCTTGGTCGCCTTCATGACCGCACCGACGATCGCGCCGGCCGCCTGCACCTTCCCGCCGCGGATCTTCTCCACGACGTCGGGCTGCTCCGCCAGGGCCGCGTCGACGGCGGCGATCAGCTCGCCCTCGTCGGAGACGACCTTCAGGCCACGGGCGGCCACGACCTCGTCCGGGGAGCCCTCGCCGTCGAGCACGCCGTCGACGACCTGGCGGGCGAGCTTGTTCGTCAGCTCCCCCGTCGCGACGAGCTCGATCACCCGGGCGACCTGCTCGGGGGTGATCGCGAGGTCGGCGAGCTCCACCGAGCGGGTGTTGGCCTGCTGGGCGAGGTAGGCGACCCACCAGGAGCGGGCCTCCTGCGACGAGGCCCCCGCGGCGACGGTCGCCTCGACCAGGTCCAGCGCACCGGCGTTGACCAGGTCGCGGATCTCCTCGTCGGAGACGCCCCACTCGTCCTGGATCCGGCGGCGCCGCTCCCACGGCAGCTCCGGCAGGGTGCCGCGGAGCTCCTCGACCCACTCGGCGGACGGCGCGATCGGGACCAGGTCGGGCTCCGGGAAGTACCGGTAGTCCTCCGAGGTCTCCTTGCGCCGCCCGGCGCGGGTGTGCCCGGTGGCCTCGTCGAAGTGCCGGGTCTCCTGGACGATCTCGCCACCCGCGTCGAGCACCCCGGCCTGCCGGCTCATCTCGTGCCGGACCGCGCGCTCGACCGACCGCAGCGAGTTCACGTTCTTCGTCTCGGTGCGGGTCCCCAGCGCGCCACCCTTCGGCGACAGCGACAGGTTCACGTCGGCGCGCATCGAGCCCTGGTCCATCCGGACGTCCGAGACGCCGAGGGACTTGACCAGGTCACGCAGCGCGGTGACGTACGCGCGGGCGACCTCCGGGGCGCGGGCGCCGGTGTCCGGGACCATCTTCGTGACGATCTCGATCAGCGGGACGCCGGCCCGGTTGTAGTCGAGCAGCGAGTGGTCGGCGCCGTGGATCCGGCCGTCCGAGCCGCCCACGTGCAGCGACTTGCCGGTGTCCTCCTCCATGTGCGCGCGCTCGATGCCGATCCGGACGACCTCGCCGTCGTCGAGGGTCAGGTCCAGGAACCCGTCGACGGCGATCGGCTCGTCGTACTGGCTGGTCTGGAAGTTCTTCGGCATGTCCGGGTAGAAGTAGTTCTTCCGGGCGAACCGGCCCCAGGGGGCGATCGAGCAGTTCAGCGCCAGGCCGATCCGGATCGCCGACTCCACCGCGGCCCGGTTGACGACCGGCAGCGCGCCGGGCAGGCCCAGGCAGACCGGGCAGACCTGGGTGTTCGGCTCGGCACCGAACTCCGTCGGGCAGCCGCAGAACATCTTGGTGTTCGTGGACAGCTCCACGTGCACCTCGATGCCCAGCACCGGGTCGAAGCGCGCGACGACGTCGTCGTACTCCACCAGCTCGGGTTCGGTCGTGGTCACGGGGACACCTCCGGAACGCGCGCGATCAGGGGACCGCCGTCGTCGGCGTCGCGGGCGGCCTCGAAGGCGGCCCCGACGCGGTACATCACGGCCTCGCCGAGCGCGGGCGCCATGACCTGGAGCCCGGTCGGGAGACCCTCGGACAGCCCGGACGGCACCGACATCCCGGCCACGCCTGCCAGGTTCGTCGGGATCGTGGCCAGGTCGTTGAGGTACATGGCCAGCGGGTCGTCGACCTTGTCCCCGATCGGGAACGGCACGGTCGGTGTGGTCGGCGAGACCAGCACGTCGGCCTGCTCGAACGCGGCCGCGAAGTCCCGGCTGATCAGCGTGCGGACCTTCTGCGCCTGGCCGTAGTAGGCGTCGTAGTAGCCCGACGACAGCGCGTAGGTACCGAGCATGATCCGGCGCTTGACCTCGGGGCCGAAGCCCTGCTCGCGGGTGTTCGCCATGACCTCCTCGGCGCTGCGGCCCTCGGCCGCACGCAGGCCGTAGCGCATCGCGTCGAACCGGGCCAGGTTCGACGACACCTCGCTCGGCAGGATCAGGTAGTAGGCGGCCATCCCGTACTCGAAGTGCGGGCAGGACACCTCGACCAGCTCGGCTCCGAGCTTCTCGAGCCTGCGCAGCGACGCGTCGTACGCGGCCCGGACGCCGGGCTGGTAGCCCTCACCGCCCAGCTCGCGGACGACGCCGACCTTCAGCCCGGACAGGTCGCCGGTCGCGCCCTGGCGGGCGGCCGCGACGACGTCGGGCACCGGCCGGTCGATCGACGTCGAGTCGCGCGGGTCGTGCCCGCCGATCACCTCGTGCAGCAGCGCCGCGTCGAGCACCGTGCGGGCGCACGGCCCGCCCTGGTCCAGCGACGACGCGCAGGCCACCAGGCCGTAGCGCGAGACCTGGCCGTAGGTGGGCTTGACGCCGACGGTGCCGGTGAAGGCGGCCGGCTGGCGGATCGAGCCGCCGGTGTCGGTGCCGATCGCCAGCGGTGCCTCGTACGCGGCCAGCGCGGCCGCGGACCCGCCGCCGGACCCGCCCGGGACCCGCGAGGTGTCCCACGGGTTGCGGGTGACGCCGTACGCGGAGTGCTCGGTGGAGGAGCCCATCGCGAACTCGTCCATGTTCGTCTTGCCCAGGATCGTGATCCCGGCGGCGCGCAGCCGCTCGGTGACCGTCGCGTCGTACGGCGGCTGCCAGCCCTCGAGGATCTTCGAGCCGCACGTCGTCGGCATGTCCGAGGTGGTGAAGACGTCCTTGAGCGCCAGCGGCACGCCGGCCAGCGGCGACACCGGGACGGCCCCGTCGGCCAGCGCGGCGTCGACCCGGCCGGCGGAGGCCAGCGCGGACTCGGCACCGACGTGCAGGAACGCGTGCACCCCGTCGTCGACGGCGGCGATCCGGTCGAGGTGGGCCTGTGCGGCCTCGACCGCGGAGACCTCGCGGGAGTGGATCTTCCCCGCGAGCTCGGCGGCCGTCATGCGGACGAGATCGCTCACTGCTCCTCCCCCAGGATCCGCGGCACCCGGAAACGGCCCTGCTCGGCGGCCGGCGCACCGGCCAGCGCCTGGGACTGCTCCAGGCTCGGACGGCGCTCGTCGGGCCGGAACACGTTCTCCAGCGGGACGGCGTGCGAGGTCGGCGGGATGTCGTCGGCGGCGACCTCCCCGACCCGGGCCACCGACCCGATGATCACGTCGAGCTGGCCCGCGAAGACGTCCAGCTCCTCCTCGGTGACGGCCAGGCGGGCCAGCCGGGCGAGGTGTGCGACCTCGTCCCGCGTGATGGCCCCGCCCGCTGCGGGGGAATCGGCGGTCATGCCCCTCCTCGGGATGGTTTTGCTCGCGGCTGCGCTGGGCGGTCCCGTCGCGGTGCGTCCCGCGCGCTCGCGGCCACCGCACCGCGACGGCGGTACGACGACGACGGGTGCTGCGGCCTACCCGGGACACCGCCCGACACGCCCCGGCGGGGACGTGTGCGCCGGTGTGCATCCAGTCTATTCCCGCCGGTCCCCCGCCCGGGCGCCCCCCGGTGGCCGCGCCCGCGCCCGCGCACCGGCGGGGAGGAGATGACCTCCGGCGGGCCCGGGTGGCAGGATCACGGTTCCCGTGCCGGACGGCCCCGTGCCGCCCGCGCGGGGGTCACCGGCATGCCCACGAGGGCGTCCGCGCCGAGGGAGAGGATCCGTCCGTGTCGTTCCTGCTCCGGGTCATCCTCCCGGACAAGCCCGGCAACCTCGGAGCCGTGGCGTCCGCGCTCGGCGGTGCGGGTGCGGACATCCTGAGCGTCGACGTCGTCGAGCGTGGCGACGGGCAGGCGATCGACGACATCGCGGTCGAGCTGTCGACCCACCGCCCGCCGGACGTGCTGATCACCGCGGCCGAGTCCGTGCCGGGGGTGACGGTGGAGTCGGTCCGCCCGCACACCGGGCAGCTGGACACACACCGCGAGCTGGAGCTGCTCGACGAGATCGCCGGGGACCCGGGGCACGGGCTCGACCTGCTCGCCGCGGAGGTCCCGCGGCTGTTCCGGGCCGGGTGGGCGCTGGTCGCGGTGAGCGAGCACGGCCGCTCCTACCGCATCGCGGAGAGCTCGGCCGCCCCCGAGACCCGCACCGGGGACCTGCCGTGGCTGCCGCTGGACCGGGCGATCGCGCTCGACGACGGCCACTGGGTGCCCGAGCCGTGGCGGGCGATGGACACCGAGCTGGCCGCGGCACCGTTCGGCACCGGGGTGCCTCCGAAGACGCTGGTGGTCGGGCGCCCGGGCGGGCCGGTGTTCCGGCCGTCGGAGCTGGCGCGGCTGGCGCACCTGGCCGGGATCGTGGCGACGGTCCTCAAGGCCTGAGACCCGCCCGCCGGGCCCGGGGCTCAGACCCGGATCGACAGGGCGGTGCGGACGAGGTCGTCGTTGCCGGTGGCCAGCCAGCCGTCCGGCCGGACCAGGACGTCCTCGAAACCGATCCGGGTGTCGATGTTGACCCGGGTCGCGTACTCCAGGACCGGCCAGGCGCCCTCCTCCTCGCCGTGCAGCAGCACGGGGACCGGGGGCTGGCCGAGCGCACGCAGGATCCGGATGCCCTCGGCGACGGCGGTCTCCGGGTCGATGACGGTCGACTCCGCGATCACCCGCCGGGTCCCGGGCGGGAGGCCGTTCTGGCGCAGGGTCACCGCGTCGCCGCTGGTCCAGACACCCAGCTCGACGGCGATGCCGACCGACCAGGCGGCCCGGCAGACGTCGGTCCAGCCGAGCTCGTGCACGTTGACTCCGCACACGTCGGGCTTGCCGGAACCCAGCCGGCCCCAGGTCAGGACGGTCTCGACGCGGTCGTTCGGGTCGGGCTGGATCCAGCGGCCGGTGGGCACGCCGATCTCGATGCCCGGCGCCTCCTGCCGGATCAATGCGACGACGTCGCCGACGACGGAGGGGTCGTTCGTCTCGGAGCCGGAGTCGTCGCGCGGGTGGACGTGCACCGAGGTGACACCGAGCCGGGCCACCGCACGGGCGTCGCGGGCCAGGTGGCGCGGCAGCACCGGGAGGGCGGGATGTGCGTCCGCCGGTCGTGACCCGTTGAGAGCCGCCTGCAACACCGGAGATTCCGCCTTCCGTTCGCCACCCGGCCGGACACCCGGCCTGCTCCGAGAGTAGGTGCTGCGGGCCGGACGGGGGCGGTCGGACGCGCCCGGCCGGAGGGCCGGTCGCCGTCCGGCACGCCGGCCGCGCCGGACGGGAACACGCCCGGTGAGCGGCCGGTCACGCGGGTCGCGCCGCGACCGGCGCGACGACGGCCGCGGTCGCCCGGTCGCGATCCGCCCAACGTGCCGGTCACTCGGCACCGGGCTGCCGGGCGGCGCCCCGGGTCACCCGGCGGAGGCGTGTTCCCGCGCCGCGTCCGGGCCGCGGTCGAGCAGGATCCGGAAGCCTGCCTCGTCGAGCACCGGGACGCCCAGCTCCGTCGCCTTGTCGAACTTCGACCCCGGGGCCTCCCCGGCGACGAGGAACGCGGTCTTCTTCGACACCGACCCGGCGGCGCGCCCGCCGCGGGCCATGATCGCCTCCTTGGCCTCGTCGCGGGACCACGTGTCCATCGACCCGGTGATCACGATCGACAGGCCCTCCAGGAACCGCGGGACGGAGTCGTCGACCTCGTCCTCCATCCGCACACCGGACGCCCGCCACTTCTCCACGACCTCGCGGTGCCAGTCGACGGAGAACCAGTCCCGCACGGCGGCGGCGATGGTCGGGCCGACGCCGTCCACCCCGGCGATCGGGGCCAGTGCCTCGGCGACGGCCTTCGCGCGGGCGCGCACGGCGGCCCGCTCCTGCTTCTCCGCGTCGGCGACGGCGGCCTCGGCGTCGCCCTCCGCCTCGGCCGCGGCGCCCGCGGCGGACGGCCCGTCGCCACCGGCCGCAGCGGGGGCCTCGTCCGCGGGGGCGTCGCCGGCGGGGACCTCGTCCGCTGGGGCGTCGCCGGTGGGGGCCTCGTCCACGGCGGCGTCGCCGGTGACCGGGACGGCCGGTGCTTCCTCGCCCGCGGAGCCGTCCGAGACGATCTCGACGCCGGCCGCCTCGGTGTCCTCCTTCGCCCGGGCCGCGGCCTGCTCGAGCGCCTCCATGGAGCCGAACTCGCGAGCGAGCGCCTGGGCGGCGGTCGGGCCGACGTGCCGGATCGAGAGCCCGACCAGCACCCGCCACAGCGGACGGTCCTTCGCGGCCTCCAGGTTGGTGAGCAGCTTGCGGCCGTTGACCGTCAGCTCGCCCTTCTGGTTCCGGAACAGGTCGGTCCGCAGCAGCTCGTCCTCGGTGAGGGAGAAGACGTCGCCCTCGTCGGTCAGCACCCCGGAGGTGAGCAGCGCGACGGCGGCCTCGTAGCCGAGCCCCTCGATGTCGAACGAGCCCCGCCCCGCCACGTGGAACAGCCGCTCGCGCAGCTGCGCCGGGCAGGACCGGGCGTTCGGGCAGCGACGGTCGACGTCGCCCGCCTTCTGCTGCACCAGGGCGGTGCCGCACTCGGGGCAGTGCGTCGGCATCACGAACGCCCGCTCGGAACCGTCGCGGACGTCGGTGACCGGCCCGAGCACCTCCGGGATCACGTCCCCCGCCTTGCGGATGACCACCCGGTCGCCGATCAGCACGCCCTTGCGGCGCACCTCGTCGGCGTTGTGCAGGGTCGCCATCTCGACCGTCGACCCGGCGACCTTGACCGGCTCCATCACCGCGAACGGGGTGACCCGCCCGGTCCGCCCGACGTTGACCCGGATGTCGAGGAGCCTCGTGGTCGCCTGCTCCGGCGGGTACTTGTAGGCGATCGCCCAGCGCGGGAACCGCGACGTCGCGCCGAGCCTGCGCTGCAGCGCGACCTCGTCGACCTTGACCACGACGCCGTCGATCTCGTGCTCGACGTCGTGCCGGTGCTCGCCCCAGTGCTCGACGAACTCCACCACCTTCTCGATCCCCCGCAGCACCCGCGTGCGCGGCGAGATCGGCAGGCCCCAGGCGACCAGCGCGTCGTAGGCCTGGGACTGGGTGACCGGGGTGAACCCGTCCCGCCGGCCGATCCCGTGGCAGATCAGCCGCAGGTTCCTCGACGCGGTGACCCGCGGGTCCTTCTGGCGCAGCGACCCGGCCGCGGTGTTGCGGGGGTTCGCGAACGGCTCCTTGCCCGCCTCGACCAGGGAGGCGTTGAGCCGGTCGAAGTCCTCCAGCCGGAAGTAGACCTCGCCCCGGACCTCGACCAGGGCCGGCACCGGGAACTCGTCGGTCCCGGTGAGCGTGACCGGCACCTCTCCGAGGGTGCGCATGTTCAGCGTGATGTCCTCGCCGGTGCGCCCGTCGCCCCGGGTCAGCGCGCGGGTGAGCGTCCCGCCCTCGTAGAGCAGGTTCACCGCCAGCCCGTCGATCTTGAGCTCGCAGAGGTAGTGCAGGTTCTCGCCGACCTCGCGGGTGACCCGTTCCTGCCAGGTCCGCAGGTCGTCGGCGGAGAAGGCGTTGTCGAGCGAGAGCATCCGCTCGAGGTGGTCGTGCGCGGTGAACTCGGTGGAGAAGGTGCCGCCGACCTTCTGGGTCGGCGACTGCGGCGTCGCCAGCCCGGGATGGGCGTCCTCCAGCCCGAGCAGCTCGTGCCAGAGCTCGTCGAACTGGCCGTCGGACACGACGGGCGCGTCCAGCACGTAGTACCGGAACTGGTGGTCGGCCACCTCGGCGGCCAGCTGCGCGTGCCGCTCGCGGGCCTGCTCGTCGGTCTGGGAACTCACGCTGAGCAGGTTAGCCGCGGGGTACGACAGTCGTGCGTGCTCGCGCGCGCCCGACCGTGCGAACCTACGGTGGCCCCATGGACGAGGCCGCCGTGGAGCTCGCACACCGGATGTTCGACCTGGCCCGGGAGGGCGCGGGCGACCGGCTCGCGGCCTATCTCGACGCCGGCGTGCCGGTGGAGATCACCGACCCGAAGGGCGACACGCTGCTGATCCTGGCGTCCTACTACGGCCACGACGCGATCGTCGCCGATCTCCTGGGCCGGGGTGCCGATCCCGGCCGCACCAACGACCGCGGGCAGACCGCGATCGCCGCGGCGCTCTTCGCCCGCTCGGCCCCGTCGGTGACGGCGCTGCTCGACGCCGGCGCCGACCCGCACCACGGCAGTCCGTCCGCCTGGGAGACCGTGGAGCACTTCGATCTCCCCGAGATGCGGGAGCTGCTGGGAGCGAGGCTTGACACTTAGGTCAGGCTTACCTAATGTCCGCGGTGTCGCTTCGTGGTGGGAGCGGCGCGTCAGTTCGGGACGGACGGCCCGGTCGCACTCGTGCGGCCGGGCCGTCGAACCGTCGGGGGGCGGCCCCACACTGTGCCCGTGCTGAGACTCGGGTTCCCCGTCGTCGGCGTCGCCGACCTCGACCGCGCCGCCGCGTTCTGGTCGGCCGCGCTCCACCTCACCGTCGCGGACGAGTGGTCGAGCGACCGCTGGCGCACCCTCACCACCCCGGACGGCGACCGGGTGCTCGGTCTCATGCGCAGCGACTCGCCACCGGAACCGCGACCCCGCCTGCACCTCGACCTGCTGGTCGACACCACCACCGAGCAGGACGACGAGGTCCGGCGACTGGTGGAGCTGGGCGCGACACTGCCGGCGTGGGACGGCTACCCGGCGGAGCCCGACTTCGTCGTCATCGCCGATCCGGAGGGCAACGTGTTCTGCGTCGTGGACCTCAGCCGGGCGCCGTCGTCGGGCTGATGCGGCACGCACCTATCCTGGAACGGTGACCGACCCGCAGGACGCCCACGTCATCGGCGAGACCGCGCGCCGGCGCACCTTCGCCGTCATCTCCCACCCCGACGCCGGCAAGTCCACCCTCACCGAGGCCCTCGCCCTGCACGCCGAGGTCATCGACTCGGCGGGCGCGGTGCACGGCAAGTCCGGCCGCAAGGGCGTGACGTCGGACTGGATGGAGATGGAGCGGGCCCGCGGCATCTCGGTGTCGTCGGCGGTGCTGCAGTTCGCCTACCGCGACTGCGTGATCAACCTGCTCGACACCCCCGGCCACGGCGACTTCTCCGAGGACACCTACCGGGTGCTCGCCGCCGTCGACGCCGCGGTGATGCTGCTCGACGCGGCCAAGGGCCTCGAACCGCAGACCCTCAAGCTGTTCGACGTCTGCCGGTCCCGCGGCGTCCCGATCGTCACCTTCGTCAACAAGTGGGACCGGCCCGGCCGGGAGGCCCTGGAACTGCTCGACGAGGTCGAGCAGACCATCGGACTGCGCCCGATGCCGCTGACCTGGCCGCTCGGGATCGCGGGCCAGTTCAAGGGGCTGATCGAGCGCGACACGGGCGCCTACACGGCCTTCACCCGTGCGGCCGGCGGGGCGACCAAGGCGACCGCGACGGCCGTCGACACGGACACGATCGCCGCGCAGGAGCCGGAGTACTGGCAGGCCGCGCAGGACGAGCTGGGGCTGCTCGACGAGATCGGCGCGACCTGGGACGAGAAGGACTTCCTCTCCGGGGCGGCGACGCCGGTGCTGTTCGGGTCGGCACTGTCGAACATCGGGGTGGCCCGGCTGCTCGACTCGCTCGTCGATCTCGCGCCGGCACCGGCGGCCCGGCCGGACGTCGACGGCGAGGACCGGCCGCTGAGCGCCCCGACCTCCGGGCTGGTGTTCAAGGTGCAGGCCGGGATGGACAAGGCGCACCGGGACCGGATGGCGTTCCTGCGGATCTGCTCGGGCCGGTTCGAGCGCGGCATGGTGCTCACCCACGCGACGACCGGCAAGCCGTTCGCCACCAAGTACGCGCAGTCGGTGTTCGGTTCCGAGCGCAGGACGGTCGAGGAGGCGTTCCCGGGTGACATCGTCGGCCTGGTCAACGCGACCGCACTGCGCCCCGGCGACACGCTCTACGCGTCAGGGCCGGTGGAGTTCCCGTCGATCCCCGCGTTCGCGCCGGAGCACTTCGCGGTGATCCGTGCCAAGGACGCCGGCAAGTACAAGCAGTTCCGCAGGGGCATCGAGCAGCTCGGCAACGAGGCCGTCATCCAGATCCTGCGCTCGGACCTGCGCGGCGACCAGGCGCCGGTGCTCGCGGCGGTCGGACCGCTGCAGTTCGACGTCGTCACCGGCCGGCTGGAGACCGAGTTCAACGCGCCGGTGCTGCTGGACCGGCTGCCGTACCAGATCGCGCGGCTCACCGAGCAGGCCGCGGTCGACGCGCTGTCGTCGCAGTCCGAGTGCGAGGTGCTGCGCCGCGACTCCGACGGCGAGTACCTGGCGCTGTTCAGCAACAAGTGGCGGATGGACATCATCCAGAAGAAGTTCCCGGACCTGCGGTTCGAGGCGATGCCGGCGGGATCGTCGATCTCCTGAGCCGGTCCCGCCGGCACCCTGCGCTCACGCCGCGAGGACGAAGAACTCCAGCGCGTTGCCGTCCGGGTCCTTGAACGACAGCCCCAGCCCGTAGTCCGCCTCGGTGATCCCGTCGTGGGCGATGCCGGCGGCGTCGAGGTGGTCCCGCCACTGCTCCAGCTCGGACCGGTCGCCGACGCCGAAGCCGACGTGGTCCATCCCCGGACGAGACGGCGAGAACGAGTCCCCGCCGTCGACGTCGTCGTGCCGGGTCAGGCCGAGCAGCTGCCCGGACGGCAGCGCGAACACCCGCCGGTGGAACGGCCCGTCGGACAGTGTCATGGCCGGCTCGGCGCCGATCAGCTTCACGTACCACGGCTCGCTGACCCGCAGGTCGGTCACCGACAGGGCGAGATGGTGGATGGCGGGGAACTCGGGCACGGCGGCCTCCCGGGTCGGTCGTGTGTCAGGACGTGCCCGACCCGGGTGCCCGGAGCCGCCGCAGATCACTCGCGCACCACCGGATCGGCGCCCGCGCACCCCGCGGCGACGTCAGGGGGCGTGGCAGGTCGGGGGCGCGCAGGCAGGGGTGCCCCCCATGTACTGGGCGACGACCGGGACCGGCCCGGTGAGCGTCGTGATCACGAAGGCGGCCAGCCAGATCAGCCCGCCGGCGAGCCCGGCGACCGAGACGCCCGCAGCGGAGATCGCGGCGCGGTTCGCCCGTGCACTCCCGCGGGTCGCGCCGATCGTGCCGAGGACGAGCCCGGCGAGCGTCAGGACGACACCGGCCGAGACCAGCGCCAGCCCGGTGACGGTGAGCGGGGCGACGATCGAGTACGCCACGGCGATCGCGACGAAGACGGCGCCGAGGACCCCGAGCACGAGCGCCGACACCCCGAGACCGCCGCTCGGTGTGGCGGACGGTCGTGGGGCGGAGGGGCGGTCGTGCGGCATCGGCACAGGATCGGGCCCCCACCCCGTCCACCGCTGGCCGCGACCGCGGAGATCCACAGTTCTGGGTACGCCCCGGCGCGGGTGAACCGATCCACCGTCCCGAGGGGAGTGCCCGATCGCGGGCGCCCGCCGGTCCCCGGGCCTACGGTGACGGCATGACCTCCACCGCCGAGAAGGCGTCCAGGCTGCAGGAGCTGCACGCCGCACCGGAGCTGCTGCTCGTCGTCAACGTGTGGGACGCGATCACCGCCAGAGTCGTCGCGGACACCCCCGGGACGACGGCGCTCGCGACCGCCAGCCACGGCATCGCCGCGGCGCACGGCTACGAGGACGGCGAGAACATCCCCCGTGACGAGATGATCGCCGCCGTCGGGCTGATCGCGAGGACCGCCGGTGACCTGCCGGTGACCGCCGACCTGGAAGCCGGCTACGGCGACCCGGGTGGCACGGTGGCCAGGGCGATCGACGTCGGCATCGTCGGTTGCAACCTCGAGGACCAGGTCAAGCCGCTCGCGGAGTCGGTGAAGGCCGTCGAGGCGGTCGTCACCGCGGCCGAGAAGGCGGGCGTCGACTTCGTGCTGAACGCGCGCACCGACGCGTTCCTGAAGGCAGGCGACAAGGATCCGGAGGCCGTGCTGGCCGACGCGATCGAGCGCGGGAGGGCCTACCTCGACGCGGGCGCGTCGAACTTCTTCGTGCCCGGCAAGCTCGACGAGACCCAGGTCGGGCGCCTGGTCGAGGCCCTCGGCGAGCGCAGGGTCAACCTGATCGGCATCCCCGGCTCGATCCCGCTGAAGACCGCGCAGGAGCTCGGCGTGGCGCGCGTGTCCTACGGGCCGTGGAGCCAGAACGTCGCGCTCACGGCACTGGCGAAGCTCGCCGAGGACGTCTACGACGGCGGCGGCCTCCCCACGGACACCCGCAAGCTGAACTGAGGCGCTCCGCGCTCGTGAGTGGTTGTCGTGGCTCTGGCCACGAAAAGCACTCACGAGCGGCGAAGCCGCCTACATTGTCGGCGCGGCGGCGTTCGAGGGCGTCACCTTCTGCGCCACGATCGCGTCGAAGTTGCGCTTGATGTACTCGCCGGAGCGCTGGGACAGCGCGCCGATCGTGCTCGTCGGGTTGACGGCGGCGCCGGTGGTGAGTGTGCTGCCGTCGACGACGAACAGGTTCGGCACGTCCCAGGTCTGGCACCACTTGTTGAGCACCGAGTCGCCCGGGTCGTTGCCCATCCGGCAGGTCCCCATCAGGTGCCAGCCCGGCGGCGGGTAGAGCACCCCGGTGTCGTTGGTCTCGACCGCACCGACCGCGCGGGTGGCCTCGAAGATCTTCTCGATGCCGTACTGCGCGAGCGCGACGTCGTTCGGGTGCAGGTCGTAGTCGACGTGCGCGGCCGGCAGCCCGGACGAGTCCTTCACGTCCGGGTCGAGGGTGACCCGGTTGGTCTCCACCGGCAGGTCCTCACCGAACATGAAGACCATCAGGTGGTTGGCGAAGTGCGAGTCGAAGAACTCGCGGTGCGTCGCACCCCACGGTGCGGTGTAGCCGGTGTGCGTGCCCATCGCGGCGTAGGCCGGTCCGAAGCTGCGTGCCACCTGCATGCCGAATCCGTTGACGAATCCGCGGCTCATGTCCGTGTGGTAGAACTCGTGCGAGTACAGCGGGGCGCCGAAGCTGCCCTTGAAGCCCTCGATGGGCTCGTCGAACCACGAGTCGCAGAACGCGAAGACGTGGTGCATCAGGTACTTGCCGACGATCCCGTTCGAGTTGGCCAGCCCGTCCGGATGTCCCTTCTGGGCGCTCTGCAGCAGCAGCCGGGGCGACCCGATCCCGTTCGCCGCCAGCACGACGATCTTCGCCCGGATCTCGTGCCGCTGACCGGTGTTCCGGTCGAGGTAGGTCGCGCCGGTCGCGCGGCCGCCGGCGGCGTTGATCGTCTCGACGCGGGCCATGGTGCGCAGGTCCGCCCCGTGCCGGATGGCGTAGGGCCAGTGCGCGTTGGCCGGTGTGGACAGCGAGCCGGTCGGGCTGCCGGACAGCTCGTTGCCCATGGCCGCGTCCGCCTCGCGGTTCTCCCGCGGCCTGGTGATGATCGCGTTGTCCGACGGCCACCAGTGCCAGCCGAGGTCGCGCGAGGCCTTGGCGTACTTCAGCCCGAGCTTGCCGGGCAGCACGCTCGGGTCACGGACGGCGTTCTTGCGGTCCGGGTAGGACGGGTCGCCGATCAGGCCGGAGATGCCGTAGATCTCGTCGTTCTCGTCGTAGAACGGGGCGAGGTCCTCGTAGCTGATCGGCCAGTCGATGGTGCCCTCGAGGCCGTGCTCGGTGCCCTTGCGGAAGTCGACCGGCTTGTACCGGGGCCAGTGCCCGGCGTAGTGCACGGTCGAGCCGCCGACGTTGTTCATCATGTACGGCGTCGTGGTCCCGGTGACCGGGTAGTCCTCGGGCAGCTGGCGCACGTTGGGGTCGTAGGCCCATCCGCGCTGCTTCTCCAGCTCCCACTCGTCGTGGTAGTGGGGGTGCTCGCCGGGCTTGATCCACGGGCCCTGCTCCAGGCAGACCACCTTCATGCCCGCCTTGGCGAGCTTCAGCGCGATCCCGGCGCCGCCGGGGCCCGCGCCGATGACCAGGACGTCGGTCTCCTCGTATCCGGTCATGGTCGTCTCCTCACTTCGTCCAGGTGAGCTGGGACAGGTCGACGCGGGTGACCTGCTCGGTCTCCAGGTACTCGCCGTGCTCGCTGGCCTGGGCGAGGGTCTCGGAGTCCCAGGGCTCGGTCGTGGCGAGATAGCCGTAGGGCAGCGGCGGGCCGTGGTAGTCGCGGCCGGCGGGCAGGTTGCGCCGGATCGCCAGCGTCACGACGGGCCGGGAGTAGTAGCCGTAGTAGACGAGCGCCCGCAGCTGCTCGAACAGCGGGTCCTCCGCCTCCTCCAGCGCCGCGACGGCCGCGGTGCGGGCGGCCGCGTCACCGTCCACGAAGGACTGTCCGAGCCGGTCCAGACCCGCCTTGAAGTCGTCCTCCTCGGCGAACGGGAAGTGCTTGTTCCGGTAGCCGGTCGGCGTCACGTAGCGGCCGACGAAGGCCACGAGACCGACCTCGCTCGCCGTCGGCCAGGCCGGGTCCGGCGGGATGACGGTGTCGGCCGCCGCGTCGATCACCGCGGCCTGCAGGTCGCTGAACGCGATCGGCTGCTCCAGGCCACCGAGGCGCGGGCGGCCCGACTCGAAGTAGCCGCCGCCCTCGCCGGGTTCGAGGGTCGTCCCGGGGGCCCCGAACGGGGCGGGCTTCTCGCCCAGTGCGTCGTTCACGATGTCCTCCTCATCGTCGGGAAGCGCGTCACAGGGGCGCGCCGGCCCAGTCGGTGCCCGCGCGCAGCGAGTCGTCGAGATTGATGCTCACGTGCTTGACCTGGGTGTAGCCGTGGACGGCCTCCAGGCCCTCCTCGCGGCCGGTGCCGGACTGCTTGTGCCCGCCGTGCGGGGTCATCGGCAGCTCCCCGAACCAGTCGTTGATCATCACTCCGCCGACCTGCAGCCGCCGCGCCGTGGACAGCAGCCGCTTCACGTCCGAGCCGAGCAGCACCGCGAACAGGCCGTAGATGCTGTCGTTGGCGGCCTCGACCAGCTCGTCCTCGGTCGTCCAGGTGTGCACCGACGCGACCGGGCCGAAGATCTCCTCCCGGGCGATCCGGGCGTCGTGGGCGACGTCGACGAACACCGTCGGCTCGACGAAGTAGCCGCCGTCGCCGACGCCGTCGGGGCGCCCGCCGCCGTAGTGCAGCGTCGCCTCGGACTTGCCGATCTCGATGTAGGAGCGGACCCGGTCGTACTGCTTCTGCGAGACCAGCGGGCCCATCTGGGTGCCGTCGGCGAACCCGTCGCCGACCTGCGTCTGGTCGAGGCGCGCGGTGAGCCGGGTGAGGAACTCGTCGCGGACGTCGGCGTGCACGAACAGCCGGGTCCCGGCGACGCAGACCTGCCCGGTGTGCGAGCAGAACCCCTGCACCGCGGCCTCGACGGCGTCGTCGAGGTCGGCGTCCGGGAACACGACCGTCGGGCTCTTCCCGCCGAGCTCCAGGTTCACCTGCGCGACGTGGTCGGCGGCCAGCTTCGCGACCGTCTTCCCGGTCTCGGTGGAGCCGGTGAAGGTGATGCCCGCGACGTCCGGGTGCGCGGCCAGCGAGGCCCCGGCCTCGGTGCCGTAGCCGGTGACGACGTTGAACACGCCGTCCGGGAAGCCCGCCTCCTTGACCAGCTCGGCGAACTTGAGCGCCGACAACGACGTGTCCTCGGCCGGCTTCACCACGCAGGTGTTGCCCAGCGCCAGCGCGGGCGCGCAGGACCGCACCATGATCAGCAGCGGGTAGTTCCACGGCACGATGTGCGCGGTCACGCCGAGCGGCTCGAGGATCGTGAAGGACAGCTTGTTGCCCGGTACCTCGATGGTCCGCCCGCCGACCTTGTCGGCCAGGCTGGCCCAGTAGTCGAGCCACAGCGGGATCGCGCCCATCAGCTCCTGGGCCTTGGCCAGGTAGTGCCCGGAGTCGAGCGCCTCCAGGCGGGCGAGCTCGTCGGCGTGCTCGGTGACGAGCGCGGCCAGGTTGCGCAGCAGCGCGGCGCGGGCGATCGCGTCGGTGAACTGCCACTCGACGGCGACCCGCTTGGCCGCGGCGACCGCCCGGTCGACGTCCGTTCCGTCGGCCCGCGGTACCTCCGCGATGGTGCGGCCGGTGTTGGGGTCGACGGTCGGGAACGTGGCCCCGGCGGCCGCCGGGACGAACTCGCCGTCGACGAACATCGCGGCCCGGTCGGCGGTGCGGGCGTCGGCGTCGAGGGTGAGGGTGTGCGGGGTGGACATACGACCTCCTTGTCGGTGTGTTCGGTGCTGCCGGCGGTGCTCAGCGCTTCGTGTGGGCGCGCTCGTCGATGACCCGGCGGGCCTTGTGCTCGCTGCGTTCGAAGGTGTCGGGGGCGACCACCTCGACGCCGACCCGCAGGCCGACGACGCGCTGCAGCCCGTCGGAGGCCACGCGGACGAACTCGTCCGCGCCGGACCCGCACTCCGCGCGGACGACGATCTCGTCCATCGACCCGGTGCGGGTGACGAGCACCCGGTGCTCGCCCGCGTAGCCGCTGACCCCGCGGAGGACGTTGTCGATCTCGGTCGGGTACACGTTCTCGCCGCGGATGTGGATCATGTCGTCGATCCGGCCGTAGACCCCCGCGGGGAGCCGCGGGTAGGTGCGCCCGCAGCCGTTGGTGCCCATCTCCCAGCGGGTCAGGTCGTTCGACGCGAGCCGGATCATCGGCTGCGAGGTGCGCTCCAGGTGGGTGTAGACCGGAGTGCCCTCGCCGCCGTAGGGGACGGTGCGGAAGCTCGCCGGGTCGCAGACCTCGTGCCACACGATGTCCTGCCAGAGCAGCATCCCCTCCGGGGAGCCCTCGGTGGCCGACGCCGACATGAACGGCGTCATCTCCGCCATCGTCCCGCAGTCGACGACCCGGGTGCCGAACGCGGACCCGATCGCGTCGCGCACCGCGGGGACCGACGCGCCGGGCTCGCCGGAGAAGAACATGACCTCGATGCCGAACTCGCGCGGGTCGACCTTCTCCTGCTGGGCGACCTCGGCGAGGCGCAGCGCGTACGACGGCGTCGAGTAGAACGCCTTCGGACGCGTCCTGGCCAGCCACTGCACCGCCCGCGCGGTCATCCCCGACGCACCGGCCCCGTAGGGAAAAACCTTGCAGCGCAGGCGTTCCGCACCGGACATCGCACCCCAGGAACCGAGGTAGAGCGAGAACAGCGCGGAGACGAAGACGGTGTCGCCCGGCCGCACCCCCATCCCCCAGAGGATCCGGGCGTGGTTGTCGGCGATGACCTCCCAGTCGCGGCGGCCCATCGCGAACGCGGTCGGCGTCCCCGTGGTCCCCGAGGTGCCGTGGATGTGGTGCAGCTCGGAGTCGTCGACGCAGACGTAGTCGCCGAAGGGCGGCGCGTTCTCCTGCGAGGCGCGCAGCTCCTGCTTGGTGACGACGGGGACCTGCTCGAACGCCTCCCAGGTCGTCACGTCGCGGACGTCGAGGCCGGCGGCGTCGTACTTGCGCCGGTAGAAGGGCGAGGTGTCGTAGGCGTAGCGCAGGACCTCCTGCAGCCGGACGAGGACGGCGGCGTCGCGCTCGGCCGGGTCCATCGTCTCGCGGTGCGGGAACCAGTAGGGGCTGTCCCGGTCCGGCAGGTACGACTGGTCGTAGCCGGCCGGGAAGTGCCACTCCTCCATCTGTCCCATCAGGGCTCCCTCCGCTTCACCTCGGCGTCGTTCCAGGGGGTGAGGGCCTGGTAGTCGGGGACCCAGCCCAGGCCCTTGCCCGCGTCCGGGGACGGGGCGTCGCGGCTGGTCACGACGTCGATCACGGCCGGTGCGTTCGCCAGCGCACGTTCCAGCGCGCCGGCCATCTCCCCGGGCTCGGTGACCCGCTCCCCGTGCGCACCCAGGGCGCGGCCGAGCGCGGCGTAGTCGTTGCCGTCGAGCTCGGTGCCGACGACGAGGCCGTAGTTCTCGGCCTGGTCGTAGCGCTCGATGTTCCAGGCGGCGTTGTTGGAGACGATCACGACGATCGGCACGCCGTGCCGGACCGCGGTGTTGACCTCCATCGCGTTGATCCCGAACGCCCCGTCACCGGTGACGGCGATCGCCGGCCGGTCGGGGTTCGCCAGTGCCGCGGCGATCGCGAACGGGACGCCGACGCCCAGGCAGCCGAACGCGCCGGCGTCGAGGTAGCGGGCGACGGACGGGACGCCGAGCCGCGCGAAGCTGAGCAGGTCGCCCCCGTCGGCGACGACGGTCGCGCCGTCGAGGTCGAGGTCGTTCAGCGCGGCGAAGATGTGGTTCGGGTGCATCCGTCCGTCGCCGCCGGGCGGGGTGGCGGCGAGCGCGTCGCGGTAGCCGTCGAACCGTTCGAGGTGTGCCTTGCGCAGGCCGTCCCGCCAGGTGGTGTCCGGATCCGGCCCGGCCGCCGCGGCGAGCGCGTCGAGGGTGCTCCCGACGTCGGCGAGGATCTCGACCTCGCCGCGCCGGTTGTCGTGCAGCTCCCCCGCCGAGTCGGAGACGCGGACCCACCGCGCGTCCGGGAACGCGGCCGGGGACCCGAAACCGAGCTGGTAGTCGAGCTGGCGCCCGACGGTGACGACCAGGTCGGCCTCCCGCATCACCCGGCTCCGCAACGCCCCGACGACGGCCGGGTGACCGGGCGGGACCAGCCCGCGTCCCTCCTGGGTGTCGAGGTAGGCGGCGCCGGTGGCGTCGAGGAACCGGACGAGCTCCTCGGGCGCGGTGCGCGCTCCGCGCCCGGTGATGACGGCGGGCTTCTCGGCGCCGCGCAGCAGCTCGGCGACGGCGGCGACGTCGTCGGGGTGCGGCAGCGAGCGGCGGCGCCGGGGTGCGCGCAGGTGCTCGTCGAGCACGACGGCGGGCGGCACCGTCTCCCGCAGCACGTCGGTCGGGATCTCCAGGTAGACCGGCCCCGGCTCGGCGGCGTCGCCGGTCGCACGGGACCAGCCCTCGTCGAGCTCGCGGAGCACCTCGTCGCCGACCCGCAGGGTGCGGCTCTGCCGGGTGACGGGCCGCAGGATCTCGGTGTGCGGGATGTCCTGCAGCGGGTGCTTGTTGGCCTGCGGCCGCGGCGGGCAGCCGCCGAGCAGCAGGAGCGGGATCCGCGAGACGGACGCGTTGGCGACCGCGGTGACGGTGTTCGTGACACCGGGCCCCGCGGTCGCCAGCGCGATGCCCATCTCGCCGGTGAGCTCGGAGTGGGCGTGTGCCATGTGGACGGCGGCGGCCTCGTCGCGGACGTCGACGATGGCGACCCCGAGCCGGGCGAGCCGGTCCCAGATCGGCTGGATGTGCCCGCCCTGCAGTCCGAAGACGCGGCGCACCCCGCGGTCGTACAGGAACCGGGCCACCAGTGCAGCGACGGTGGACGGATCTTCCTCGGTCATCGATCAGCCTCCTCGGGCGGCATCGACCGGGTGACGTACGACACGCACTATGCGCATACTGAATTCAGAAGTCAACCGGAAGCGGATCATGAACGCCCACCCGGTAATCTGAAGTGGTTGCCCACCAGGGGAAACCGGACGACGTGGAAGGAGGCCGGCCCGCCGTGACGGCCCTGCCCGCCCCACCCTCACGCGTCCAGCAGGTCTACGACGCGATCGTCGACGACATCTGCACCGGGCGGCTCACACCGGGCACCCCGCTACGGCAGGAGCACCTCGCCGAGCGCTTCTCGGTGTCCCGCCAGCCGGTCCAGCAGGCACTGTTGCTGCTGCGCAACCAGGGCATGCTGCGCGACTTCGGCCGTCGCGGTCTCGAGGTCGCGCCGGTCGACGCCGACTTCGTCCGCCACCTCTACGGACTGCGCGCCGTGCTGGACGGCTACGCCGCCCGCAGCGCCTCCGGACACCTGTCCGCGGAGGAGGCGTCGCGCGGGTTCGCCCTGGTCGCAGAGGGTCAGGCGGCGGACCGCGAGAAGAACTACGCGCGGATGGTGGCCGCCGACATCGACTTCCACCGGTTCGTCACCGAGCACTCGGGCAATCCCCTGCTCGTCGAGAGCGCCGGCGTGATCTGGCGGAACGTCCAGCGGGTGATGGGCGAGCTGCTGTTCCGCGGGAGCGCGCCGAAGTGGGTCTGGGAGGACCACGCCGCGATCTTCTCCGCGGTCGTCGCGGGCGACGGCGACCGGGCCGAGCGGCTCGCCCGCGAACACGCCGAGCACGGCGAGACGCTGATCCTCGACGCGCTCGGCGAGTCCGGCGACGCCGGCTCCGGCCGGGCCGCGGGCACCGCCTCCTGACGATCGTCCACGCGGAGCCGTCGTCGCCCTTCGCGTGACTAGTGAATTCAGAATGCCCGATGGCGCTCGCTGTCGTTACTCTCTCGGTGCCGAGGAGCCGGCCATGCCAGCACGGCCCGACCCCACCCGAGCGTCGTCCGGGGCCGACCGCGCCCCCCGACGGCGTCGCCGACCTTGCGCGGCGCGTCAGCTCCCGGCGCCGAACCCGGCGGGGGGCACCTCGTCCGGGTCGGCGAAGGCCCGGCCCAGCTCGCGGGACAGGGCGAGGGCGCGGCGGGCCCACTCCGGCGTCGCACCGGCCAGGCCGCAGGCCGGGGTCGGGACGGCCAGGCGCGCGAGGCGCGGCCGGTCGAACCCGAGCCGGTCCGCAAGGTCGTACCCGGTGCGGGCGAGATCGCCGATGACCGGCTCGCGGACCGGCGCGGTGCCGGGCAGCAGACCGAGCAGCAGCGGGGTCCCCTCGTCCCAGGTCTCGCCGATCGCGTCGAGCGCGCGGGGTTCCGCGGTGGTCCCGGCGAACGCGGGCCGGGTCGCGTCGATCCCGACGGCGGCGACCCCGGCGCCCGCCAGCAACCGGATCGGCGGACGGTCCGCGCAGCAGTGCACGACGACCGGGGCGTCGATGCCGGTGACGAGCTCGCGCAGGAGGTCCTGCGCGTCCGGCGCGGGCACCGAGCCCACGGTGCCGTAGCCCGACGCGGTCGGCAGCGACCCGGCGAGCACCGCGGGCAGCCCGGGCTCGTCCAGCTGGACGACGACGGACGCCCCGGTCCGCGCCGCGACCTCCGCGACGTGCGCGCGGAGCCCCTCGCCCAGGCTCGCCGCGAACTCGCGCACCGCGCCGCGGTCGGTGAGGACCCGGTGCCCGGACGCCAGCTCGACCGCGGCCGCGAGCGTCCACGGCCCGGTGGCGGAGACCTTCACCCATGCGGGACGGCTGCGGTCGCAGGCGTCGCCGAACGCGTCGAGATCGCCCGCCATCAGGTCCCGGGCCCGCCGAAGGTCGCGGCCCTGCCGAGCGGTGACCCGCCAGCCGGTCGGGACGACCTCGACGGCCAGGTCCACGAGCAGCCCGGCGGTCCGTCCGACCATGTCCGCCCCGACCCCGCGGGCCGGCAGCTCGGGCAGCGCGGGGAGGTCCGGCGTCTCGCCGGTGACCAGCGCGGACGCCTCCCGCGGATCGGCCCCCGGCAGCGACCCGACGCCGGTCCCGATCCCCTCGGGCCACAGCGCGCGCGGGGCGTCGGGCAGCTCGGGTTCGTCGCTCACGACCTCGATGCGGGGTTCGGGCGGCCGGGTCTCACCGGGTCGCACGTCGCCCAGCCCGGCGGCGGCGAGCGCGGCGGCCAGCGGGTCGTCGGTACTCACGGATCCAGTCTCCCCCGCGGCGGCGACGAGGAACCCGTGGGGTGGCGTGGCGCGCGGGTTCGCGTGACACCCCGCACCGTCGCCCACCACCGGCACCTTCTGTGGATTCGCTTCCTCGGGCAGCGATCTGCCGGAGGAAGCACCGGGTGTCCATCGACGGAATCGCTGCCCGAGGAAGCGAATTCACGAGGGGTACACCCCGGGCTGGTCGCTGGTCGCTGGTCGCGAATCGGTCGGAGGGGCAGCGCGGGCCCGCCGAGCCCGGCACTGACAGCTCCCCTTCCACGAGATCGCTGCCCGAGGCAGCGATTTCACGGAGGGTGTACCCCCGACCTCGCCGGGCAGCTGTGCCGCCGCCGGTCGGCGGCGGCGCCCAGGCTGCAGCGCTCAGCCTGCGGCGGTCAGCTCGAACACCGGGTGGCGGGGCGCCGCGGCGGCGACCTCGGCCTCGGTGGAGCCGGCGGTGATGTCGTCGAACAGGAGCCCCGCGCCGCGGCCGAGGCCGCGCACGTACGCCTGCAGGACCGGGACGGCCGCCTCCACACCCTGCTCGACGGCCCGGACCCGTTCGGGCTCGCCACCGGCGCGCAGTGCGGCGACCCCACCGGCGGCGCGCAGGTTCCGCACCCAGTCGGTCTCCCCGCGCGGGGAGATCAGATAGCGGCGGCCGTCGATCGTCACCGGGGTGAGCGGGACCGTGCGGACCCGGCCGGTGACCCGGCCCGGCACGGCGAGCACGACCGCTCCGCCGACCGGGGCGCCGCGCTCGGCCAACGCCGCGACCACCGGGTTGAGCAGGCGCCGGGACAGGAGACCGGGTGCGCGGTAGTGGTGATCGCCCATGGCCGCAGCGTCCCACCGATCCGCGACGGGCGCGCGGTCTCAGGGGCCGGCGAGCACGAAGACCGGGTGCCGGTGCGCCGCGGCGGCGAGCTCCTCGTCGGAGGAGTCCGCTCCGACACCGTCGAAGAACGCGCCGACCTCCCACGCCCAGCGGCGCAGGTACTCGCGGAGCACCGGGACGACAGCGGCCGGGTCGGTCAGCTCGGTCGCGGTGATACGCTCGGACCGGCGCCCGACGGTCAGCTCCGCCTCCCCCGCGACGCGGAGGTTCCGCACCCACTGCGTCTCGCCGCGGGCCGCGACGAGGTAGCGGGCGCCGTCGAGGCGCATCGGGTTGACCGGGACCGTCCGGACCTCGCCCGAACGACGCCCGCGGACACCGAGCACCGCCGAGCCGGCGAGCGGGATCCCGAGCCGGGTGAGTCCCGCGACCAGCGGGTTCATCACGTAGCGGGTGAACCGCCCGGGTGCGAGGTAGTGACCGTGAGAGCACTGATTCGTCATGAGAGCAGTGTTCTCCCATCGGCACACAAAAGCAAGAGCAGTGCTCTCGTCGAGAGGAGGGGACTCAGGAGGTGGCGGTGATCGTCGCGCTGCCCAGGACGACATCGCCGTCGTCGTCGGGGCGGTAGAACGCGACGGCCTGGCCCGGCGCGACCCCGCGCAGCGGCTCGGCCAAGGCGATCTCGACACCGTCCACGCCGTCGTCGCCACGACCGGACGGCGTCACCTCGGCGGGAGCGATCCCGCCGTGCGCGCGGACCTGGACGACGCAGCCGAACGGCCCGTCCGGAGCGCCACCGGAGGTCCAGACCGGGCTGCGGGCGGTGATGCCGGAGACGTCCAGCGCGGACTCGGGCCCGACCCGGACGGTGCCGCTGACCGGCTCGATCCCGAGCACGTAGCGGGGACGGCCGTCGGCGGCGGGACGGTCGATGCCGAGCCCCTTGCGCTGCCCGACCGTGAAGCCGTGCACACCGTCGTGACTGCCGAGGACGTCGCCGGTGCCGGCGTCGACCAGCTCGCCCGGCTGCGACCCGAGCCGCTCGCGCAGGAAGCCCTGGGTGTCTCCGGTCGGGATGAAGCAGATGTCGTGGCTGTCCGGCTTGCCGGCGACCCGCAGCCCGAGCCGCTCGGCCTCGGCCCGGATCTCCGGCTTGGGGGTGTCCCCCACCGGGAACATCGCGTGCCGCAGCTGGTCCGCGCGCAGCACCGCGAGGACGTAGGACTGGTCCTTGTCCGCGTCGGCCGAGCGCCGCAGCGACGGCACCGCCGGGTCGAGCCGGGCGTAGTGACCGGTGCAGACGGCGTCGAACCCGAGCGCGAGCGCCTTGTCGAGCACGGCCGCGAACTTGATCTTCTCGTTGCAGCGCAGGCACGGGTTCGGCGTCTCGCCCGCGGCGTACGCGGCGACGAAGTCGTCGACCACGTCCCGGGCGAACTCCTCGGACAGGTCCCACACGTAGTACGGGATGCCGAGCACGTCGGCGGCGCGCGCGGCGTCCGCCGAGTCCTCCTTGGAGCAGCATCCGCGGGAACCGGACCGCATCGCGTCGCGGGTGCGGGACAGCGCCAGGTGCACCCCGACGACGTCGTGCCCGGCGGCGACCGCACGCGCGGCGGCGACCGCGGAGTCGACACCGCCACTCATCGCAGCGAGGACCCGCATCGGATCAGCCCGTGACCGCGGCGGGGGCGCGTCCGGCCTTCCGCGCCCGCTCGACGACCGAGCCGATCGCCTCGGTCAGGGCGGCGACGTCGGCGCGGGTGCTGGTGTGCCCGAGGGAGAACCGCAGCGACCCGCGTGCGGTGTGCTCGTCGGCACCCATCGCGAGCAGCACGTGGCTGGGCTGCGCGACGCCCGCCGTGCAGGCGGACCCGGTGGAGCAGTCGATCCCGTGCGCGTCGAGCAGCATCAGGAGGCTGTCGCCCTCGCAGCCGGGGAACGCGAGGTGCGCGTTGCCCGGGAGCCGGCCGGGGCCGCCGTCGACCCGGGAGTCGAGTGCGTCGCCGCTCAGGACGGCCTCCGGCACCGCCGCGCGGACCGCGTCGACCAGCTCGTCGCGCAGCGCGGCCAGCTCGGTGCGACGGCGCGGGGCCGACGCGACCGACTCGGTGACCGCGGTGGCCAGCCCGACCAGCGACGGGACGTCGAGGGTCCCGGACCGCACGTCGCGCTCCTGGCCGCCGCCGTGCAGCAGCGGGGTGCAGTCGACCTCGCGGCCGAGCAGCAGCGCCCCGGCCCCGTACGGCCCGCCGAGCTTGTGCCCGGTGAGGGTGAGCGCGTCGACGCCCGACGCGCCGAAGTTGACGTCGAGGATCCCGACGGCCTGGACGGCGTCGGTGTGGAACGGCACGCCGAACTCGTGCGCCACCGCGGCGAGCTCGCGCACCGGGTTGACCGTGCCGACCTCGTTGTTCGCCCACATCACCGAGACCAGGGCGGTGCCCTCCGGGTCCTCGGCGAGCGCGGCGCGCAGCGTCTCCGGGCGGACCCGGCCCGCGGGGTCGACCTCGAGCAGCCGGAGCCTGGCGCCCTCGTGCGCGGCGAGCCATTCGGCGGCGTCGATCACGGCGTGGTGCTCGACCGACGAGACGAGCACGCGGGTGCGGCGCGGGTCCTCCGCGCGGCGGGCCCAGTACAACCCCTTGACCGCGAGGTTGTCGCTCTCGGTACCGCCGGTGGTGAACACGACCTCGGACGGGCGCGCCCCGACCGCCGCGGCGATCCGCTCGCGCCCCTCCTCGACCTCGCGCCGGGCCCGCCGGCCCGACGAGTGCAGCGACGACGCGTTGCCGGTGCGGCCGAGCGCGTCGCTCATGGCGGCAACGGCAGCGGGCAGCATCGGTGTGGTCGCCGCGTGGTCCAGGTACGTCATCGGACTCCAGGGTAATCCCGTGGTGTACGACCGTGTCGCTCGCCCGGGGCCCGCGCGTGCTATCGCCCGTGCCGCACCCGGTCCCGCGCGCGGGCCGCCAGCGCCCGCCGGTCGTCCACCCCGGGCTCGACGAGCTCCCCGACCGTGACCTCGCAGACCAGCCCCGGCAGCCGCAGCACCCGGCCGACGGCGTCGCCGAGGGTCTGCTCGCCGACGAACGCGGCGGCCGTCGTCGGGCGGCCGTCCGTGGTGGTGACGGAGACCGTCACCGGCCGGAGCGCGACGCCCGCGTCGATCGCCGCCTGGAACGGCGCACGCCGGTAGTCGCCGCGCACGGCCCCGCACCAGGTCGTCGCCTCCGGGAACACCCCGACCAGGGTGCCCTCGCGCAGCGCGTCCGCGGTCGCCGCGACCGTGCCGGGCAGCCGGGACAGTCCCTCCCTGTCCACGAACAGGGTGCCGATCCGGGTGGCAAGCAGGCCGATCAGCGGCCAGTCGCGCACCTCTCGCTTGGCGAGCATCGTGACCGGGCCGATCGCGCCGAGCGCCGGGATGTCGATCCAGGACGTGTGGTCGGCCACGACGAGTGCGCCCCGCCCGTCGCCGGGGCGCAGCGGCCCGCCGCGGACGACCAGCCGCACCCCGGCCGCGCGCAGCACCGCCCGGTGCAGGGACCGCAGGACCGCGCCGAGCACCCGGGCGCCGAGCAGCGCCGCGGCCGGGACCAGCGGGACGGCGGCGACGAGCACGGCCAGCAGCAGGACGGTGCGGTAGACCAGCCGGAACCGTCCGGTCGTCGCACGGGCCGGCAGGCAGTCGTCGGGGGTGCAGGGCGACCAGGTCGCCCAGGGCCCGCCCGGGCGGCGCACCGACGCCGGTTCGGCCGGGTGGGTCGGGTGGTCGGTGTGGTCGGGGGCGGTGGGGACCGGGGTGCGCAGGGCCGCGCGGGCCGGGTGGTGCGCCGGGGTGCGCAGAGCCGGGGGCGGCCCGGCGGTACGGGCGGTGCCGGCGGTGCCGGCGGTGAGCGTCATGCCGCGGGTCCCGCGGCCGCCCCGGCACCGTCCGACTCGCCGAGGAAGAACCGCAGGTAGCGCTGGTCGATGTGGTCCATCCCCAGCAGCACCGGGAAGTCGGCGACGCCGAAGTCCGGGTCGTGGGCCGGCGGCCCGCACACCCACGTCCCGAGGCGCAGGTAGCCGCGCAGCAGCGGCGGGATCGTCGTCGTGCGGTGCCGCGTGGCGCCGGCCGGGTCCCAGCCGCGGCGCGGCGTCGTCCGGTACTCGGGCGGCGCGAGGTGCTTCGCCCGCACCCGGTCCCAGACGCCGGCGGCCTGCGCGCCGCCGTCGTCGAGCGGGACGCTGGCGCAGCCGATCAGCCAGCGGTGCCCGGTGAGGAACATGTAGCGGGCGATGCCCGCCCACGCCAGCCCGACGACGGCACCGCCCCGGTGGTCGGGGTGCACGCAGGACCGGCCGGTCTCCACCAGCTCCGGGCGCAGCGGGTCCAGCGCGGTGAGGTCGAACTCGTCGTCGGCGTAGAGACCGCCGGCCGCGCGCGCCCGGTCGGGCGGGAGCATCCGGTAGGTGCCGACGATCTCGCCGGTCGCGTCCTCGCGGACGACGAGGTGGTCGCAGAACTCGTCGAAGCGGTCGACGTCGCGGCCGGGCACCGGGGTGTCCAGCGTCGCGCCGATCTCGTCGGCGAACACCCGGTGGCGCAGCGCCTGCGCCGCGGCGACGTCACCGGCGTCGGTCGTGAGCAGCAGGGAGTACCGCCGGGCCGCGGTCTCCGGGGTCGAGACGATCACCTGGTTCACGCGGGTGTTGGTACCGGCCGCGCGCGACACCCGGACGGTTCCGCGTCGACACGGCGGTGGCGGCCACGTGAACGCCGCCCGACTCACCCGTCCGCGGTGTCGTCGCAGGTAGGAGCAGGTGAACGGGCCTCCCACACACGACGACGCCCGGGTGCACCAGGCACCCGGGCGTCGTCGTGGGACGAAGCGTCAGCTCTTGCGCTTCGTCACCTCCTCCTGCAGCTGCGGGGCGACCTTGAACAGGTCACCGACGATGCCGTAGTCGGCGATCTCGAAGATCGGTGCTTCCTCGTCCTTGTTCACCGCGACGATCGTCTTCGAGGTCTGCATCCCGGCCCGGTGCTGGATCGCACCCGAGATGCCCAGCGCGATGTAGAGCTGCGGCGACACGCTCTTACCGGTCTGCCCGACCTGGAACTGCGGCGGGTAGTAGCCCGAGTCGACCGCCGCACGCGAGGCGCCCACGGCCGCACCCAGGGAGTCGGCCAGACCCTCCACGACGGTGAAGTCGTCGGCCGAACCGACACCACGACCACCCGAGACGATCACCGTCGCCTCGGTCAGCTCCGGACGCGACCCACCGGTGATCGGCTCACGACCGGTCACCGTGGCCTGACGCCCGGACGGCGCCGGGACCTCGACGGTCTCCCGCGCACCCGCACCGGCCGAGGCCTCGATGTCGACCGCACCCGGACGCACCGTGATCACCGGGTGCTCGGTGTTCGCCTTCGCCTCCGCGGTGTAGGCACCACCGAAGATCGAGTGCTGGACGCCGTCGGCGGTCACGCCGACCACGTCGGACAGCAGCCCGGAGTTCGTGCGCACCGCCAGCCGGCCGGCGACCTCCTTGCCGTTGGCCGCCGCGACGACCAGCACCGCCGCCGGGCCCACCGACCCGACCAGCGACTCCAGCACCCCGACCTCGGGGGCCAGGAAGTCGGTCGAGTCGGTCTCGGCGACGTAGATCTTCTCGGCGCCGTGCTCGGCCAGCCCGTCGGCCAGCTTGTCCGCCACCCCGGCGGCACCCACCACCACGGCCGAGGGCGCACCCAGCGCCCGCGCCGCGGTCAGCATCTCGTAGGTGGTCTTCTTGATCTCCCCGTCGGTGTGGTCGACGAGTACCAGGACCTCTGCCATGTCGTATGTCTCCAATTACGAAGAAGAAGCAGGAACCGAAACCCGGATCAGATGAGCTTCTGACCGACCAGGAACTCGGCGATCTTCGCGCCGCCGTCGCCCTCGTCGGTCACCTTCTCGCCGGCCTGCTTCGGCGGCTTCGGCGCCGAGCTGGTCACCGTGGTCAGCGCGTTCGCCAGACCCACCTCGGAGGCGTCGATCCCGGCACCGGCCAGATCGAGGCTCTCCACCGGCTTCTTCTTCGCCGCCATGATCCCCTTGAACGAGGGGTAGCGCGGCTCGTTGGACTTCTCACCGACCGCGACCACCGCCGGCAGCTCCGCCGACAGGTGCGTCACACCGTCGTCGGTCTCCCGCTTCACCGTCACCGTCGACCCGGACACCGACAGCTCGTTCGCCCACGTCAACGCGGGCACACCGAGCAGATCGGCGACCATCGCCGGCACCGCGGCGATCTGACCGTCCGAGGCCGAGTTCCCGGCGATGACCAGGTCCCAGCCCTCCTGACGGCCGATCAGCTTCGTCAGCGCGCGAGCGGTCTGCACCGCACACGAACCGTGGATCGCCTCGTCGGACAGGTGCACCGCGGAGTCCGCGCCCATCGACAACGCCTTGCGGATCGCGTCCGTGGCGCGGTCCGGGCCGATCGACACGACCACGACCTCGCCCTCGCCGGCCGCCTCCTTCACCAGGAGGGCCTGCTCCACGGCACGCTCGTTGATCTCGTCGATGACCGCCTCGGTCCCCTCACGGTCGAGGGTGTGGTCGGAGTCGGACAGCTTCCGCTCCGAGTAGGTGTCGGCCACCTGCTTCACCAGGGCCACGATCTTCATAGGACCTCTTCGACCTCCTGCCGCGGCGGCCTGGGCTCGTGCACAGGCCGCGTCGTCCTCGTCCAGCGGGCCGGTCCCGGTGGTCCGGGGCCGTACCCGCATCGCGTCACCGTGACGGTGCTGCGCCGCGCGCTCCGGCAGGAGCGGGGGTGGGCCGCGGCGTCGCGCCCGCCATGTAGCCGATGACTCTGCCAGCGTCGTGCCGTAATGGCACGCCGTGCCACTGTGACGTTCATTGTTACCAACGAGTAGCCACCTGGCAAACGTGCCGGCGCCGTGACCGTACTCACGGGCGGCACTCGTCACCGTCGTCACGCACGACGTCACACCGCGCGTCCGCGGGACGGGGGACGGGTTTCGCTACCGTCGGCACCTCACGCACCGGCAGGAAGGAGCCGACGTGCAGGTGACGGGGTTCGACGACCGTCTGGGAACCGGCTACGTCCTGAGCACCGGCGCGCACGCCGACGAGGACGTTCCGGGCAGCCGGACGGTCGAGCACGACGGGACGACGGTCCGCGCGACCGAGGGTCTCGCCGCGATGCTCGAGGACGCGCTGGCGTACCGGCCGACCACCCGTCTGGGGTGGGGCGGGCCGGAGGTGCCGCTGACGCTCGACGACGGCACGCTGCTGGCGTGGCTGCGCAACGACGTCGGCGGCGTCGTGTCCGTGGCAGGTGAACCGATCGGGTGACGACGGCGGCGTAGCGCGCCCCGGGAGCCCGTGCCGCCGGTGCTCAGCCGGCCCGGCGGTGCTCAGCCGGCCCGGCGGTGCCGGCCGCGCCGCGGTGCCGCGGGGACGGGCGCACCGGCCCCCTGGCACTCGGACCCGGCGACCGTCTCGAGGCCGGAGGTCGGCGCCGTACGGGTGGGCAGCAGTGCGCGCAGCATGTCGGCCAGTGCGGCGTCGTCCATGCCCTGCAGGTCGAGGTCCTCGTCGCCCAGCACCCCGGAGACCAGCCACGACCCGGTCCGGCCGGTGATCGTGAGGGACAGCGTCCCCTCGTCGGTGAGCGTCTCGCGCATGCTGTGCGTCCTCCTCGGCGTCGGGTCCCCCGATCCGAGGACGTCCGGGAGGGCCCGGACGTTGCCCTCCGCGTCCGGATTTCCGCGACGGCGCCGTCGCCGCGCCGCGCCGCACACCTTCGCGGGCACCCGCACATGTTCGCCGGTAGCCGCACAGGGTCGCGGACAGCCGCACAGGTTCGAAGTCGTGCGGCCGCCCCCGAACCTGTGCGGCAGCGCCCGGGCTGTGCGGCTACGCCCGAGCTATGCGGCAGCGCCCGGGCTATGCGGCTGCGCCCGGGCTGTGCGGCTGCGCCCGAGCTATGCGGCAGCGCTCGGCCTGTGCGGGAGCGCCCGAGCCGGTGCGGCCGCTACGGGGCGATGGCGCGTCGCCGAGCGTGCAGCTCGGCCACCTCCGGCACGTCGCGGAACCCGTCCAGCGCGTCGTCCAGCTCGATGGCGCGCCACGCGTTCGACGGGACCAGCACACCGGCGTCGAACGCCGCCGCGGCCTCGTCCGGGCGCCGGGCGCGGGCCAGGATCAGACCGAGGTCGAGGCGGGCCGTGGCGAGCCTGCGCGGCGGGCGGCTGGCATCGCTGAACAGCCCGCCGGGCCCGACCTGCCGTCGCTGCATCGCGACTCCGTGACCCCGAGACATCGCCGCGAAGCGAACCGCACAGGTTCACCTACCCCCGCACCGGTTGGAACCTGTGCGACGGCCCTCGAACCTGTGCGGGAGCGCCTGAACCTGTGCGGCTGTGCGGGCGGTAGGGCGCTCGGTGGTCGAGAGTCCTGTGCGGCTGCGCCCGAGCCTGTGCGGCTGCGCCGGGCAGGTGCTGCGTGTCCGGGCAGGTCCGGTGCATCCGGGCGGGGGCGGTGCATCCGAGCGGGGGCGGTGCGTCCGGGCGGGTGCGGTGCGTCCGGGCGGGTGCGGCCAGCCCGGGCGTACGCGGGGCGGGGCCGGTCTGACACCGTTCCGAGCGTGAGCAGCCACCCGTCGGCCGGTCCGTCCACCGGCCACACCTCCCCTGATCGACTCGGCGTCACCGGCGACGACCGTCGTCCGGAAGCGGCGAACGGCGCGGGGTGCGGGGTGCGGGCGATGACGGACGTGGGCGCCGACCGGGCGGATCACCTGCCCCTCACCGGCGAGCGGACCGTGCCGGGGCTCGCCGTCGAGAACTACTGGTTCCGGCGCCACGAGGTCGTCTACGAGGCGATCGCACCGGACTGCGACGGCGCGACGGTGCTGGAGGCCGGCTGCGGCGAGGGTTACGGCGCTGACCTGCTCGCCGGTACGGCGCACCGGGTGCTGGCCCTCGACTACGACCCGGCGACGGTCGCGCACGTCCGCGCCCGGTACCCGCGCGTGGTGGTGGCACGGGCGAACCTGGTGGCGCTGCCGCTGCCGGACGCCTCGGTCGACGTCGTCGTGTCCCTCCAGGTCATCGAGCACCTGTGGGACCAGGAACGGTTCCTCGGCGAGTGCCGCCGGGTGCTGCGCCCGGGCGGGAGGCTGCTGGTCTCGACCCCGAACCGGATCACCTTCTCCCCCGGCCGGGACACCCCGCTGAACCCGTTCCACACCCGCGAGCTCGACCCGGACGAGCTGGCCGGGCTGACCCGCGACGCCGGGTTCGACGAGGTCGGCGTCCGCGGCCTGCACCACGGTCCGCGGCTGCGCGCGATGGACGAACGCCACGGCGGCCTGATCGAGGCGCAGACCGCGCTCGCGCTCTCCGGCGAGCCGTGGCCGGCGGAGCTGACCGCCGACGTCGCGGCGGTCCGGGCCGCGGACTTCGAGCTGCACGACCGCGACCTCGCGGGGTCCCTCGACCTGCTCGTGTCGGCGACGACCCGCGCGACCCGCACGACCCACGCGGCCCGCCCGTGACGGACGCGCGCGTCGGCACGTTCTGCCTGGTCCTGCACTCGCACCTGCCGCTGCTGGCCCGGCACGGGCGCTGGCCGGTGGGCGAGGAGTGGCTCTACCAGTCGTGGGCGCAGTCGTACCTCCCGGTGGTGGCGACGCTGCGGGAGCTGGCCGCCGAGGGGCGTGGGGAGCTCGCCACGCTCGGCGTGACCCCGGTGCTGGCCGCGCAGCTCGACGACCCGTACTGCCTGCGCGGGGTGCACGACTGGCTGGGCGGCTGGACGCTGCGGGCGCACTCCGCCGCCGGACGGCTGCCCGATCTCGCCGCGCACGAGCACCGGCTGTCGACGACGGCGACGGCGGAGTTCGAGGCGCACTGGCGGCACGGCGGCTCGCCCGCGCTGCGGTCGTTGCGGGACTCCGGCGCCGTCGAACTGCTCGGCGGGCCGGCGGCGCACCCGTTCCAGCCGCTCCTGGACCCGCGGGTCCGGCGGTTCTCGCTGCGCGCCGGCCTGGCCGACCACGCGCTGCGACTCGGGTCGCATCCGGCCGGGATCTGGGCGCCCGAGTGTGGCTACGCGCCGGGGATGGAGCACGACTACGCGACGGCGGGCGTCGGCCGGTTCCTCGTCGACGGCCCGGCGCTGCGCGGGGACACCGCCCTGGCCCGCCCCGTCGGTGACTCGGACGTCCTCTGCGTGGGCCGCGACCTCGACGTCACCTACCGGGTGTGGTCGCCGCGCAAGGGCTACCCGGGCTCCGCCGAGTACCGCGACTTCCACACCTGGGACCACGCGTCCGGGCTCAAACCGGCCCGGGTGACCGGCCGCCGGGTGCCGTCCGAGCGGAAGAAGCCGTACTCCCCCGACCTCGCCGCCCGGGCCGTGCAGCGGGACGCCCGGGACTTCGTCGACACCGTCGCCGCCCGGCTGCGAGCGCTGCGTGGGACGACCGGGCGGCCCGCGCTCACCGTCGCGGCCTTCGACACGGAACTGTTCGGGCACTGGTGGCAGGAGGGTCCGGACTGGCTCGCCGCGGTGCTGCGGCTGCTGCCCGAGGCCGGGGTCGCGGTGCGGACGCTCGGCGGCGCGATCGACGACGGCCTCGTCGGCGACCCGGTGACGCTGCCGGAGTGCTCGTGGGGGTCCGGCAAGGACTGGCGGGTCTGGGCGGGGCCGCAGGTCGCGGACGTCGTCGCCCGCAACGACGACGTCCAGCGCGACCTGCTCGCCGGCGCCGACACCGTGCTTCCCGGCGACGGCCCGCTGCTGCGGCCCGATGCCCGCGACCCGCTCGCGGACCTGCTCGTCGACCAGGCGCTGCACGCGCTGTCCAGCGACTGGGCGTTCATGGTCAGCAAGGACTCCGCGGCGGACTACGCCCGGTCCCGCTCCGCGACGCACGCCGGGCGGGTCGCCGAGCTGTCCGGCCTGCTTCGCGCGGGACGGCGACGCGCGGCCGGACGCCGCGCCGCGCACTGGACGGACGCCACGGCGCCGGTGTTCGGGCACGTCGACGCCCGGGACCTGGCCGCGCCCGGAGGGCTCCCGACTACCCGGGGGTAACCGGCCCCGGCGGCGTTTGCCAGGATCTCCGGATGCGGGTGCTGATGGTCAGCTGGGAGTTCCCGCCGGTCGTCGTCGGCGGGCTGGGCCGGCACGTGCACGCGCTGGCCCGCGAGCTCGTCGTGCTCGGGCACAAGGTCGTCGTGCTGTCGCGGGCCCCCGCCGGGACCGACGCCGGCACCCACCCGACCGTCACGGACACGGTCGACGGCGTCCGGGTGCTGCGCGTCGCGGAGGACCCGCCGCACCTGGAGTTCGGCACCGATCTCGTCGCCTGGACCCTCGGCATGGGGCACGGCCTGCTGCGGCACGCGCTGACGGCGCTGCTGCCCGGCTGGCGGCCGGACGTCGTGCACGCCCACGACTGGCTGGTCGCGCACCCGGCGATCGCGCTGGCCGACGTGCTCGGCGTCCCGCTGGTGACGACGCTGCACGCCACCGAGGCCGGACGGCACTCCGGCTGGCTGCCGGGCCCGATGAACCGTCAGGTGCACTCCACCGAGTGGTGGCTCGCCCAGCGGGCGGACGAGGTGATCACCTGCTCGTCCGCGATGCGGGCCGAGGTGGCCGCCCTCTACGACCTCGACGCCGACGACGTGCACGTGGTGCACAACGGCATCGACCCCGGTCGCTGGCGCACCCGCGGGGCCGCGCCGGTGCCGTCGTCGTCCGGGCCGCGGCTGGTCTACTTCGGACGGCTGGAGTTCGAGAAGGGCGTGCAGGACCTGATCGCGGCGCTGCCCCGGATCCGGCGCCGCCACCCCGGCACCCGGCTGCTGGTCGCCGGGACCGGGACGCAGGCCGCCATGCTGGCCGAGCGCGCCGCCGCGCACCGCGTCAGACGGTCGGTGGACTTCCTCGGCCACCTGCCCGACGCCGACCTGACCGCGCTGCTGCGCGCCGCCGACGCCGTCGTCCTGCCGAGCCGGTACGAGCCGTTCGGGATCGTCGCGCTGGAGGCCGCCGCCGTCGGGGCGACGCTCGTCGCCTCCACCGCGGGCGGGCTCGGCGAGGTCGTGCGCGACGGCGAGACCGGCCTCGCCTTCACACCCGGCGACCTGCCCGGGATCGCCGACGCCGTCGACCGGGCGCTCGCCGACCCGCGGGCCGCCCGGCGCCGGGCACGCGCGGCACGGGCCCGGCTGCGGACCGACTTCGCGTGGCCGACGATCGCCGAGCGCACCGCCGCCATCTACGCCGGTGCCCGGGCGGCCGACCCGCACGACCTGGCCCGACCGAAGATCCCCACCGGGAACCTGTTCGACCGGTCCTGAGCCGGGTGTCAGGCCCGGTCGAGCCGGGCGCGCAGGGCCCGGTCGGCCTTGCGGGCCATGTCCGCGACGGCGGCGCGCTCGGCGGCCGCGGCCTCGAAGTCCGCACGGCGGTCCCGCACCACCCGGGCCGGGCTCCCGACGGCGATCGACTCGGCCGGAAGGTCCCCGCGGGCGACGGCGTGCGCGCCCAGCACGGAGCCGGAGCCGATGCGGGTGCCGCGCAGCACCGAGGTCTTCACCCCGAGCCAGCAGCCCTCGCCGATCCGCACCGGCGACTTGACGATGCCCTGGTCCTTGATCGGGCGGTGGACGTCCTCCGTGCGGTGGTCGAAGTCCGTCACGTACACCCAGTCCGCGACCAGCGTCGCCGCGCCCACCTCGACGTCGAGATAGCAGTTCAGGGTGTTGTTCCGGCCGAAGACGACCTTGTCGCCGATCCGCATCGACCCCTCGTGGCAGCGGAGCGCGGTGCCGTCACCGATGTGCACCCAGCGCCCGATCTCCAGGCGGCCGAGGCCGGGGCGGGCCTCCAGCGTCACGCCCTTGCCGAGGAAGACCATCCCGCGCAGCACGACGTGCGGGTGCCGGACCCGCAGCACCAGCAGCCGCCAGTACCGCCGCAGGTACCAGGGGGTGAAGGCGCGGTGCCGCAGGATCCAGCGCAGCGAGGTGAGCGTGAACAGCCGGGCCTGCTCCGGATCGTCCTGCGGTCGCACGGACCCGACCCTAGGCGTGTGCGGTGCGCGCTCCGCGGGTACCTCCGCCTGCACACGACGACGGGAGGCACCCACGTGACCGAGCACCGCGAGCCCGACGACGGATCCGACGTCGGTACCGGCGAGCTGACCTCCGGCGGGACCGGGACGGTCCGCGAGGAACGCGACCACGAGGGGAACCCGCGCCCGGCGGGTTCCCCCGACGACTCCGGCGTCACCGGGGCGGCGGCCGCCGAGCTCGACGCCGAGAACGAGGACGAGCCCACCCGCAGCGAGTGAGTCCGCGGGGGTGCCGCGGTCCGGCCGTACCCTGCCGGGGTGCCCCCGTTGATCATCGACACCGACCCGGGCGTCGACGACGCCGTCGCGCTCGTCCTCGCCCTGCGGAGCCCCGAGGTGGACGTCCGCGCGGTCGTCGCGGCGTTCGGCAACGTCGGGCTGGACCGCACCCTCGACAACGCCGGACGGCTGCTCGCACTGACCGGCCGCACCGACGTGCCGCTCGGGACCGGTGCCGAGCGGCCGCTGGTGCATCGGCTGGAGCGCCGGGCCGGTCACGTGCACGGCGAGGACGGCCTCGGCGGGCGCGCGGCGCACCTGCCCGATCCGGTCGCGCCGCGCCCCGGCTCCGGGATCGAGCTGATGGCGCAGGTGCTGGAGGACGCCACCGAGCCCGTCACCATCGCCTCGATCGGCCCGCTGACCGACACCGCCCTGCTCCTCGCCACGCATCCCGAGCTCACCGGCCGGATCGGCCGGATCGTCGTCATGGGCGGGGCGATCGGCGGCGGCAACGTCACCGGCGCCGCCGAGTTCAACGTCCACGCCGACCCGGAGGCCGCGCACCGCGTGCTCACCCAGGACCGGGTGCCGGTCGCACTGGTGCCGCTGGAGACGACACTGGGCTGCGCCGCCGGCCCGGAGTGGCTCGACGCACTCGCCGCGGGCGACGCGGTGTGCGCCGAGCTGCGGGCGATGATCGCGCCCTACCGCGACTTCTACCGCGACCGGTACGGCCACGACGCCGTCGCGCTGCACGACGCCGTCGCCCTGCTGGAGTGCGTCGCGCCCGGGTCGCTGACGGCGACGCCGACACCGCTGACCGTGGACACCGGGTTCGGCCCGGCGCGCGGGGCGACCGTGCCGCACCGGGCTCCGGAGGCGACGACGCCGCCGGTCGACGTGCTGTCGGCGCCGGACGTCCCGGGCGTCCTGGACGCGGTGCTGGACCGGCTGCGCGGCTGACCCGCGACGGCACCGCCTCCGACGAGCACGCGATCACGCGGACGGGATGATGGCGCCCATGGTCTCGTCGTACGTCGTCACCGGCGCCGGCCGCGGGGTCGGTCGCGCCATCGCCGAGAAACTGCTCGCCGAGGGCCACGCCGTCGTCGTCCTGGAGCGGGACCCCGACGAGGTCGGCTGGACCCGCACCCACTCCGCAGGCGACCGGGTCGCCGCCGTCACCGGGAGCGCAGGAGACCCGGTGATCGCAGAACGCGCGGCCGACCTCGCGGAGCGGACGGGCGAGCTCGCGGGCTGGGTGAACAACGCCGCGGTCTTCCGCGACGCCGACCTCCACACAGGACCGCCGGAGGATCTCGTCGCGCTGGTCGACGCGAACCTCGCACCGGTCCTGGTGGGCTGTGCCGTCGCGGTGCGCCGGTTCCGGGACCGCGGCACGGCCGGGTCGATCGTGAACGTGTCGAGTCACCAGGCACAGCGCGCGGTACGAGGCGCACTTCCCTACGCGACGGCGAAGGCGGCCGTCGAGGGGCTGACCCGTGCCGCCGCCGTCGACCACGGCCCCGACGGGATCCGGGTCAACGCGGTCGCCCTGGGCTCGATCACGACCGACCGCTACGAGGACCTGCTCGACCGGCAGGGCCCCGAACTCGCGGCCCGGACGCGGCAGGAGATGGGCGAGATCCATCCACTGGGCCGTGTCGGGCGCGCGGAGGAGGTCGCCGACGCCGTGGCCTACCTGCTGTCCCCCGCCGCCGCCTTCGTCAGCGGGGTCGTGCTACCGGTCGACGGCGGGCGGGCCGCCCGGGGCCAGGATCCCGAGTCACGGTGACCCGCCGGCGTCCGGGGTCAGCTCGCGAGGAACGCCTCTCCGCTCAGCAACGGGATGGACTCGCTGTGATCGAGCTCGGCGGCCGTCCGCACGTCGTCCTGGTAGCCGAGGTCCACCAGCTCACGGCCACTGGCGCAGTGACGTAGCGCCCTGCCGAGGTCGCCGGCGACCGCGTCGAAGGTTCCGACCGCCGACCTGGCCTCCGGCGACAGGTCGTCCCAACCCCGTGCGACGAGCGCTTCGATCAGCGCTCCGGCTCCCCACTGGTCCTCGACGGCGGGGCGGAGCGCACCGCCGGGCCACCGCTCCCCTGCGGCGATCACCGCCACCCGCAGGGCCGGATCCGTACGACGACGGCGGCACAACCACTCCGCGGCGGCCTGCCGGTTACGGAGACAGACCCCGATCACCTCCGTCGAACCGGAGGCGAGCCGCGCGGAGATCGTCGAACCGTTCGGCGAGGGCAGGACCAGGCGCGACGGCGACGGCCGCGCGGTGCGGACGCTCGCCGGGGACAGGCTGATCTCTCCCGGACGGGCCCGGGAACGGCCCACGGCGAGAACCGCGCCGCGCTCCGCCGCGTACGTCGCTGCCGCCGCGTCGCGCCACCGGTACGGGTACACCGTGATCCCGCGGTCCGCGGCGACCGTGAGCGTCGTGGTGAAGCTGAGGACATCGACGACGACCGCCACGTGGCACCCCGGACCGAGCGCGTCGGCTCCCGCCGCACCCCACTCCAGGCCCACCCCGTACGACGGCTGCCGGTGCGCGTCGTCGATCCGGTCCACGACCAGGACGGTAGTGCCGGCCGGCCGCAGTCTCGAACAGCTCAGCCGCAGCCGGACCGTTCGTCCGGCATCGCGATCCGGTCGGGCCGGGCCTCCGAGCTGATCGTTCAGGTCGTGCGCCGCTGTGCGGTCGGGCCGGCAGAGCTCGAATCACTGCCGTCTAGTGTCATGAGTCGCGAGTTCGCGACATATTTGTAAGGTGGTCTGGTGGCACGGACCGGACGACCCAAGGCCGAGCTGATCCTGTCCGACGATGAGCGGTCAGCGTTGGAGGAATGGATTCGCCGCGGGTCGACTCCGCAGGCGTGGGCGCTGCGGTGTCGGATCATCCTGGCGTGCGCTTCGGGCGCGACGAACAAGGAAGTCGCGGCGCAGACGGGGTCGGCTGCGCACACGGTGGGCCGGTGGCGTGCCCGGTTCGTTGCTCACCGGATCGCCGGGCTGGGGGACCTGCCCCGTCCGGGCGGTCCGCGCACGGTCACCGACGCTCAGGTCGCCGAGGTGATCACCACGACGTTGGAGTCCAAACCGGCTGATGCGACGCACTGGTCGACCCGCGGGATGGCCGAGCATTCGGGGTTGTCCCAATCGACGATCTCGCGGATCTGGCGCACCTTCGGGTTGGCCCCGCACCGAGCCGAGACGTTCAAGCTGTCCACCGATCCGTACTTCATCGAGAAACTCCACGACGTCGTCGGTCTCTACCTTGACCCGCCCGAGCGGGCGCTGGTGTTCTGCGTGGACGAGAAATCCCAGATCCAGGCCTTGAACCGGTCCCAACCAGTGCTGCCGATGATGCCCGGCATCCCGCAGCGACTGACCCACGACTACGTGCGGGCAGGAACCACGACGTTGTTCGCCGCGCTCGAGGTCACGACCGGGAAGGTGATCGGGTCGCTGCATCGCCGCCATCGCGCGAGCGAGTTCCGCACGTTCTTGACCAGGCTCGACCGCGAGGTCCCCGCCGAGCTGGACGTGCACCTGGTGCTGGACAACTACGCCACCCACAAGACCCCGGCTATCAAGACCTGGCTGGTGGCTCACCCGAGGTTCCACCTGCATTTCACCCCGACCGGATCGTCGTGGCTCAACCTGGTCGAGCGTTGGTTCGCCGAGCTGACCACCAAGAAGATCCGCCGCGGCGTGCACACCTCGGTCCCCGCCCTCGAAGCCGACATCCGCGACTGGATCGCCGGCTGGAACAACAACCCCAAGCCCTTCGCGTGGACCAAGACCGCGGACGAGATTCTCGAACGACTCACCCGATATCTGAAGCGAATCCCTGACTCAGGACACTAGTACTCCAGCCGTAAGTCGTGATCTTGCGGCGTGGCGGTCCCAGACGTGGGACGGCCACCGCGTGATCCTCGTCCGTTGTGTCGACATCTGAAGATCAAGCGGTGGCCGTGAGCCACAGGGTAGAGCCCGACTGGTGGTCTGCGGAGGCCGACCGGCTCCTCGATCGGGTCGCGGGGCGGTTTCCTCGGGTAGAGACCCGCCGCCGGGCCCGCGGGTTCTTGTTCGGGCTGCTCGCGGAGCTGCCGCGCAAGAACTGCTGGAGCATCGCCGAACACGCCGGCGACACCGATCCACACGGCATGCAGTACTTCCTGGGCCGAGCGAAGTGGGACACCGACGGCGTCCGCGATGACCTGCGCGACTACGTCACCGGACGGCTCGCCGACACCGACGCGGTGCTGGTGGTCGACGAGACCGGCGACCTGAAGAAGGGCAAAGCCACGGTCGGGGTCCAGCGCCAGTACACCGGCACGGCCGGACGGATCGAGAACGCCCAGGTCGCGGTCTACCTCGTCTACGCCGCCACCCGTGGCCACGCCATGATCGACCGCGAACTCTACCTGCCACGCTGCTGGACCGAGGATCCCGAGCGGCTCGAGCAGGCCGGGGTGCCGGACGAGATCGAGTTCGCGACCAAGCCCGCACTCGCGGCCGGGATGCTGACCCGGGCTCTGCGCGCCGGTGTCGCGGCCCGCTGGGTCGCCGGGGACGAGGTCTACGGCGCTGACCCCGACCTACGCGCCGAGTGCGAACTCGCTGGGATCGGCTACGTGCTGGCCATCGGTCTCGACGAGCACCAGGTGCGCCGCTGGACCTCCTGGCAGCGCTGGACGCTGCTGGTCATGCTCGCTCATGCCCTGCTCGCCGTCATCGCCGCTGACACCGGCTACAACCCACGTCCTCCAGGTCTGATCACGTTGACCTGCAACGAGATCCGGCACCTGCTCGTCCGGCTCGTCATCGAACCAGCCCGCCAGCTGACCTGCCCGTGGGCCTGGTCGCGATGGCGGCGACGACACCAACAGCACTCCCGATCCAGCCACTACCAGCGTCAGAACGACTCCGAACATCCACAACGATCTACGGCTGGAGTACTAGGTGGGCTGCCATCGAGCGGGTCGACCAGTGAGTCGCATCCGCCGGTGTCGTCTCCAAGGTCTGCACGACCAGGCGCTCGACCTGCTCGTCGGTGACCGTGCGCGGACGCCCCGACCGCGGCTCGTCGACCAACCCGTCGAGACGGCGCTCAGCAAAACGGGACCGCCACGTCGTCACCGTCGGGCGCGACACCCCCAACCAGGCCGCGACCTCGGTGTTCGACCCACCCTCGGCAGCAGCCAGCACGATCTTGCTCCGCGTGGCCAACCCGGCCGCGCTGGTTCGTCGCCGCGCCCACGACTCAAGCTGGGACCGCTCGTCGTCGGTCAGAATGATCTGCGCCGGCTTCGGTCCCCGAGTCGCCATACCGCAGCCTAACAACCGACAGCGATTTAACGACTCAGGACACTAGCCGAGCCCTTTCTACTACGCACGTACCCGCGCGGCCGAGGCAGCCTTGCGCGTCGAGCAGAGGCCCATGGAGTCGCCGGTCCGAGTATGGCCGGCGGCGTGCTGCGCGCCGGGTTGCTGCGGGCCGGTTCGCGGTGCACCCCGGATGGCGCGGCCGTGTGCCGGCGGGTCAGGTGGTCGTCGTCGATCAGGTCTGTGCTCGTGAACTCATCGACCGGGCGGTGGACGCCGAGCTGTGGCGCGCCGATCGTCGCCGTATCGCTACAGCGGTTCTGCGAACGCTGGTCGAGGCGATGGACTGGCGCAGTGGACTGATCACCGGGACGACCCGTGCGACAGCGGCTGAGCGGGCCGGGGCGAGCCTGCGGACAGTCAGTCGGGTGATCGCGTGGGCGACCCGAGTCGGGGTCCTGGTCTGTGTCGAGCGCGGCGCTACGGCGCAGTTCCTCGGTACTCGCGTCAACAGGGCTCCGGCGTACGTCGTGACGACCGTGGTCGGGATGCCGCTGCCGCGTGTCACATCGACACCAGCATCGTCGCCCGGATTGGCCCCACCGTGACGTCCGTCGAGGCGCAGGATGGGATCTCAGCGAGCGAGTGCGGTGCACTGTCCAGGGCCATCGCAGCAGTGTGGTCGAACATCGAGACGGGATCGTCGCCGAGCAGGTCGCTGTCGAAGCGGTCACCGACGCTGTCGATGGTGGCGCCAGCGAACAGCTCGGGTGTCCAGCGCTGCTCGTTGACCAGGTGATTCACCACAGCGCGCACATCCCACCCTGGCAACCCCGAGGGCGCCGTCCACCGGGTACCGACAAGGTGGACCTGGACAGCGAAAGCAGCGGTGCACCAGGCATAGATTTCAGGAACATCCACAGCAACAGCATCCGCCACGACCCGCGGATAGTCTGCAGATCAGCGTGGTGGGTTTTCTGGGTTGTCATCGCCCCGCTGGCCGATGAGTGTAGTCAACAGTCCGGTGATGCCCTCCAGGCTGGCGGCCGTGCCGTCCAGCTGGCCTCGTATCTGAGCGAACCCCCCGTCAACCTTGTTCTCCAGCTGATCGAACCGCTCGCGGGTCTGCTCGCCGAGCGCGTTGATCGCCGAGCGGTTCGCGTCAATCTTCACCATCAAGTCCGCGATGTCGCGGTCCCGCGCCGCTGCGAGGTGTCGGGCCGCAGTAGCGTCCTCGCGTGCGGCCTGTGCGTCGGCGGCCAGCTCACTGATGCGCGTCTCCAAGGCGGCCACACGGGCTTCGAGATTGGGCGGCTGGATCATGCACAAGAGCTTACCCTGGATCCACCGCTGATCCTTTTGAGCGTCGGCTCGCCGGAAAGATCAAATGCCTCCTGAACAGGGACGCTGAACCGCCCCGGCGTGTCCGGAGACTTTAGGGCGCCCCGGGTGAACCGTCCCCGGGTTCGGTGGAGGCTGGGTTCTCACGGCCGGGGGTTTCGGCCGATCAGGTTGTGATGGTGGTAGGCGGTTTCGTACTCGATCGGTGGGACGTGGCCGATGGACGAGTGCAGTCGGTGGTGGTTGAACCAGGCGACCCAGGATGCGGTGGCGAGCTCGAGGTCGTCGACCCCGCGCCACGGGCCCTCCGGGCGGACGCACTCGGTCTTGTAGAGCCCGATCACGCTCTCGGCCTGGCTGTTGTCATAGCTGTCGTCCACGGTGCCGATCGAGGCCAACGCGCCGGCCTGGGCGAGCCGGGCGGCGTAGCGCACAGCCGTATATTGCGCCCCCGCATCGCTATGATGGACGAGGCCGTCGAGGCGGCCCTGGTCGGTCTGACCAGCGGTTTCGCGGGTCCACAGCGCCATCTCCAGCGCGTCGAGGGGCAGCTCGGTGGGCATCGACGCCGCGGTGCGCCAGCCGAACACGTCGGAGACGAACGCGGTGAACGCCATCCCGGCCCAGGTGGGCACGTAGGTGAAGTCCACGATCCACAGCGCGTTCGGGCGCTCGGCGGTGAAGTCCCGGTTGACCAGGTCCGGTGGCCGCGCCGCGGCCGGGTCGGCCGTTGTGGTGGTCATGTACTGATGCCCGCGTCGGGCGCCTTCGAGCCCGTCAGCGGCCATGAGCCGTTCCACAGTGCAACGGGCCACCGGCGCCCCGTCGACGCCGCCCTCGCGGCGCAGCTGGTGATACACCTTCCGTGCCCCGTACAGGCCGCGGCCCAGCTCGGGGTGGGCATGCACCCGCCGGATCTCGCCCAGCACCCGCTCGTCTCGCTCCGCCCGAGCCGAGCGCGGCCGAGTGCGGGCCGCGTAGTAGCTGCTCGGGGCGATCGACACGCCCTGCACGCGCAGGACGCGACAGATCGGCTCGACCCCGAACTGCTGCCGGTGGCCGTCGATGTAGTCCACGATCACCGCAGTCGGCGGTCGAGTTCCGCCGAGGCGAAAAACGCCGATGCCGTCTGCAGGATCCCATGAGCCCGGCGCAGCTCCCGCACCTCGCGCTCGAGCTCCTTGATCCGCGCGGCCTCCACCGACGTGGCCCCGGGCGCCCGGCCGGCATCGACGTCAGCCTGCTTGCACCAGTTACGCAGGGTGTCGGACTTGATCCCCAACTGCGGACCGATCCGCTTGGTCGCCGCGTTGATCGACAACCGCGGGTCCTGCTCGCGGGCCTCGGCGACCATGCGCTTGGCCCGCTCCCGGATCTCCTCAGGGTACTTCCTCGGTGCTGGCACTGATCCACTCTCCCGCGGGTTCAGAGCCTCCACCCAACCCGGGGCGGACTCCCGATACAGCCGAACCGCGCGTTCCCGCAGCTCATCGGGGTACTTCTTCGGTGCAGCCACCAGTGCCTTCCTTCCTGGCCCTCAAGATCGAACCAGTCTTCAGACACTCCGCCAAAGCGGGGGAACCTCAGCCGTGTCCCCACACCTACCTCGACCGCGTGTCACCGCAGCTCAACACCCACCCACCGCGACTTTGCCGACCCCCTGACCCGAAATCCCACACAGGGCATCGACAGACCTCTGCCACCACCAAAAGTACGCCAGAGCCGTTCCTGTTACAGGCCCGGTAGCTGCCTAGTGAGCACGTCGGCCCGGTACACACCGGTGGTTTGCTGACAGCAGCCACCGGTTGTCGACGACTCGACGGTGCGCCGATATCATGATATCATGGATGCGGAGGTGGTGGCTATGACGAACGTGCTCATCAGAGGGCTCAGCGACGCGGCGGTGGAGCGCATCGACGCGGCGGCGTCCGAGCTTGGCTTGTCCCGCAACGAGTTCCTGCGCCGCAAGCTCGAAGCCGGTACGCCTCCGAGTGCCGAGAGCGAGCTCACGGCCGAGGACTGGGCCCGCTCGGCAGAGGTGTTCGGAGACCTGTCCGATCCCGAGGTGATGGACGCCGCGTGGCGGTGACGAGCTGGCTCGTTGACAAGTCCGCCTACGAGCGGATGCAGTCGGACCGGGCCGCTGGCATGGACGAGTGGAGCGCGCGCGTCGAGCGTGGCCTACTGCGGCTGTCGACGATCACGCGGCTTGAGCTGGGCTTCTCCGCGCGGTCGGGTAGGTCGGGACGCGAGGCGTTCCTCAGGACGCCCCTGTCGCTTATGCCCATCGAACGCCTCACTCCGGCGATGGAGGACCGGGCATTTGAGGTCCAGATGCTGCTCGCCGACCGAGGTCAGCATCGCGCCCCGTCGATCCCGGACCTGCTTATCGCGGCGACAGCCGAGAAAGCAGGGCTCACGGTGCTCGCCATTGATAAGGACTTCGACCTCATTGCAAAGGTCACGGGGCAACCGGTGGAGACACTCGCTGCAGTGTAAGGACACATGACGAGAGTTCCCGGCGGCCCCCTCCCCACTCGCCACGGATCCACGCCGTTTCACGCTCCTCACGGCATTCCTCGTCATTGTCGGCGTTCTCGGTCTCGCCCCTCTCGCGCTCCTCGAGGGTCTCGGTGATCAGCCGTTCCACATCGGCGTCGGACACCGTGCGGGGCCGGCCCGGTCGGGGCTCGTCGACCAACCTGTCCCGGGCGGTTCTCGGCGAACCGGTGGCGCCACAATCGCACTGTCAACCGCGGCACCTCCAGGCGCCGGGGCGAGAGCGACGTTCGAGCCGCCCTCGGCAGCGGCGAGCACGATCCGACTGCGCAATGCCAACCCCGCCGCGGTCGTCCGCCGCCGCGCCCAGGCCTCCAACTGGGCCCGCTCCTCGTCGGACAACTCGATGGCCTGCGGACTCGGCGTCGGCATGTCCGCACCCTAACCACTGGCCAGCAACTTCCGACTCAGGACACTAGTGTCATGAGTCGCGAGTTCGCGACATATTTGTAAGGTGGTCTGGTGGCACGGACCGGACGACCCAAGGCCGAGCTGATCCTGTCCGACGATGAGCGGTCAGCGTTGGAGGAATGGATTCGCCGCGGGTCGACTCCGCAGGCGTGGGCGCTGCGGTGTCGGATCATCCTGGCGTGCGCTTCGGGCGCGACGAACAAGGAAGTCGCGGCGCAGACGGGGTCGGCTGCGCACACGGTGGGCCGGTGGCGTGCCCGGTTCGTTGCTCACCGGATCGCCGGGCTGGGGGACCTGCCCCGTCCGGGCGGTCCGCGCACGGTCACCGACGCTCAGGTCGCCGAGGTGATCACCACGACGTTGGAGTCCAAACCGGCTGATGCGACGCACTGGTCGACCCGCGGGATGGCCGAGCATTCGGGGTTGTCCCAATCGACGATCTCGCGGATCTGGCGCACCTTCGGGTTGGCCCCGCACCGAGCCGAGACGTTCAAGCTGTCCACCGATCCGTACTTCATCGAGAAACTCCACGACGTCGTCGGTCTCTACCTTGACCCGCCCGAGCGGGCGCTGGTGTTCTGCGTGGACGAGAAATCCCAGATCCAGGCCTTGAACCGGTCCCAACCAGTGCTGCCGATGATGCCCGGCATCCCGCAGCGACTGACCCACGACTACGTGCGGGCAGGAACCACGACGTTGTTCGCCGCGCTCGAGGTCACGACCGGGAAGGTGATCGGGTCGCTGCATCGCCGCCATCGCGCGAGCGAGTTCCGCACGTTCTTGACCAGGCTCGACCGCGAGGTCCCCGCCGAGCTGGACGTGCACCTGGTGCTGGACAACTACGCCACCCACAAGACCCCGGCTATCAAGACCTGGCTGGTGGCTCACCCGAGGTTCCACCTGCATTTCACCCCGACCGGATCGTCGTGGCTCAACCTGGTCGAGCGTTGGTTCGCCGAGCTGACCACCAAGAAGATCCGCCGCGGCGTGCACACCTCGGTCCCCGCCCTCGAAGCCGACATCCGCGACTGGATCGCCGGCTGGAACAACAACCCCAAGCCCTTCGCGTGGACCAAGACCGCGGACGAGATTCTCGAACGACTCACCCGATATCTGAAGCGAATCCCTGACTCAGGACACTAGCTCGGGGTAGACAATTCCTACTCTGGTTGTCCAGTGCGGGGTAGACCGCAGTCGTGACGAGGCGAGAGACATCGTGAAGCGCATCAGCCGCGAGGCGGAGCGCCGAAGCGTGAGTTTCGGCCTCGACCGCGAGGGCGCCGAGCACACCGTCTACCGGATCGGGACGACGATCAACCCGATCCCACGTCATCGCGAGGTCGACGAGTGCGAGACCGAACTGGGGAAGGGCTGGTGGCGGACATGAGCTACACCGTCGACGTGAGCCGCGCCGACAAGGTGTGGCACGTCCACGTCGTCGAGATCGACCGTGTCACCCAGGCCCGCACCCTGGCCGAGGTGCCGGAGATGGCCATCGATCTGATCTACATCATGACCGGCGAGTCCGACGCGGCGCTCGACGTCGAGGTGGATCTGCCCGAGACCGCGGCGAAGCACCTCGCCGAGGCTCGGCGACTGCGCCGCGTGGAGTCCGAGGCTCGGTCCGCCGCGGCCACCGAGCTCCGTGAAGCGGCGGTCGAGCTGAAGCGGCAGGGCCTGTCGATGCGGGATCTCGGTGACGCCATCGGGGTCTCGCATCAGCGCGCCAGTCAGCTCACGAGCGGCCGGGCGTAGCCGCGATCAGGAGAACGACCATGGGACACGACGACCACGGGTCGACGGGTGACCGCGGCGGACAACGTGAGCTACCGGTCGGCTGGGTGACCCTGATCTGCCTGGCCCTCCTGGCCGGCGTGGCGGGGCTCGGGATGCCGACATGGGCGATCGCGGTCCTCGCCGTGCTCCTACTGTTCGCTGCCGCGACGGACGCGTACCGGTGGAGGCTGCGCCGCCGCCCACGGTCGGACTGACCGTGGCGCGGGACCGGCGGTCGTGTCGCGCTCCCGGTCGACGACGACGCCGTCGACCTCGTGGTCTGCACCCTGCGCTCGCCGCCGGTGCCGGGCTCGTGCTCCGCGACCACGCCCCGGTCTCCGACGGCCGTACCCTCCTCGAACTCGGGCCCGCCTGAATCGGTAGCCGCCCGGTGGTCCCGGCGTGGGCAGACCCAGGGCCGCGCCAGGACGTGGTCGACGTCCTGCAGCTCCACACGCCGGGCTATCGCAACTGCGATGGTCCGGCGCACCCGAGTTTCGGCGTCACCGGGTCAGTCCGCCTCGCAGAAGCGCAGCGTGTTCCCCGACGGGTCGATGACGGTCAGGGTCGGGCCGCCCGGGGCGTCCTGCTCGATCCCGGGCCGCATCGACGGGTGCGCCGTCCGGCGCAGCTCCCGGTGGAGCGCCGTCACGTCGGCCACCGGAACCCACACGGCCGAACCGGGAGTTCCGTCGCCGTGGTGCTCGGACAGGTCGAGCCTCGTCGCCCCACGGGCCAGGCGGGCGTAGATCGGCATGCCGGGTTCGAACCGGTGCTCCCACTCGACGACGAACCCGAGGTGGTGCAGGTAGAACGAGCGGACGTCGTCGAAGCGCTGGACGCGCAGGATCGGAACGGGCGCGCCGAGCCCCGCTGCGTCGTCCCGGCTCCGGTCCAGGACCGCGCTCGCGGTGTTCCAGTCACGGAACCCGAGCTGGTGAGCGACCAGTTCCAGCGCGCGGGCATGGCTGATCATGACGTGCTGCTCCGCAAGATCGGCTCGCAGTGAGCGGGCCGCTGCCTTGGCAGCGTCGGTGGTGAGGTCCATCGTCGGCCTGTCCACGGTGTCATCGGTCCAGTGCCCGCGTTGCTGGACGGACACCGCTGGAACGCCGGCGACGACCGTGGTCGGTGCGTTCACCACGCCTGACGGCGAGCGGACGGCAGGCCGCACCGGGCCTCGGCGATCGAGCCTAGCCGGGGTGTCCACACCGGCCCGCACGACCCGCCCGCCCCGTCGGTCGGCACCGGGACCGGCGGCCCACGCCCGGGATGTCGGTACCGTTCGGGTGACCGGGGCCCGCCCGGACCTCCGGACGAGAACCAGGAGAGATGAATGCCCGGCCTGTTCCAGAAGGTGTCCGAGTTCCTCAAGAGCCCGCAGGGCAGGAAGTACGCCGACCAGGCGAAGCGCTACGCGCAGGACCCGCGCAACCGGGCGAAGGCGCAGGAGACCCTGAAGAAGGTCTTCGGCGGGAAGGGCCGCGGCCGCCACTGACACCGCCGGACGGCTCGTGCCCGTCCCCTCCGGTCACCGCTCGAACCGGTATCCCATCCCGGCTTCGGTGATGAGGTATCGGGGAGCGGCGGGCACGGGCTCGAGCTTCCGCCGGATCTGGGCGAGGTGGACCCGGAGAGAGTGCGTCTCGGTGTCGTAGGAGGGCCCCCCACACGTCGTGCAGGATCTGCCGACGGTCGACGAGCCTTCCCTGGTTGCGGACGAGAGGTGCCGAGCACGAGCTGGGTGGCGTTGACCCCGCGGGCGAAGTCCAGCAGCGCCCGGGTCACGGCGCCGGCCTCGCCGTCGCCGGCGACGGCGTGGAAGGTGGCACCGACGTCGTCGGCGAGGGTGCGGATGCGGTCGACGGAGCCGACCGGACCGGCGGTGAGGCCGTCGCCGCGCAAGGAAGATCTCGACGATGTTGGTGAACGGGTTCGGGTTCTCGAACGGGTGCGCGGAGTTGGCGTTGAAGATCCCGCCCCCATTGGTGGTCAGCTCCTTGACCGCCTCCTGCGACGCGGCCGGGGCCAGGGGAAGTGGGTGGGTCGCACCGTCCACACCGGTGACCTCGACGCCCGCGCAGCGGCTGCACGACCCCGCCGGCGACGAGCACGATCGCGGCCACCGCGGCGAGCGGGACCATGATCCGGACGGTGCCGCGGGTCCACTCCGTCGGGACTCGTCACGGGTGAACGGGTGCCGGGACCGGGCACCGCGATACCCGTCAACATCCCGTCAGCAGGGCTTGTCCCGGGTCACGCCGAGGGCTGTGCTGGTCCGATGCCGGCGACCGGGAGCACGACGATGAGATGGGCCGGCGCGGTGGGCCCCGTGGTGGTCGCCTACGGCGCCGGCGAGCTGCGCGCGGTGCTCGCCAACACCAGCGCCGCGCTGGTACTCGTGCTCGTGATCGTGGCGACCGCGGTCGCCGGGGACCGCGTGGCCGGGCTGCTCGCTGCGGTCTCCTCCGCCGCGGCGTTCGACTTCTTCCTCACCGTGCCCTACGTCGAGGTGCTCGACATGGACGGGGCCCGCTACGAGCACGGGCCGGTGGGTACCGGGGACGCCCCTGGTAGCCCGGTGCTGCATCGCGACGGTTCGCTCACGTGGGGGCGGCGCCGGATCGACGTGGCACGGGAGGGGCTCCCGACCATGGACGTGATCGAGCTCCCGGCCGGGAGCGGCCCCGACGACGGGCGGTTCCTGCTCACCGCGAGCACCCGGGTGCGCCGGCCCGGCCCGGAACAGCTGCTGGTCGCGGTCACCCTCGCCGAGCAGGTGCGGGCCCCGGGAACCGGGACGAGCACCCGGGGGCATGAGCGGGCGCGGCCCGGCCCTCGTTCACCGCGCCCCCGGACGGTGCTCGCACGGTCCGCCGAGCAGCAGCGCGTCCACGGCCTCGGCCAGTGCGCTCGCCGGGCCGGTGCCGGTTCCGGTTTCGTGTGGGGGTAGGGCGCCGTGGCGGGCACCGTGGCCGACGAGCAGGACCACATCGGCGTCCGCACGGGACCTGGATTCCTCGCGCAGCGCGGTGCGCCAGGCCTGGAGCGCCGCGCGGTGGACGCTCCCGGCCTCGGGGTCGGCGGCGTCGCGCAGCCGGGTGTCGGCGACGAAGGTGCGGTTGAGCGGGGACGCCTCGGCGAGGCAGGTGCCCAGGTAGTGGCGCACCCGCCCGGCCGGGGCGGCCCGCATGAGACTCAGGTCGAGCGCGACTCGATCCTCCAGGCGCCGGCAGAGTGCGTGCACCAGCGTCGCGCGGGACGGGAAGTGGTGGAGCAGCCCGCCCTTCGACATCCCGGCGCGGTGCGCGACCGCGGCGGTCGTCGCGCATCGCGGCCCCCCGTCCAGCAGGACGTGCTCGAAGGCGTCGAGCAGCAGTTCGCGCGGCGGTGCGGCCGCCCGGCCGGTCGTGAACGTCATCCGATGTCGCGACGCAGGAGGTCCTCGGGGGTGTCGCGGCGCAGTAACGGCAGCGTCGCACCGCCACTGACGGCGACCACCGGGACGCGGGGGATCTGGTTGTAGGTCGAGGCCATCGACGCCTGGTAGGCCCCGGAGACCGGCATCGCCAGCACGTCACCGGCCGTGAGGTCCGCGGGGAGCCGCACGGCGTCGGCGAGGACGTCGGTGGACTCGCAGTGCCGCCCGGCCACCCGCATCGGCTCGAGGTCGGCCGTGGTGGCGCGTCCCACGAGCCGCACGGGGTAGCGGGCACCGTAGAGGGCCGGGCGGGGGTTGTCGCTCATGCCACCGTCCACCAGCACGGTGCTGCGACCGCCGCTGCGCTCGACGGCGGCGACCCGGTAGAGCGTCACACCGGCGCGCGCGACGATCGCCCGGCCGGGTTCGACCAGCAGCTGCGGCTCGACGATGCCGTGGGCAGTGCACGCACCGGAGACGGCCCGGCGCACCGCGCGGCCGAACGACACCGGGTCGGTGGACCGCTCACCCTCGGCGTAGCCGACGGCGTGACCGCCACCGAGGTCGAGCTGGGGCAGTTCGAGGCCGTAGCGGGCCCGGACGGCGGCGAGGACCTCGACCATCCGGGTCGCGGCGGCCTCGTAGCGGCTGATGGAGCAGACCTGGGAGCCGAGATGGCAGTGCAGGCCGATCAGGCGCAGCCGCGGACGCGCCAGGATCCGGCCGACCGCGGCGAGGACCTCCCCGGCGGCAATGCCGAACCAGGAGTCCGCGGTGGCGGTCGTCAGGCCCGGGTGGGTGCGGGCGTCGATGTCGGGACGTACCCGCAGCAGCACCTTCTGGCGGCGTGGCGCCGCAGCGGCGATGCGGTCGATCTCACCGACGGAGTCGATGACGATGCGCCCGACCCGGGCGGCGAACGCGGCCTTGAGGTCCTCGTCGGTCTTGACGGTGCCGTGCAGCAGGATGCGCTCACCAGGGACCCCGGCGGCGGCCGCGACGGCGACCTCGCCGCCGGAGCAGGCGTCGATCGAGCATCCCTCCTGGGCCACCAGGCGCGCGGTGCCGCGGCAGAGGAACGCCTTCCCGGCGTAGATGATCTCCGCGCCGGGGAGCGCGTCATGGTAGGCACGGCAGCGCGACCGGATGTCGGCGCTGTCGAGGACCTGCAGCGGGGTGCCGAAGCGGTTGGCGAGCTCGTGGACGTCGACGCCGCCGATACGGAGGTCCCCGGCGGAGGTGGTCCGGGACGTGGACGGCCAGATCCCCGGCTCGAGGCGGGCGTTGAGCGTGGTGCGCAGCGACGGGACCAGTTCGGCGAGAGTCACCGGATCTCCTGTTCGGCGAGGCACCCCAGGGTGGGGCGCGCTACCTCCCGTTATGCGCCTCTGCCCGGCCGGTGACCGCCGGCCGAGCACGATGTTTGCGCCCCGGCGGCCAATCCTTATGCCGGACCCGGGCGGAAGGGCCACCTTCGCCGAAGGACTCGACAACGTCGATCCACGTCGGGACGGACCATGGCGGACGACACCGGTCGCAGCGCGCCCGGAGGCTGGTCGTTCCCGGGACCGGCGCGGCCGTGGGCGACCTCGGAGGAGACTCCGACGACACCGGATCCCGAAGGGGCGGCTGTCGACGGTCGACCGGTGTCGTGCCCGCCGGGTTGCGCTGGTTCGCCGAGTACCAGCCCTTCACCCCGGTCATCGACACCCTGCGGGCACTGCTGGGCGCCCCCGGGGACGCGGTCGACCTGGGCACCAGCGCCTCCCTCGCCGTCGGGTGGTGCCTGTCCGTCACAGCGGTCGGTTACCTGTGGTCCCGGCGGCTCTGCGACGCCCGCTCCGACCGCTGAGGCCGTCGAACCCGCCTTCATCATGTGATGTAGGTCACGATCGGGTTGAGGGTGCCGGAGCGGCACACCTTCTGCTGGGGACAGCTCACCCCGCTCCCCGTCGGAAGAGGTTCGAAGGCCATGACCGTCCAGGACCACGCCCCCCACCGCATCGACGACGTGGCGACCCGGCCGATCCCGGTGGTCCCCGCCGCAGCAGACGCAGCCGACGCCACGGCGGCCACCGGGCAGCCGAAGCCGACGCTGCTCGACCAGATGGGCGGCCCGATGGGGTTCGTCTACTCGACGCTGCCCGTCGTGGTCTTCGTGACCGCCAACGCGTTCCTGTCCCTGCCCCTGACCATCGCGATCGCAGTCGGCTCCGGCCTGGCGCTGACCGTCTTCCGGACGGTGCGCGGCGAGAAGCTCACCGCAGCGGCGGGCAGCCTGGCCGGCGTCGCCGTCGCCGCCGGGGTCGTGGCCTGGACCGGCTCGGCCAAGGACTTCTTCCTGATCGGGATCTGGGCCGCGGCCGCCGGCTTCCTCGTCACCTTCGGCTCCGTACTCGCCCGGCGCCCGCTGAGCGGTCTGGTCTGGAACGCCGTGCACGGCGGCACCCACGACTGGCGCGGCGACCGGACCGTCCTGCGCGCCCACGACGTCGCGACCCTCGCCGCCGCCGCCGTCTTCGGCGCCCGCTTCGTCGTCAAGGAGTGGCTGTACCTCGCCGACTCCACCACCTGGCTGGCGATCACCAAGGTCGCGATGGGCACCCCGCTGACCGTGCTCGCCGCCCTGGTCGTGGTCTGGGCCTTCCGCCGCAGCACCAAGCAGCTGATCGACACCCCGGCCTGATCCACCGGCACCACCGACCGGCCCGGCCGACGCACCCCGTCGGCCGGGCCGGTCTCTCTAGGCGAGACCGTGCTCGATCGCGCGCCGGACGAGCGCACCGCGACCGGGCACGCCGAACTTGCGCAGCAGCCGTTGCACGTGGTTCTCCACGGTGCGCGGCGAGAGCACCAGACGGCCCGCGATCTGCTTCGCGGTGAGCCCCTCGACGACCAGCCGCAACACCTCCGACTCGCGGGGGCTCAGTGCGGGCACCGCGACCGCCGGTGCCGCCACCGACTCCAGGACCACCGCGGCGAGCCCCGGGGAGAACGCGGGCCGCCCGGCCGTGGCCGCCGCGGCGATGCCGGCCAGCTCGGCCGGGTCGTCGGTCGCCGCGACGCCGGTGGCGCCGGCGCGGACGGCGTCGAGGACGAGGGTGTGGTCGGCGCCGGGCTCCACGACGGCGAGGACCGGGATCCCGGGGGTGCGGGCCAGCACCGCGGCGATCGCGGCGAGCCCGGCGTCGCGGGCCCCGAGCCCGACGACGAGCGACGGCACCAGCCGCGCGACGGTCGCAGCGACCGCCTCGGCGGGCCCGTGCCCGGCCCGGGCGACGACGTCGGCACCCGCGGGAACGGGTGCGGCCCCCACGACGACGACTCCGGTACGGACGGTCTGGTCGTCGCGCACGTGCAGGTCTCCCGTTCCGTCCGCTCGGCCGGACGGAACAGCTTGGCATGCCGCGCAACGCATCGGGGACGCCCGAACGGGCGCCACCCCTCCGGGCGTCGTGCCGTCAGCGCACCGTCGCGAGCCGGCGGGCCCGGACGATCCGGCGGGCCAGCCCGGCGGTGGCGGCGACGATCGTCGCGAGCACGAACCCTGCCAGCACCGACAGCAGCGGATCGCCGCGGGTGAAGGGCCCCACGAGCACCCCGATCCCGGTCATCCAGGTGCTCCAGACGACCGAGCTGGCCACCGTCGCCGGCAGGAACGCGCGCAACGGGAGCCGGACGCGGCCCGCCGCCGACACGCTCGCGAGCCGGCCACCGGGCAGCAGGCGGGTGGCCACGAGCGCGACGACCGGGCGTCGGTGCAGGTGGCGGTGCACCCAGGCGCCGATGCCGTCGTCGCGCCGGGGGCGGCGCACCACCGCGTTCGACGAGCGGCCCGCACCGTAGAGCAGTCCGTCACCGAGCAGCGACCCGAGCAGCGCGGCGCCGAACAGGGCCGCGATCCGCCAGCGGTCACCGTCGGCGAGGGCGGTCGCCGTGGCGCTGAACAGCACCGGCTCGCTGGGCAGGAACGGCAGCGGCCCGTCACAGATCACGGCGAGCGTGAGCAGCGGCAGCAGCCAGGGGCTGTCCAGCACGTACCCGATCATCGCGGTCGGGTCGGTCACGGGCGTCTCCGGGCGGGAGCGTCGTTCGGGGGGCGCCTCCGAGTGTGCCGGGTCCCGTGACCGGATCGTGACCCGGGTGTCCCCCGCGCCCGGTCAGTCGGCGAGGCCCTGCTCGATGGCGTAGCGGACGAGCTGGCTGCGGTTGTGCAGCTGCAGCTTGCGCAGGGTGTTCTGCACGTGGCTCTCCACGGTGCGGTGCGAGACGACGAGCTTCGCCGCGATCTGGCGGGCCGTCATGCCCTTCGCGACGAGCCGCAGCACCTCGGTCTCCCGCTCGGTGAGCGCGGGCACCGCAGGCGAGCCGTCGGCGGGCTTCGGGGTCTCGGCGAGACGTCGGTACTCGCCCAGCACCAGCCCGGCGAGCCCGGGCGTGAACACCGCGACGCCGCGGGCGGTGCGCCGGATCGCCTCCAGCAGCTCGTCGACGCCGGCGGACTTCACCAGGTAGCCGAGCGCGCCCGCCTTCACCGCCTCCAGGACGTCGGCGTGCTCGCCGGACGCCGACAGCACCAGCACCCGCGAGTCCGGGCTACGCTCCGCGATCTCCGCGATCGCCTGTACCCCGGACGTCGCACCGAGGTTGAGGTCCATCAGGACGACGTCGGGCCGCACCGTGCCCGCGATCCGCACGGCGGCCGGGGCGTCCGGCGCGGTGGCGACGACGTCGAACCCCCGCTCGGTCAGGTCCCGTGCGACGCCCTCGCGCCAGATCGGGTGGTCGTCGACGACCATCACCCGGATCGGCGTCTCCCCGCCCTCGGTCATGTGTCCCCCCGTTCGAGCCTGATCACCCATTCAGTACCGATCTCGGGCCCGGTGTCCAGGGTCAGCGCACCGCCGACGTCCTCGACCCGGCCGCGGATGGACCGCGAGACCCCCATCCGGCCCTCGGCCACGGCCTCGGCGAGCCGGCCGTCGGGGATGCCGGGACCGTCGTCGCGGACACTGACCTCGATCGCGCGGGGCAGCTCCTCCAGCAGGATCCAGGCCCGCGCACCGGGCCCCGCGTGCAGCGCGACGTTGGCCAGCGCCGCGCGGACCGCGCCCTCCACCTCGTCGACGACGAGGGCGGCCAGCTCCACCGGGTGGCCCGGCGCGGAGATCGTCACCCGGTCCGACGCCAGGATCCGCAGCGCGGCACCGAGGTCCCGCCGACCGGACGCGTCGGTCGTCCCGGGGCCGGACAACAGCGCGCGCAGCGAGGTCTCCTGCTCCGCCGCCAGCAGCCCGAGCTCCGCCGCGCCCCCGCCGAGCTCGGCGCCGCGGCGCTGGACGTGCGCCAGCACCTGCAGGACGCCGTCGTGCACCGCGCGGGTGAGCCGTTCCCGCTCGGCGGCCGCCGCCTGCTCCGCGGCGAGCCTGCGCAGCCGGGCCGCGGTGCGTTCCAGGACGTGCGACGCGAACCCGACGGTCAGCCCGGCCAGCACCAGCAGCTGGATGTCGCCCAGCTCGAGCGCGCCGAAGCGCTCCTTCGACAGCACCAGCGCGGCCGAGATCGCCGTGGCGGCGAGCACCCCGCCGCGGATCCGGAACGCGACCGCGCAGGCGAGGACCGCGCCGGAGGTCCAGATCGAGCCCATGCCGGGCGCACCGTCGTCGAGGTGGGCCCGGGTGACGATCCACGGGGTCGTCGCCATGATCGCGACGCAGACGGCGAGATCGGCGAGTGCGAGACGGCCCCGGCGGTCCGGGCTGCCGGGCAGGCCGCCGAGGTAGCCCCAGGACGTCACGGCCGTCCACACCGTCATCACCAGCAGCACGCCGAGCGCGGCCAGCGGCAGCACGTAGCCGGTGCGCAGGTGGTAGAGCGTGATCCCGACGACCGTGAGCAGCGTCAGCAGCCGGTAGGCGATGATGCCGCGCCAGAACGGCTCGAGCGGGTGCTCCACGTCGACGAGTGTGGCGTCCCGCGCCCGTGACCGGGCCCGTTCCGGCAGGCTGGTCATCGCGCGGCCGTCATCGCGGCTTGGTGCCGGTGACCAGCGCGTTGTAGAACCAGCTGCGCGGGACCACCCGGGAGAGCAGGTGCTCGTCCACCCAGGACAGCCGCTGCCAGCCGTGGTAGGCGAACATCGCCCAGTTCCAGCCGAGCTTGCCGGGCGGGACGGCGGCCTCGAAGGTCCGCACCGGCCACCCCAGCATCGCCGCGGAGAACTCCTCGGTGGAGGCGCGGACGCCGTCGGCCCCGGCCCGGCGCGCGGTGCGCTCCAGATCCGCGGGATCGAAGGTGTGGATGTCCACGACGGACTCCAGCGCGGCCGCGCGGGACGACTCGTCGAGCTCGTGCTGCGGGCGCCGCCAGCTCTGCAGTGCGGGGAGCTTCGTGAGGGTCGTCGTGGCCTTCCAGGTCCACTGCCCCAGGGTGCGGGCGTAGGCGTCGCCGACGGTCGTCGGCTCACCGGCGAAGACGAACCGGCCGCCCGGCTCCAGCACCCGCAGGATCTCGCGGAAGGCGGCCTCGACGTCCGGGATGTGGTGCAGAACCGCGTGCCCGACGACGAGGTCGAAGCTGTCGTCCGGGAACGGGATGTGCTCGCCGTCGACGACCCGGCCCTCGACGTCGAGGCCCAGCCCCTCGGCGTTGCGGGTGGCGGCCTGCACCATCCCCGGCGAGAGGTCGGTGACGACGCCGCGCTCGGCGACCCCGGCCTGCATGAGGTTGAGCAGGAAGAACCCGGTGCCGCTGCCCAGCTCCAGCGCGCGCAGGTAGGGGCGGCCGTCCCACGGGGCGGCGGCGCGGAACCGTCCGGCGGCGTAGTCGATGCAGCGCTCGTCGTAGCTGATCGACCACTTCTCGTCGTAGGTGCCCGCCTCCCAGTCGTGGTAGAGCACGTTCGCGAGCTTCGGGTCGCGCCAGGCCGCCTCGACCTGCTCGGCGGTGGCGTGCGGGGTGGGCGCCGGGTCCGAACTCATGAGTAGGAGTTTTGCAGAACGGTCCGACGGAAACCGCCGGTGGGCTCGGTCACGGCGCGGGACGCCTCCCCGCCCGGCGGCGCCGGGCGGGGAACGTCGGTTCAGCGCCCCGTGAAGGTGGCCTTCCCCGGGCCGTTCTCCACGAACGACGCCATGCCGGTCGACGCGTCGTCGCTGGCGAACACGCCGGCGAACAGCTCCGACTCGATGTCGAGGCCGGTGCGCAGGTCGGTGTCGAGGCCGTTGTCGATCGCCTTCTTCGCCGCCGCGTAGGCCAGCGCCGGACCGGCCGTGAACTGCGACGCCCACGCCACCGCGCGGGTGTAGACCTCGTCGGCCGGCACGATCTCGTCGACCAGGCCGATCTCCAGCGCCTCCTCCGCCTTCACCATGCGACCGGTGTAGATCAGGTCCTTGGTGCGGCTCGGCCCGATCAGCCGCGCGGCGCGCTGGGTGCCGCCGCCGCCCGGGAAGATGCCGAGCAGGATCTCCGGGAAGCCGAGCTTCACGTTGTCCCCGGCGATCCGCCGGTCCGCGCCGAGCACGACCTCCAGGCCACCGCCCAGGGCGTAGCCCGTCACCGCGGCGACGGTCGGCTTCGGGATCGTCGAGATCGCCCCCAGCCCGGCGGACAGCTTCCGGGCCACCGGCGCCATGTCGGAGTACGACATCGACGCCATCTCCTTGACGTCCGCACCGGCGGCGAAGGTCTTCTCCCCGCCGTACACGACGACGGCGCGCACGTCGGCGCGCGTCGCCGCCTCGTCGGACACCTCCAGCAGCTCACCCTGGATCTGCCGGTTCAGGGCGTTCATCGGCGGCCGGTCGATCCGGATCGTCCCGACGCCGTCGTCCACGGACAGGCTCACGAATTCGGTCACGTCGCGGACCCTAACGTCCCCCGCGCGGGCCGGCGGTGTGATCAGTCCCGGCGGTACGCGGTGTACCGGCCGCCGTTGCGGCGCTCGACGGCCAGCGGCAGCCCGAACGTCTCCGACAGCGGTCCGGAGGTCATCACGTCGTCGAGCAGGCCGGCGGCGACGACCCGGCCGTCGCGCAGCAGCATCCCGTGCGTGTAGTTCGGCGGGATCTCCTCGACGTGGTGCGTGACCAGCACCGACGCCGGCGCGTACGGGTCGTCGGCCAGGTCGGCGAGCCGTCCGACGAGGTCCTCGCGGCCACCCAGGTCGAGGCCCGCGGCGGGCTCGTCGAGCAGCAGCAGCTCCGGGTCGGTCATCAGGGCGCGGGCGATCAGGGTGCGCTTGCGCTCGCCCTCGGACAGCGTCCCGTAGGCGCGGTCACCGAAGCCGCCCATCCCGAGCTGCTCCAGGAGGTGGTGCGCGCGGCCGGTGTCGGTGCTCTCGTACTCCTCGTGCCAGCGGCCGAGGACGCCGTAGCCTGCGGAGACGACGACGTCGGCCACCTTCTCGTCCCCGGGGATCCGGACACCCAGGTTCGCCGAGGTCAGTCCGATCCGCGGCCGCAGCTCGAAGACGTTCACCCGGCCCATCCGCTCGCCCAGGACGTGGACGCGCCCGGCCGTCGGGTGGAGCTCGGCGCCGGCGAGGCGCAGCAGGGTCGTCTTGCCTGCGCCGTTCGGGCCGAGGACGACCCAGCGCTCGTCGAGCTCGACGCGCCAGTCCACGGCGTCGAGCAGGGTGGTGGTGCCGCGGCGGACGGTGGCACCGTCCATCCCGATCACCAGGTCGTCGTCGTCGATCTCTGTGACACCGTTCGCGTGCGGGAGCCCGGGGGAAGACACCCCCCTATCCTGGCCGACCGTGCCTGTCTTCCCGCTCGGTGCCCACCCCGACGACCACGGGACCCGCTTCGCGGTCGCCTCCACCAGCGCAGAGACGGTCGAGGTCTGCCTGGTCGACGGCGTCGACGGCGCCCTGACCGAGAGACGGGTCGAGCTGCGCGAGCACACCTTCGGCGTGTGGCACGGGCACGTCCCCGGGGTGAAACCCGGCCAGCGCTACGGCTTCCGCGCGCACGGCCCCTACCGCCCGTTCGACGGGCTGCGCGCCAACCCGCACAAGATCCTCGTCGACCCGTACGCGACACGGGTCACCGGCACCGTCACCGACGTCGTCGCCGCCCGCGGGTGGCACGGCGACCCGATGTCCGGACGGCCGAGCACGGTCGACTCGCTGGGCAGCGTCCCGCTGTCGGTGGTCACCGCCCCCGAGCGGGGATCCCGCCCGGCGCGGCCGGACGTGCCGTGGTCCGACACGGTGATCTCGGAGATCCACGTCAAGGGCTGGACGAAGCTCCACCCGGAGGTCCCGGAGGCGCACCGCGGCACCTACCTCGGGCTGGCGCACCCGGCCGTCATCGCGCAGCTGCAGCGGACCGGGATCACCGCCGTCGAGCTGCTGCCGGTGCAGGCGAGCGCGCCGGAGCCGCCGCTGCTGGAGCGGGGCGCGGCGAACTACTGGGGCTACGCCACCCTCGGGTTCCTCGCTCCGCACCCCGGATACGCGGCCGTGCCCGGCAACGAGACCGCCGAGTTCCGCTACCTGGTCGACACCCTGCACGCGGCCGGGATCGAGGTGATCCTGGACATCGTCCCCAACCACACCTGCGAGGGCGGGGTCGGCGGGACGACGCTGTCCTACCGCGGGCTGGACGCCCCGGCGTACTACTCGCTGGGCGGTTCCGGGCACGACGCCGACATCACCGGCACCGGCAACACCCTCGACGCCGGGTCGCCGACGGTCATCCGGCTGGTCTGCGATGCGATGCGGCACTGGGTGCACGCCTACGGCGTCGACGGCTTCCGGATCGACCTCGCCTCGGTGCTCGGCCGCCCGCGCTCCGGCCCGTTCTCCCCCGACTCGGCACTGCTCACCACGATCGCGCAGGACCCGACGCTGTCGACCTGCAAGCTGATCGCCGAGCCGTGGGACGCGACCGGTGAGGGCTACCGGGTCGGCGGCTTCGGCGTCGCCTGGTCGGAGTGGAACGGCCGCTACCGCGACGCCGTGCGCGACTTCTGGCGCGGCCACGGCGGCGTCGCCGAGCTGGCGTCGCGGCTGACCGGCAGCTCCGACATCTACGCGCTGTCGGGGCGCCGCCCGTGGGCGTCGGTCAACTTCGTCACCGCGCACGACGGCTTCACCCTGCGCGATCTCGTCTCCTACGAGCGCAAGCACAACGAGGGCAACGGCGAGAACAACCGCGACGGCACCGACGACAACCGCTCGCAGAACCTCGGTGCGGAAGGCGAGACCGACGACGCCGGCATCCGCACCGCCCGGCTCTCGACGGCGCGCGCGATGATGGCGACCCTGCTGCTGTCGATCGGCACCCCGATGATCACCGGCGGCGACGAGCGCTGGCGCACCCAGGGCGGGAACAACAACCCGTACTGCCGCGACGACGAGACGTCGTGGGTGGACTGGACCGGCACCGACGAGACCGCCGCGATGGAGACCTTCACCGCGAAGGTCGCCGCGCTGCGCCGGGAGTCGCCGGTGCTGCACCGCGACCAGTTCTACGTCGACGGTGAGGTCCTCTGGTGGGACCCGTCCGGGCGGCCGATGGAGCCCGAGGACTGGCACGACGGCGGGCGGCGGACCCTCGTGGTGCTGCTCGCCGACTACTGGCTGCTGCTCCTGCACGCCGGTGACGAGCCCGTGGACTGCCTCCTGCCGGACGGGCACGACCTCGATCCGGTCCTCGACTCGACCACGCCCGACGGCGAACCGGCCGACCCGGCCCCGCTCCTGGCCGGATCGACCGTCGTGCTCCCGCCGCGCTCGGTGCGCCTGCTGCGGAGCCGCTGAACCGTTCACCCGCCGAGATGCAGCTCAGCGCTGTGCCCGGGGCTCCCGGGAGCGCTGAGCTGCATCTCGGCGCGGGTGGTCCGGGCACGGACGGTGCTCGGTGGTTCTGCGCGCGGCCCGGGCGGGACATAATCGGCCCATGCCGCGCTACGAGTTCCGCTGCCGGGTCTGCGCCTCCGGCGGCGTGCCGGGAACGTTCGAGGTGGACCGGCCGATGGCCGCGGCCGCGGACCCCGCGCCGTGCCCGCAGGGCCACGCCGACACGGTCAAGCTCCTCTCCACCGTCTCGCTGGGCGGGCGCGCGCCGGGTGGCGGCGCGCCCGCCCCGGTCCCCGCCGGCGGCGGCGGAGGCGGTGGCTGCTGCGGCGGAGGCTGCTGCGGCTGACCGGGCCTACCCCGCCAGCACGATCCGCCCCAGCTCGACGGACGACGCCAGGTGCGGATGGTGCGGCAACACCCGCACCGTGTACCCGGTCAGCCCGGCGTGCGGCAGGGGCACCGCGACCTCCCAGCTGTCGTCGCCGCGGTGCTCCATGGCGACGGTGACGGGTTCGGCGAGCTCGTCGGTGTCGTCCACCCGCCCGACGACGGCCTCCACCACCACGTCCGACGGCTCCAGCCCGGCGAGGTCCACGCCCGCGCGCACGGTCATCGGCGATCCCACGACGGGGGTGTCGGGCAGCCCCGAGGCGTCCACGCCGGTGATCCGGACGTGGTTCCAGGCCTTGTTCAGCCGGGCCCGGTACTGCGCGATGTCCCGGGCCGCGGCGTAGTCGTCGGCCGCGGCACCGGCGGCGGCGCGACCGGCCGGGGCGTACCAGTCCTGGACGTACTCGCGCACCATCCGGGTCGCCTGCACCTTCGGGCGGAGCGTGGTGAGCGTGTGCCGCACCATCTCCACCCAGCGGTCCGGGACGCCGTCGGTGCGGTCGTAGAACGCCGGCCCGACCTGGGTGGCGAGCAGCTCGTAGAGCGCGTTGGCCTCCAGGTCGTCGCGCCGCGTGGGGTCCTCGACGCCGTCGGCGGTGGGGATCGCCCAGCCGTTGCGGCCGTCGTAGAACTCCTCCCACCAGCCGTCCCGGATGGACAGGTTGAGCCCGCCGTTGAGCGCCGACTTCATGCCGGACGTGCCGCACGCCTCGAGCGGGCGCAGCGGGTTGTTCAGCCACACGTCGCAGCCCCAGTAGAGGTACCGGGCCATCGACATGTCGTAGTCGGGCAGGAAGACGATCCGGTGCCGGACGCCGGCGTCGTCGGCGAACCGGACGATCTGCTGGATGAGGGCCTTGCCGCCGTCGTCGGCGGGGTGCGACTTGCCGGCGACGATCAGCTGCACCGGGCGGTGCGGGTCGAGCAGCAGCCCGCGCAGCCGGTCCGGGTCGCGCAGCATCAGGGTGAGCCGCTTGTAGGTCGGCACCCGGCGGGCGAACCCGACCGTCAGGACGTCCCGGTCGAAGACGTGGTCGGTCCAGCCCAGCTCCGGCTCGGAGGCGCCGCGTTCCAGCCAGGCCGCGCGGACCCGGCGGCGGACCTCGTCGACCAGCCGGGAACGCAGGGTGTTGCGCAGCGCCCAGAGGTCGGCGTCGGACACCTCCGCGGGCCGCTCCTCCGGCGACCCGATCAGCTCGGTGACCTGGAGTGCCTCCCAGGTGGGGCCGTGCACGCCGTTGGTGACCGAGCCGATCGGCACCTCGTCGCGGTCGAAGCCCGCCCACATCCCGCCGAACATCTCCCGGGACACGACGCCGTGCAGCTGCGAGACGCCGTTCGCGCGCTGGGCCAGGCGCAGCCCCATGTGCGCCATGTTGAACGTCTCCGGGTCCTCCTCCGCGCCGAGCGCGAGCAGCCGGTCCGCGGGGAGCCCGGGCAGGAGCCGCTCGGTCAGGTAGTGCCGGACGAGATCGAGGCCGAACCGGTCGATGCCGGCGGGGACGGGGGTGTGCGTGGTGAACACCGTCCCGGCCCGGACGGCCGCGAGCGCCTCGTCGAAGTCGAGGCTCGTACCCGGCGCGGTCGCGGCCGGGGACGCCGGGGAGCCGGTGCACAGCTCACGGATCCGCTCCAGGCCGAGGAACCCGGCGTGGCCCTCGTTCGTGTGGAAGACCTCGGGGGCCGCGTGGCCGGTGGCCCCGCAGAACGCGCGGACCGCCCGGACGCCCCCGACACCGATCAGGATCTCCTGCTGGATCCGGTGGTTCTGGTCGCCGCCGTAGAGCCGGTCGGTGACGCCGCGCAGGTCCGGCTCGTTCTCCTCGATGTCCGTGTCGAGCAGCAGCAGCGGCACCCGTCCGACGCGGGCGAGCCACACCCGGGCGTGCAGCGTGCGGTCGCCGGGCATCGCGACCTCGACGAGCACCGGCGCGCCGTCGGCACCGGCGAGCAGCTGCAGCGGCAGGCCCTGCGGATCGATCGCCGGGTAGTGCTCGAGCTGCCAGCCGTCGAGCGACAGCGACTGGCGGAAGTACCCGGAGCGGTACAGCAGCCCGACGGCGACCAGCGGGACGCCCAGGTCGGAGGCGGCCTTCAGGTGGTCGCCCGCGAGGACGCCGAGCCCGCCGGAGTAGTTGGGCAGCACCTCCGAGACGCCGAACTCCATCGAGAAGTACCCGACGGCGGCGGGCAGGCCGGCGTCCGGGTCCTGCTGGTACCAGCGGGGCTCGGTCAGGTAGCGGTCGAGGTCGTCGGCGAGCTCGGCGACCCGCCCGGCGACGGCGTCGTCGTCGGCGAGCTCGGCGAGCCGGCCGGTCGGGATCTCGCCCAGCAGCCGGACGGGGTCCTGGCCGCAGGCGTCCCACGCGTCGGGGTCGAGCGAGGCGAACAGGTCGCGTGTGGGCGCGTGCCACGTCCACCGCAGGTTCGTGGCCAGGGTCTGCAGCGGTGCGAGCGGACCCGGGAGCTGGGCACGGACGGTGAATCGGCGGAGGGCTCTCACGGCGCGGACCCTAGTGCCGTGACGCCCGTGGCGCGGCAGGCGCTCCGGGGCGCCCGGCCGCCCGCACGCCGCGTCATCCGGCGGAGGCCTCCAGCCGGTCCAGGACGGCGTCGGCGGCGAACCGGTCGAGCCGGAACGACTCCGGGCCCAGCCCGTACACCCGTCCCTCGGTGAAGGCCGGCAGCGTGGCGAGCAGGGGCTGCCGCGCCCGCTGCTGCTCCACCTGCTCGTCGGTGGCGTTGACGACGAACAGCGAGGCGTCGCCGAACTGCCCGGCGTTCTCCTGCGCGACCGGGACGGCGTCCCTGCGCTGCCCCGCGTTCCCGAGCCCGGAGCGGCCGCTCGCCTCGACCGGCCGCAGCCGCAGCCCGAGCTGGGTCAGCAGCTTGCCCTGGGCGGAGTCGGCGGTGAAGACGTTGTAGCCGTCCGGGGTGATGGTCAGCGCGACCGCCTCGCGAGACGTGTCGATCCGCTGCCCCACCTCGGCGGCCCGGGCTGCGAACCCCTGCTCCGCGGCCGCCGCCTCGTCGGCGCGGCCGAGATCGGCGCCGAGCCGGGCCGACAGCTCCTGCCAGGACAGCGAGCTGTGGTCGACGACGACGGTCGGCGCGATCGCGGACAGCTGCGCGTAGGCCTCGGGGGTGACGGCGTCGGCGCCGACCGCGCTGCCGACGATCACGTCCGGCGACTGCGCGGCGACCGCCTCGACGTCGACGGTCGGGCCGCCGAGCGGGACGGTCCCCTGCTCCACGGCACGCGGGCCCCAGGCCACGAAGAACCCGTTGCCGTCGGCGGTGCCGCCACCGGGGCGGGTGGTGGCCGACGCGATCACCGGCAGGTCCAGGGCGAGCAGGTGCCCGGTCATCGTCACGCTGGCCGACACCACGCGCTGCGGTGACGCGGGGACCTCGGCGGTGCCCAGCGCGTGGGTGACGGTGCGGGTGCCCGGGTCGGTGCCCGCCACCGACCCCCCGGACGGCGACGAGCACCCGGCCACGAGCCCGAGCACGACGGCCAGCAGCAGCACCGCTCGGTGTGAAGCTTGCTTCATTGCCAGTACTATTAGGCAAGCCTAATCTGCCGTCAATGTTCCCCACGCCACCCGGTGTCCCGCCGGAGCTCGCGGTCCCGCCGCAGGTCCCCCGCCCGGCCCCACCGGAGCGGCTGCCGCCGGACCGCTGCCCCGCGGTCGCCCGGCTGCTGCGCGACGGCGACCGGGACGCGTTCCTCGCGCACGTCCGCCGGGCGGGCACCCCGCTGGTCGACGACCTCGGTGACGGCACGTGCGCGGTCACCTTCGTCGTCCCGGACCGGGCCGGGACGGCCGAGGTGCACGTGCTGCCGAACAAGCTCGCCGACGCCGCGCACCCTGCGGCGACCGCGGCGGAACGGCTGCCCGGGGCGTGGGTCCTGACCCTGCGGATGCCGCGGGACTGGCGGGCGGGCTACGGCGTCGCCGAGCTCCCGGAGCGCCCGGCCGGGACGGGCCCGGCACCGGACGGTGGCCGCCGGGCCCGGGCGCTGGCCGCCGTCCCCGGGCACCGGCGCCCCGCGGTGGCGCGGTTCCTCGACGTCCAGGCGGCCGCCCGCCCGGACCCGCTCGCCCGCGAGCACCTGGTCGACGGGACCTCGGTCGTCTCGCTGCCCGGCGCCCCGGCACCGCCCCGGCCCGGCGGGCCGCGGGGAACGGTGCTGCACGGCGACCTCGGCGGCCGGCCGGTCTGGCTGCACGACCCGGCGGGCACCGACCCGGGCGAGCCGCTGCCGGTCGTCGTCCTGACGGACGGGCACCACCGGCTCGCCGACGGCCTCCCCGCGGTGCTCGACGGCGCGGTCGCCGCCGCGGCGCTGCCACCGGTGCGCACCGTCGGCGTCGCGGCCCGGCCCGGCGACGGCCGGACCCGGGAGCTGGGCTGCGATCCCGGTTTCACAGCCTTCCTGGCCGAGGACGTGCTCGGGTGGGCGGCCGGGCACCGGGCACTCACCGTCGACCCGGCGCGCACCGTCGTCGCCGGGCAGAGCCTGGGCGGGCTGACCGCCGTGTACGCCACCCAGGCCGCGCCCGACCGGTTCGGTCTCGCCCTCAGCCAGTCCGGCTCGTTCTGGTGGCCGAACACGCACGACGACCGCGAGTGGCTGACCTCGGTGCTCCCGTCGGGGCCGCGGACGCACGGCGTGCTGCTGGAGGTCGGCTCCGAGGAGTGGGTGCTGCGCGATGCGACCCGGCGGGTCGCGGACGTCCTCGCGACCCGCGGCGACCTCGCCGGCCTGCACGAGTTCCGCGGCGGGCACGATCCTGCATGCTGGCGCGCCGGGCTGGTCCCGGCGCTCGGGACGCTGCTCCACGGGAGGGACGACCGGTGAGCCGATCAGCGAGCACCCCGCCGTCCGCCGGGGACGCCCCCGACCCGACCGGGCGCCGCGCCGGGGAGGCGGTGCTCCTGGCCGCGGGCCGGCTGACCGCGATGCTCGACGCCGCCTGCGCCGACGAGGACCTCACCCCGCTGCAGGCCCGCTACCTGCGCACGCTGCGCGATCCGCTTCCCCAGGGCGAGCTCGCGGACCGGCTCGGCGTCGACCCGGCGCGGGTGTCGGGACTCGCCCGCGACCTCGGCCACCGCGGCCTGGTCGAGCGGGTCCCCGGCGGCGACCGGCGCCAGCGGCTCGCCCGCCTCACCCCCGAGGGCGAGGACGCCGTGCACCGGATCGGTGCGCGCCTCGCCGCGCGGTCGCCGATGAACCGGGAGTTCGACCGCGCCGAGCGCGAGACCCTGATCGCCCTGCTGGACCGGATCGTCTCCGCGCTGCCGGGTCCGGGCGCCTGACCGGCCCGCACGGTCCGGCCACCGTCCGGTCACGAACGGCTACTGAACCGATGCCGAACTGCGGTGTCGGGGCCGTGTCCCGCCGCGCCCGGACTGGACCGGATGGGTACGGTTGTCCCGCGCGCCACACAGGTCCCGGTGTGCACAATCCGATCGACGAGGAACCCGGGGGTGACGTCCGATGACGGGGCGGCTCGGAATCGATGACGTGACTCCGTTCGTGGAGACCGGCGACCCGTCCAAGGCCGTCGTCGGCGAGGTCGTGCCGATCCGCGCGAACGTCTGGCGCGAGGGTCACGACGCGGTCGCCGCCAACGTCGTCTTCACCCCGCTCGGGGCGGACGGGACCCCCGGCGAGTCCCGCTACGTGCGGATGCGCCCCGAGGGTGTCGGCACCGACCGATTCGTCGCGTGGGTCTCCCCCGACGCGGAGGGCCGCTGGACGTTCCGGGTCGACGCGTGGAGCGACCCGTGGTCGACGTGGCGCTCGGGCGTCGAGAAGAAGATCGAGGCCGGGCAGTCCGCCGACGAGCTCGCCAACGACCTCGAGATCGGCGCCCGGCTGCTGTCCCGGGTGGGCCGCCGTCCGTCCGAGAAGGACAGCCGCGACCTGCTCCTCGGTGCGGCGAACACGCTCCGGGACACCGCGCTGCCGCTGCGGACCCGGGTCGCGCCCGCGCTGTTCGACGCCGTCGCGAAGATCATGGCCGAGCGCCCGGTGCGGGAACTGATCACCCGCGGACCGGAGCGTGAGATCCACGTCGACCGGCGTCGTGCGCTCTACGGCTCCTGGTACGAGTTCTTCCCCCGCTCCACCGGGGGCCGCGACGAGACCGGGCGGCCGGTGCACGGCACGTTCGCGACGTCGTCCAAGGAGCTGGACCGGGTCGCGCGGATGGGCTTCGACGTCGCCTACCTGCCGCCGATCCACCCGGTCGGCACGGTGCACCGCAAGGGGCGCAACAACTCCGTGCACGCCGAGCCGGGTGACGTCGGCTCGCCGTGGGCGATCGGCTCCGCCGCGGGCGGGCACGACGCCATCGATCCCGAGCTCGGCGACTTCGACGACTTCGACGCGTTCGTCGACCGTGCCGGGGAGCTCGGGCTGGAGGTCGCACTGGACCTGGCGTTGCAGTGCGCGCCGGACCACCCGTGGGTCACCGAGCACCCGGAGTGGTTCACCGTGCGTCCCGACGGGACGATCGCCTACGCGGAGAACCCGCCGAAGCGCTACCAGGACATCTACCCGCTGAACTTCGACCGCGACCCGGACGGCATCTACGCCGAGTGCCTGCGCGTGGTGCTGACGTGGGTCGAGCACGGGGTGACGATCTTCCGGGTCGACAACCCGCACACCAAGCCGCCGAACTTCTGGCACTGGCTGATCTGGGAGGTCAAGCGGCAGCACCCGGACGTGCTGTTCCTGGCCGAGGCCTTCACCCGCCCGGCCCGGCTGTTCGGCCTCGCCCGGCTGGGCTTCACCCAGTCCTACTCCTACTTCACCTGGCGCACGGAGAAGGAGGAGCTGGCCGACTTCGCGACGATGCACGCCGAGCACGCCGACGAGTGCCGTCCCAACGTCTTCACCAACACCCCGGACATCCTGCACGAGTCGCTCCAGACCGGCGGGCCCGCGATGTTCGCCATCCGGGCGACGCTCGCCGCGACGATGTCGCCGACCTGGGGTGTCTACTCCGGATTCGAGCTGTACGAGGGCACCCCGGTGAAGCCGGGCAGCGAGGAGTACCTCGACTCGGAGAAGTACGAGCTGCGCCCGCGCGACTTCGAGTCCGCGCTCAACCAGGGCCGTTCGCTGGAGCCCTACCTGACCCGGCTCAACGAGATCCGGCGCGCGCACCCGTCGTTGCAGCAGCTGCGCGAGGTGCACTTCCACGAGATCGACAACGAGCAGCTCATCGCCTACTCGCGGCTCGACCCGGCCACCGGCGACCAGGTCCTGGTCGTCTGCACGCTCGACTCGTTCTCCCCGCAGCAGGGCACGATCAAGCTGGACATGCCGGCGCTGGGCCTGGACTACGCCGACGTGGTCGACGTGCACGACGAGATCTCCGGCGAGACCTACCGCTGGGGCGAGTACAACTTCGTCCGGCTGGTCCCGGGTGAGCACGTCGCGCACGTGCTGCGGCTGCCGTCGCAGGTGCCGCTGGTCTGAGCCCCGGGCTCAGGCCAGGAAGTCCAGCAACGCCCGGTTCGTCGCCGCCGGCTGCTCGAGGTAGCCGTAGTGGCCGGCGTCGGGGATCTCGGCGTAGCGGGCCCCGGGGACGGCGGCGGCGACCTCCCGGCTCAGCCGCGGCGGGATCGCCCGGTCGTCCGCGAACGCGAGCACCAGCGCCGGGACCGCGACCCCGCGGTAGGCGGCGGTGCGGTCGCCGAGGTCGAGCGAGACCTGCAGCTGGGCGCGGTGGCCCGGTGACACGGTGGACCCGCCGAAACCGATGATGTCCAGCCAGTCCCGGGCGGCGCGCTCGTCGTCGAGGGTCGCCGGGGACAGGTTGTGCGTCGCCTGCACCGCCGCCCACAGCTCGGCGGGCAGCGTGACACCGGCGTCGGCGGCCGCGACCGTCCCGGCGGTCCATGCCTGCTGCACCGGCGTCAGGCGGGCGTGCGCGGCGAGGGCCGCGACCCGGCTCACCAGGTCCGGGCGCGCCAGCGCCAGCTCCAGGACGACGCGGGACCCCAGCGAGGTCCCGACGACCGCGGCCGGTCCCGCCCCGAGGTGCTCGACCAGTGCGGCCACGTCGGCGGCCATGTCGTCGACGGTGAACCCGGCCGCGCACTCGTCGGTGGGCGGGATCCCCCGGTTGTCCAGGGTCACCGGCCGCAGGCCCGCGTTCCGGAGTGCGGGCACCTGGTGCACGTCCCAGACCCGGCCCGGGCTGCCGGTGCCCATCACGAGCACGACGGGCGGGCCGTCACCGCCGTGGTCGGTGTAGGACAGCCGGATGCCGTTGAGCGTCGCGATCGTCACCGGTCCATCGTGGCCGACCGCCCCGGCGGGCCGGTCACGCGGTCGCGGCGTCGTCCTCGCCGGCCGGTGGCTCCAGCACGACCGCCGTCGCCCGGTACGGCGTGAGGTCGATCCGGAAGACCTGCAGGTCGTCGACCGTGCCGACGGTCTCCCCGGAGAACAGGTCCACCACCGTCGAACCCGGTGCGAGGTGCTCGGACCGCACGGCCGCGTCGACGTGCTCGTCGGCGAAGTTCAGCACCGTCACCTGGGTCCGGCCGTCGTCGAGCTCGTGCACCATCACGAGCAGCCCGCGGTGCGAGACGTCGGGGACGTCGACCTGCCGCGCCGTCGCGACCCCGCTGTGCTTGCGGACCGCCAGGATCGCCTGCATCTGCCGGGCGAAGCTGGTCTCGTCGGCGAGCTGCTCGGGCAGGCTGCCGTAGAGGCTGCGGCCCCGCGGCATCCCCGACGACGACCGGTCGGCGTCCGGCCGGTCCCCCATCAGGTCGTGCGCCGGCCGCGAGATCCACCGGGTGTCACCGGACGCCAGCAGGTCGGCCACCTGCTCGGGCGGCAGTGTCAGCATGCCGAGCAGGTCCCAGCCCGACAGCGCGAACACCCCGGGCTGGAACGCGTTGAACATGACCAGCAGCAGGTGCACGCGGCGGATGCGCTCGACGTCGTCCGGGCCGATGTCGTCGAGCGCCGAGATGCCGAGCGCGGCGGCGATGACGGTCGCGCTGGTGCAGGCGATGCCGTTCGTCGTGAAGATCAGGTTGTAGGGCGCGCCGGCGCCGGTGAGGTGCTCGCACAGGTCCCGGCGGATCGTGTCCGCCAGCTCGCCCCCGGTGATCTCCTCGCCGCGGAACGGGAACAGGTCGTCGGTGTGCCCGGCGGTCCAGTGCACGAGCTCGTAGGTCAGCTCGTCGTGGTTCTGCAGCGCGTGCACCAGCGACGCCGGGTCCACGCCCAGGTCCAGCGCGGTGCGCAGGGTGAGCCGGAGGAACTCGGTGTCCGACGTGGCCAGTGCGTGGTGGTAGGCGGGCCGGTTGATGAAGTCGTAGGACAGGTCCGCTCCGGCCTCGGAGGTGACCTTGATGTCGTCGACGGTGAGGTTCAGCTCCTGGAAGGTGAACCCGCCGACCTTGCGGACCATCGACGCGATGAGGTGGTTCGCCGCCTCCGACAGCGGGTGCCCCTCGGACCAGCCCGGCATCCCGCCGCCCGCCTTCTCGACGCCGAGGAACCCGTTGGCGTCGAGCCGCAACGCGCCGGAGCCGAGGTCGGCCAGCGAGTGCAGGGCGTCGCCGATGACCATCCGCATCCCGGCGAAGGTCGGGTCCAGCCAGTTCACCGACGGCTGGCCGTCCTTGAAGTAGTGCAGGTAGACCCACCGCCGGACGACGCCGTCGACCCCGGTGACCTCGGCCGTCGCCGACCAGTTGGTCTCCTTCACACCCTCCCGGTAGAAGATCACCCGCTGCAGCCGGCCGACGATGTAGCCGGCCTTCTCCAGCGCCTCCTCGGTGGCGGCGTCGAGGTTCACCGAGTCGCGGCCGGGCGGGACCTCGGGCAGCATCCCCCAGTCACCCGGCTCGATCTCGACCATGTGGTAGACGCCGGGGTAGTCGCCGTAGGCGATCTCGGCGAGCCGGAAGTCCGGGCCCTTGCCGGTGTGTCCGGGCACGACGTCGTCGATGATCGTGCCGCCGTGCCAGGTCGCGGTGGCGCACATGGCCCGGAACTCGTCCTCGGTGCCGAAGACCGGGTCGATCTCGTTGGAGATCCGGTCGAAGTGCCCGTCGACGCTCGGGGTCGGCTGCCAGCCGGACAGCCCGCCGGCGCGCTTCACCGGTCCGGTGTGGACGCCCTCGATGCCGATCGTCTCGAACGCCTGCCACAGCTCGGTGTCACCGAGCGCGCCGAGGAACGACACGCCCTCCGGCGTGATCAGCGAGATCGGGTAGGCGGTGAACCACACCGACGCCGTCTCCACCGCACCACGCGGGCCGGGGCTGGCGAACGGGTTCTGCCACATCGAGCCCTGCCCGGAGAACTGGCGGGCGAGCTCGTCGGCGTGGCCGAGCATCGACTGGGCGAGCAGCCAGGAGACGTAGACCGGGTTCTCGCCGGAGGCCGGGCCGTCCTGGGAGACCGACCGGCGGCGCACGGTCGAGCGGACCCGGGCGCGGTGACGCAGGGTCCGTGGCCGCGCCTCGTGGTAGTACTCGGCGAAGTTGACCTCCGGCGGCGTGTGCTCGCCGTCGTGGGTGTCCGCTCCGGACGGCGCGGGGCCGCCGGGCTCCGTCGTGGACGCGTCGGCCTGGGTCTCGGCCATCGGCTCTCGCTCGGTCACGCCGCCGGTCCTCCGGGTCGGTTCGTGGTCGGTTGGATCGGGCCGGGCCGGGTCCGCCCGGGGGCCCGGGTACCCGCGACCGGACGGCGCTCGCGGGCGTGCGGCACCGTCGCGGAGGCACCGGGCACCGCGTTCAGTATGGGTTTCCGGGCACGGGTGTGCCGGGCGGAAGGAAGCGTCGCGAATCGGTGACCACCCGTGACCAACGGGTGGTCGTTCCGACACGGACCGTACCAGCGGGCCGGGTCCGCACCCGGCCCGGACCGCCCGGCCCGGATAGGGTCCCCGGGGCCGGCCGGTGCAGGTGTGCACCGCCGGTGCAGCGGGAAGACGGCCGGGCGAGCGACACCGGCGTGGAGGGGGACGAACGTGGGTCCGACCGGAGCATCCGAGCACGTCGAGGCGCTTCCCCGGCTGCTGCGGGACTGGCTGCCCGGGCGCCGGTGGTTCGCCGAGAAGGGCCGTCCGCTGGAGGGGGTGCGGGTCGCCTCCCGGACCGCGCTGCCCGCACCGGAGGGCCTGCACGGCCTGGAGGTCGTCGTCCTCGCGGTGTCCTTCGCCGACGGCCCGGACCGGCACTACCAGCTGCACCTGGCACGCGCCGGGGCGGCGCCGGTCGGCGCCGACGAGATCGGCACCGTCGGCGGCGAGGTCCTCTACGACGGCCTGTACGACCCGGCCGTGACCGGCTGGATCCTGCGCGCGATCGCCGGGGGCACCTCGACCGGCGGGCTGGCCTTCGTCCCCGAGCCCGACGCGGTGCTGCCGCTGACCGAGACCGGCCGGGTCGTCGACGCGGAGCAGTCCAACACGTCCGTCCGCTGGGGCGACCGCTCCATCCTCAAGGTCTACCGGCGGCTGTCCCCCGGGCTCAATCCGGACCTGGAGCTGCACCGCGCGCTGCGGGCCGCCGGATCGGGGTCCGTCGCGGCGCTGCAGGGCGGGATCGAGGGCGCGCTCGACGGCGAGCCCGCCACCTACGGCCTGCTGCAGGAGTTCGCGGCCGGCTCCGAGGACGGCTGGGAGCGGGCCACCGACGCCGTCCGCGACGGGACCGACTTCACCGGCGAGGCCCGCGCGCTCGGCGAGGCGCTCGCCGACATCCATCTCGCACTGCGCGCCGAGCTGGGGACCTCGGAGGCCGATCCGGCCGCGATGGCCGCACACTGGACGTCCCGTCTGGACGCCGTGGCCGGCCAGGTCCCCGTCCTCGCCCCGTACGTGCCCGCGATCCGCGCCGTCTACGACGAGGTCGCGGCGCTCGGCTCGCCGGTCGTCGTGCAGCGGGTGCACGGCGACCTCCACCTCGGTCAGACCCTCCGCCGCCCCGGCGGCAGCTGGCTCGTCATCGACTTCGAGGGCGAGCCCTCGGCCACCGCGCAGGAGCGGCGCGCTCCGGACGCGGCCGTCCGGGACGTCGTCGGGATGCTGTTCTCCTTCGAGTACGCGGCCTTCCACCACCTCCTGACCCGCTCCGACACGCCCGGCGGAGGTCTCGGTTCGGACACTCCCGAGGCACGAGCGGCACACGGCTGGTCGGCCCGGAACCGGGACGCGTTCTGCGCCGGGTACGCCGCGCGGACCGGCACCGATCCGCGCGAGCAGGACGCGCTGCTGCGCGCCTACGAGCTGGACAAGGCCGTCTACCAGGTGCTCTACGAGACCCGCAGCCGTCCGACCTGGCTGCCGATCCCGCTGACCGCTGTCGCCCGGAGCACGTCGCTGTAGCATGCGACCCGGCATCGCGTAACCCGGTAGCCACCGGACCTTCCCGATCCCGTCGCCCGGGCAACGCCCGACCCACCGGGCGCCGCACCGCGGGATCGTGGAATCCTCCCGAGCAGGAGGATCGACCATGACACGACGACTTCGGACGCTGTGATGGCGTCGGCTGTCGACGTCACGTCCCCGGTACTGGACGACGTGCTCGGGCTGGTGCTGCAGCCGGGTCCCGGCACCATCGGGATCGTCCTGGCCGCGCTCGCGGTCGGGGTCGTCCTCGAGGGACCGGTCGTCACGGTGGTCGCCGGTTCGCTGGCCGGGGCGGGGCTGCTCGACTGGTGGGCGGTCTGGCTGGTCGCGGTCCTCGCCGACGTCGTGTCGGACACCGTCTTCTACCTGCTCGGACGTGGTGGTGCACGGCCCCGGCTGGCGCCGCTGCTGGTGCGCCTCGGCCTCACCACCCGGCGCCGGGAGGCACTGCGCGACAGGGTGGATGAGAACCTGGGCCAGGTGGTGATCGGGGCGAAGGTCGTCGACGTGGGGGCCATCCCCGCGTTCCTGGCCATCGGTCTGGCCGGGGTCTCGTACCACCGGTTCCTGGCCTGGGCCGTCCCGGCCGCCGCCGTCCGGACGGCGGTCCTGGTCGGAATCGGCGGGTGGGTGGGGGGCCGGTTCGCGTCCGAGCTCGCCGACCGGCCGTGGATCATCGTGGCGGTCGGGGCCGGAACAGGCCTCGTCCTCATGGCCGGGCGTGCGCTGTGGATGCGCGTCGCGGCCTCGCGGAAGGAGAACGTGTGCGCGTCCTGATAGGCGCCGACACCTGGACACCGAACGTCAACGGTGCCTGCTACGCAGCCCGTCGGCTGGCGGCCGGGCTGGCCGAGCGCGGGCACGAGGTCCACGTCGCGGCACCGGCACGGGGGTTCCGCAGCCGTCCGGCCGAACAGGTCGGTCCGATCACCGAGCACCGGGTCCGCTCGATGCCGGTGCCGCGGCCGTCCGGGTTCCGCATCTGCCCGCCGCCGGGACTGCGCCGGTCGGCGCGCGCCCTGCTGCGCCGGGTCCGGCCCGACGTCGTCCACGTGCAGAGCCACATGATCCTCGGCCGGATGCTGCTCGGCGCCGCACAGGACCTCGGCATCCCCGCGGTCGCGACGACCCACATGATCCCGGACAACATCCTGCCTGCGATCAGCTTCCTGCACCTGCCCCCGGCGCGGCTGCGCCGGCTGTTCTGGTGGGACGCGGCGCGGGTGCTGGGCCGCGCGGGCGTCGTCACGGCCCCCACACCGCACGCCGCGATGCTCGCCGAGACCCACGGCGTCGCCGGGCCGGTGCTGCCGGTCTCCAACGGGCTCGACACCTCGCGGTTCCAGCCCGACACCTCCGGGCGCGGTACGGCGTTCCGGGAGCGGCACGGCATCCCCGCCGGGCCGCTGCTCGGCGTCGTCGGGCGGCTCGACCACGAGAAGCACGTCGACGAGATCATCCGCTCGCTGACGATCGTGCGACGCAGCGTCCCCGATGCCCGGCTGCTGATCGTCGGCGAGGGCGACGAGCAGGCCAGGCTCCGGGCCACGGTCCGCGCGGAGGGCCTCGAGCAGGCCGTGACCTTCACCGGACGGCTCTCCGACGAGGAGCTCTCCGACGTCTACGCGGCGATCGACGTCTTCGTCAACGCCGGCACCGCGGAGCTGCAGAGCCTCGTCACCCTGGAGGCGATGGCCACGGCGCGGCCGGTCGTCGCGGTCGACGCCGGGGCCCTGCCGCACCTCGTCCGGCACGGCGAGAACGGCTTCCGCTACCCGCACGGCGACGCCGGTGCGCTGGCCGACCGCGTGGTCCGGGTGCTGTCCGACCCCGGCGCCGCGGCCGCGATGGGCGAGGCGGGTCTGCGGATCGTCGCCGAGCACACCCTGCCCGCCACCCTGGACGCGTTCGAGGCGATCTACCGCGCCCAGCGGGCCACCCGGCTGCCCGACACCCGTCGCACCGCCGACCGCCGCGGGCTGACGCGGTCCGGGCGGGACGGCTGACGCGTGCACATCGCCTTCTTCTCCGACCAGCACCCGGCGACCCTCGGCGGCCTCCAGGTCTCCCTGGGGCTGCAGCGGGAGTACCTCGAGCGGGCCGGGCACACCGTGACGGTGTGCGCGCCCGTCGCGCGGCGGGTGCCGTCGGCGCGCTACGGCCGCGACGACGACGTCCTGCTCCCGGCCGCACCGGCCGGCGAGTACTCGTTCGCGGTCGCCGGTGCGGCCGCCGACCGGGCGGCCGACCGCGGGTTCGGCGCGCGGCCGCCGGTCGACGTCGTGCACGTCCAGGCCGACTTCTGGGGCGCATGGACGGGCTACCGGTTCGCGCGGCGGCACCGGCTGCCCGTCGTGCACACCATGCACACCAACGTCGAGGTCGGGCTGCCGGCGGTGATGCCGTTCCCGCGCGCCGTACTGCGTATCATGTACGCCGCGCACCGGCACCACCTGCGGTGCGGGCCCGTCCGCGACGTCGCCGGCTACGTCCGCACGTTCGCCGAGGCCGCCGACGCAGTCGTCGTCCCGAGCAGCCACTTCGCCGACCGGCTCGCCGGCTACGGCGTCACCCGGCGCCCGCACGTCGTCCCCACCGGCGTCGACGACGACCGGGTGAGCGCCCTGCTCGCCGAGCCGCTGGCGGCGCGCGGGCGGCCCCTCGTGGTGTGGCCGGGCCGGGTCAGCCGGGAGAAGCGGCTCGGCGAGTTCCTCGAGGCGTTCGCCCGCAGCGGCACCGACGCCGACCTGGCCGTCTACGGCGGCGGCAGCGACCTCGGGCACTGCCGCGCGCTCGCCCACCGGCTCGGGATCGGCGGCCGGGTCCGGTTCGCCGGCTCCGTCTCGCACGACGCCGTGCTGGCCGCGATGCGGCAGGCCGATCTCGTCGCGCAGAGCTCGCTCGGCTACGAGACCCAGGGCCTCACCGTCTACGAGGCCGTCGCGCTCGGCACGCCCGTGCTGCTGCGCGACCCCGCGATCGCCCGGGACGTCCCCGACGCGTGGTGCCGGGTGGTCGCCGACGAGAGCGTCGGCGCCCTGGCGACCGCGATCGGCACCGCCGTCGCCGCACCCCGCCCCGTGGGGGACCCGCCCGGGGAGTTCGTGCAGAGCCGGCTCACCGAGCGGCTCGTCGCCGTCTACCGGGAGGTGGCGGCCGGACACGGCGGACCGCGCAGCGACGACGGCAGCGGGGTGCACCGTGCGGCCTGACCAGCGGGCACCGGCCACCCCGGACACGACCGTCGTCGACGTCGCGGGCAGCAGCACCACGGTGTACGGCTACGGCGACCCGGCCGCATCGGTCGTCCTCGCCGTCCACGGGTTCCGCGGGACCCACATCGGCCTGGAGCCCGTCGCCCGCGAGCTCGCCGACCGCGGCTACCGGGTCCTCGTCCCCGACCTGCCCGCGACCGGGGCCTCCACCCCGCTCACCGCGCGCCACGACATCGACGGGTACGCCGGGTGGCTGGTGGAGCTGTCCGCCCTGCTGGGTGCGCCGCCGGTGCTGCTGGGCCACTCGTTCGGCTCGGTCGTCGTGAGCGCCGCCGTCGCCCGCGGCGTCCCGCACCGGGCCGTCGTGCTGGTCAACCCGATCGCCACCGACCCGCTGGAGGCGTCCCGGCGGGGCGCCGTCGCCGTCACCCGGGCCTACTACGGGCTCGTCCGGCGGCTGCCGGCCCGGCCCGCCCGCGCGCTGCTCGCCCATCGCCTGGTCGCTGTGCTCACGAGCGAGCTGATGGCGACCAGCACCGACCGGGACCTCCGGCGGTGGATGCGGGCCGAGCACGTCCGCCAGGCCGACCTGTTCGCCGGCCGCGACCCGGTGCTGGAGGCGTTCGCGGCCTCCACCGGCGCGACCGTGCGTGACTTCACGGACGGCTACCACGCGCCGACGCTGCTCGTCGCCGGCGAGCGCGACGACATGGGCCCGGTGGCGAGCCAGGAGGCACTGGCCGCGCGGATCCCGGACAGCACGCTGCACGTGCTCCCCGGGGTCGGGCACCTCGTCCACTTCGAGGCGACCGAGGCGGCCGCCGATGCCGTCGCCGGGTGGCTCCCCGGGGTGCTCGGGACGCTCGCGTAGCCCGTCACGGCGGCGCCGCACTGCGATCCGGCAACGGTCCCCGCCCGCGGTCGGCGGGCGGCACGCACCACCAGTACGGTTCCGCACGTGACCTCCGACGAGCTGCGAGCGACCCGCGACGCCGAGACCGCTGCTCACGCGCCGGACCGGGCGACGACGGACCGGCTCCTGGGCGGAGCGCACCACGACCCCCACTCGGTGCTCGGCGCGCACCCGCACGCCGACGGCACCGTCGTCCGCGTCCTGCAGCCGCACGCCACGGCGGTGGCGGTGCTGCCCAACGGCGAGCGCGAGCTCGCCCACGAGCTGACGAAGGTGCACGACGCCGGACTGTTCTCCGGCATCGTCCCGGGCTCGGGCGGCGACTACCGGCTGCTGGTGACCCAGGGTAGCGGCGACGCCGCCGAGGAGCGGGTCGTCGACGACCCGTACCGCTGGCTGCCGACGCTGGGCGAGATGGACCTGCACCTCATCGGCGAGGGACGGCACGAGCGCCTGTGGGACGTCCTCGGTGCCCACGTCCGGGACTACGACACGGCCTCCGGGGCCGTCTCCGGCACCAGCTTCGCCGTCTGGGCGCCCAACGCCCGCGGCGTCCGTGTGACCGGCGACTTCGACGGCTGGGCCGGCTGGTCGCTGCCGATGCGCTCGCTGGGCACCTCCGGCGTCTGGGAGGTGTTCCTTCCCGGGGTCGGCGTCGGCAGCCGGTACAAGTTCCGCATCCTCGGCCCGGACGGCCGCTGGCGCGACAAGGCCGACCCGATGGCGTTCGCGACCGAGATCCCGCCGCAGACGGCATCGGTCGTCACCCGCGACGTCCACGAGTGGGGCGACGGCGAGTGGATGGCGGCCCGTGCGCAGCGCAGGCCGCACGAGGAACCGATGAGCGTCTACGAGATGCACCTCGGCTCCTGGGTGCCCGGCCTGGACTACCGGGAGATCGCCGAGCGCCTCGTCGCCTACCTGGACGGCACCGGGTTCACCCACGTCGAGCTGCTGCCGGTGGCCGAGCACCCGTTCGGCGGATCCTGGGGCTACCAGGTCACCTCGTACTACGCGCCGACCTCGCGGTTCGGCACCCCGGACGACTTCCGCTGGTTCGTCGACCGGCTGCACCGCGCGGGCTACGGCGTGCTCGTCGACTGGGTGCCCGCGCACTTCCCGCGCGACGAGTGGGCGCTGGCCCGGTTCGACGGCACCGCCTGCTACGAGCACGCCGACCCGCGCCGCGGCGAGCAGCCCGACTGGGGCACCCTCGTGTTCGACTTCGGCCGCAACGAGGTCCGCAACTTCCTCGTCGCGAACGCGCTGTACTGGCTGGAGTCCTTCCACATCGACGGGCTGCGGGTCGACGCGGTCGCCTCGATGCTCTACCTCGACTACTCCCGCGCCGACGGACAGTGGCTGCCGAACATCCACGGCGGCCGCGAGAACCTCGACGCGGTGGCGTTCCTGCAGGAGATGAACGCGACCGTCTACCGGGAGCACCCGGGCGTCATCACCATCGCGGAGGAGTCGACCGCCTGGCCGGGCGTCACCCGGGCCACCTACATGGGCGGGCTCGGCTTCGGCTTCAAGTGGAACATGGGCTGGATGCACGACACGCTCGACTACACCGGGCGCGACCCCGTGCACCGCAGCTACCACCACAACCAGATGACGTTCTCGCTGATGTACGCGTTCAGCGAGAACTACATGCTCCCGATCAGCCACGACGAGGTCGTGCACGGCAAGGGTTCGCTGTGGACCCGGATGCCCGGCGACGACTGGAACAAGGCGGCCGGTGTCCGCGCGCTGCTCGCCTACATGTGGGCGCACCCGGGCAAGCAGCTGCTGTTCATGGGCGGCGAGTTCGGCCAGCCCCGTGAGTGGTCCGAGCAGCGGTCGCTGGACTGGCACCTGCAGGAGGGCGACCTGCTGCACGGCGGCATCACCACCCTGGTCGGGGACCTCAACCGGACCTACCGCGACCGGTCGGCGCTGTGGTCGCGCGACACCACACCGGACGGGTTCGCCTGGATCGACGCCAACGACGCCCAGGGCAACGTGTTCTCGTTCCTGCGCCACGGCGTCGACACCGACGGGCGCGCGACCGTGCTGGCCTGCGTCGCGAACTTCGCGGGTGCCCCGCGGGACGACTACCGCGTCGGCCTGCCGTTCGCAGGAAACTGGACGGAGGTGGTCAACACCGACGCCGCCGGCTACGGCGGCTCGGGTGTGGGGAACCTCGGGCGGGTGCGGGCCGAGCAGGTCATGTGGCACGGCCAGCCGGCGTCGGCGGTCCTGCGGCTGCCCCCGTCGGGTGTGCTGTGGCTGGTGCCGGAGGAGATCGGCGGCCCGGTGACCTCCACCGCGACGGCGACGACGGCGTCCGTACCGCCGGCGCTGCCGTCCACGAAGCTCCCCGAGGAGCCGGAGGAGACCGACCTCGAGGCGCCCGCGACGCCGGACGACGGCTACCGCGCGTCGACCGGCCCGGTGGTGTCGGAGCAGTCCCCGGAGCCGGCGGTGCCGGAGTCCCCGGACGTGCCGGAGGACCAGGTCTCGTCGAGCGTCTCGCCCGCGCCGGGCACCGTCGGCCGGCGTGCGGTGCGCAACGGCTCGTTCGTCACCGGCACGTCCGGTGCCGGGACCTCGGAGACCGGCCGCACCTCCACGGACTGAGCCGCGGGATCGGACTGAGCCGCGGGATCGCCGCCGGACCCCCGGCCGGACACCGGTTCGCCCGTCCAGATGCGGGCCATGCCTCCCCTTCCGGTCGCGGCGCCGCCCGCGGTGGGCGGGCGGGTTCGGGTTCGCGGGGTCAGTGCGCGTCCGCCGGGCGGGACCGGCCCACGGCCAGCACGGCGACACCGCCCAGCGCCGCGACGGCGGCGAAGGCGAAGAAGCCCCACGGGTAGGCGATCCCCGCGGTGAGCAGCGCCCCGCCGAGCAGCGGGCCGCTGATCGCGCCGAGGCGGCCGATCCCGCTGGCCGCACCGAGTGCGGAGGCGCGGGCGTGGTCCGGGTAGTGCTGGCTGACGTAGGCGTAGACGAGGACCTGCGCGCTGAACACGAACACCCCGGCGAGCAGCACGCTGACGTAGATCCCGATCCCCGGCAGCGGGATCGCCAGCAGGGCGAGGAACAGCGCGGCCGCGGCGAACCAGGCCGGAGTGGCCGGACGGACGCCGATCCGGTCGGCCACCCGCCCGGCGACCAGGAGCCCGGCGATCGCGCCGACGTTGAGCACGAGCAGCTGGGCGAGCGCGGCGTCGAGGCCGTAGCCGGCGACGCGCATGATCTGCGGCAGCCAGGTGTTGAGGCCGTAGACCAGCAGCAGCCCCATGAAGGACGCCACCCAGAACGCGACCGACGAGCGCAGGTAGCCGTCGCGGACGAGCTGGGCGATCGGGTTGCGGGCCCGGGGCGCCGCGGCCGGCGTCGCCGCCTGCGGGACGGGTCGGGAGTCGGGCAGGAAGCGGGCCAGCAGCGGGACCAGCACGAGTGCCGGCAGTGCACCGAGCACGAACATCGGCCGCCAGCCCCAGAACGGGATGACGAGGATGCCGAGCAACGACGTCGCGACGGCGCCGACGTGGTAGCCGGTCATCAGGACCGTGGTGGCGCTGCCGCCGCGGCCCGAGCGGCTGTGCTCGTTGACCATCGCCAGCGCGACGGGGAGGACACCGCCGAGCCCGAGCCCGGCGAGGAACCGCAGCGCACCGAAGGTCCACGGCCCGGTCGCCACCGCACAGAGCAGGGTGAGCACCGAGAACGAGACGACGGTCGCGAGCATCGCCCGCCGCCGCCCGAGCAGGTCGGCCAGCGGGCCCGCGGAGAGCGCGCCCACCATGACGCCGAGCAGGCCGGCCGTCGACACCAGGGACGCGGTCGCCGGGGTCAGCCCCCAGCTCGGTTCGTCGAGCAGGGAGGGAAGCACCACGCCGAGCACGACGAGGTCGAAACCCTCCAGGGCCACCGCGGACCAGCACAGTGGCGCGACCCAACCGCCACGGCCGGCCCGGCCGGTCGTTCCGGTCGCGTCCCCGCTCCGGGATGCGTTCGTCATCCGCGTGCCTCCTCGCCCGACGGTGGCGGGGAGTGTGCCGGGCTAGGCCGGAGCGCGGGTGCCGGCTTCCGCAGGGCGGAAACTCGCTGGTGGAGTCGGGAGCTCTCCGCGGGCCGGCCGGAGCAGCGCCCACCAGGTCACGAGCAGGACGACGGTGTACAGCGCCCGCCCCAGCGGCGTCGCCCAGGAGCCGTCGCTCCACAGGTCGGCCCAGCTCACCGGGACGACCGCGACCGCGAGGACGGCCGCGACGACCCGGCGACGGGTGTCCCCCGGCCGCCCGCTCGCGACCAGGACGAGCAGGCCGGGGACGAGCAGCAGCAGGTAGTTGTGCCACGAGATCGGCGCCATGAGCAGGCCGGTGGCGAGGACGGCGAACGGTGCGGTCCCGGCCGGGTCCGTGCCGGCGGGGCCGGGGCCGCCCGCCAGGCGGGTGCGACGCGCGAGGTGGACGAGCGTGCCGGCGAGCAGGAGCGCGCCGGCGACCGTCCCGATCACCGGGGGCAGTCCCCAGCGCAGCGCCTGGCCGGGCAGCGACGCGTTGTCCGGCGTCGGGCCGACCGGTTCGGTGATCGCGGTGGCGAGCCACTGGAACGCCGTCGGCCACCCCGCGACGGCCACCCCGGTCAGTGACGCGAGCGCGGCGGCCCCGATCCCCGCGGCGAACGGCGCCCACCGGCGTTGCACCCCGGCGAGCAGCAGCACCGGGGCGAGCGACGGCTTCACCGCGACCGTCACGCCGAAGCAGACGGCGGCCAGCAGCGGGTGCCCGCGCCGCTCGGCGAGCCAGCCCGCGACCAGCCCGGCCAGCAGCAACGGGTAGATCTGCCCGAGCAGCAGGCTCCCGTGCAGCGGGGACGACGCGAGCACCGCGGCGGTGGCGGCGAGCGTCCAGGTGCGGCCGAGCCGCAGCTCCCGGCACACCAGCAGCACGGAGCCGGCGACGAGGAGCACCGACAGCGCGGTCAGGATCCGGTACCCGGTGACGGGGTCGAGCAGCCCGAGCGGAGCCAGCAGCACCGACAGCAGCGGCGGGTTCAGATTGTGCAGCCGCGCATCGGTCCGGTAGATCGCGGCGCTGCCCGGGCCCTGCTCCACCAGTGCGTGCGCCGAACGCCAGAAGGTGTCGAAGTCGACGTGCATCCCGGGCACGTCGGGCGACGCGATCCAGCGGAGCAGCGGCGGCTGCCCGAACGCGAACAGCAGGACCGCCGTCACCAGCGCCGCCACGACGACGACGGGTGCGCCCGCCCGGACGGCCCGGTTCAGCCGGGCCACCCGGCCCTACCGGTTCAGAAGAGCGCGCGGGCGAGTGCCCGGCGCGCCGTGGCGACCCGCTGGTCGTCGGACGGGAACAGCTCGAACAGCCCGACGAGGTGGCCGCGGGCCCGGTCCCGGTCGTCGCCCGCGGTGCGGGACACGACACCCACCAGCCGGGTGAAGGCGCTCTCGACGCTGTCGGCGGCCATCTCGGCGTCCGCCGCCGCGATCTGGGCGTCGACGTCGTCGGGGTTCGCGTCGGCGCGCTCGATCGCGGACGGGTCGGCCTGCTCCGCCCGGGCCAGGAACTTCACCTGCGCGAGCGCGGCCTTCGCCTGCTCGTTCGCCGGCTCGGCGTCCAGGATCGACTGGTAGGCGGCCTCCGCGGCCGCGTAGTCGCCCTGCTCGACGGCGTCCTCGGCGGCGGTGAAGCGCGGGTCCTCCGGCTCCTCCGCGGGCTCCTCGGCACCCTCGGCGGACGCGGCGCGGGCCTCGCCCTCGGCGATCGCCGGCATCCGGTCGCGCAGCGCGTCGAGCAGCGAGCTGACCCACTCGGCGGCGCGGTCGTCGGGCACGGCACCGTTGACGGCGTCCACCGGCTGCCCGCCGACGAGCACCACCAGCATCGGGACCTGCTGCACGCGGAAGGCCTGGGCGATCCGCGGCTGGGTGTCGATGTCGACCCGGGCGAGCATCCAGGCGCCGCCACCGGTCGACGCGAGCCGCTCGAGCTCGGAGGAGAGCTGCTCCTCGCGCGGGTAACGGCTCGCCCACAGCTCGACGACGACCGGGATCTGCAGCGACGGCTCGAGGATCTCGTCCTGGAAACCCTGCTCGGTCGCCTCGACGACGTAGGGACCGCCGGCACCGCCGCCCGCGGGCGCGGCGCCCGGGGCACCGTCGGGTCCGGGCTGCCGGCCGGCCGCATCGGCCCGCGCCTTCAGACCGGAGAGGTCGACCGCTCCGGCCATGGCCGAGGACATCGCCGCCTGCTGGGCCGCCTGACGAGGATCTGGGCGTGACACGCCGTCCATCCTGGCACGCGCACGGTCCGGACGTGACGCGCCCCGCCCGCGGGAGGCGGTGCGGCACCGGTGGGCCGGGGCCCGCGCGAGTCGACGATCACCGGACCGGCGGAGCATCACCGGCCCCGGCCACTCGTTGAACACGGTGCAGGGCACCAACGGTTACCCTGCGTGACCGTTGGGGTGCGGCGCGGCCGCGTCGCCGCCCGCGGTGCGACACCCCGAGACGACGAGTGAGACGCCGGCCCGCACGGCCGGTGAGCGACGGAGGAATCCGAAGATGAGCAACGTCCAGACCACTGCCAAGCCGGCCCTCGCCTACGTGTCGCTGGCGCTGGGCGCCCTCGGCGTGATCGCCGGGCTGCTGCCGGTGCCGATCGCCGCGTGGATCCTGGGAGCCGCGGGCCTGATCCTCGGCTTCCTGGCCTTCCGCCAGCCGGCCACCGCGAAGCTCGGCCAGTTCGGCATGGCCCTCGGCTTCGTGTCCATCCTGGTGGGCATCTACACCTTCACGAGCTACATCGCGGGCTGACCAGGGTCCGGATCCGACGACGGCCGGTGGCGGGGACTCCCGCCACCGGCCGTCGTCGTTCCGGGCACCGGTGCCGGCCGAGCTCCGGTTCCGGCCGGGCTCAGGTCCGGCCGGGCTCAGGTGCCGGCTGCGGCCGCCGTGGCGCCCGTCGCCAGACCGGCGAGCAGCGCCGTCAGCTCGCCCGTGCGGGTGAGCATCGGGAAGTGCCCACCGGGCAGCTCGACGACCTCCGCACCGATCCGGGCCGCCTCCCGCCGGCCCGCCACCGGATCGACGACGCGGTCCCCGGTGCAGACCACCGACAGGGTCCGCACCCGCGGCCAGGCGGTGAGGGGACACGGCTCGGCGAGCAGCGTCCAGTCCTGCGGACGCATCTCCGCGGCCGCCGCCGCGACGACGGCGTCCGGACCCGGCACGGTCTCCACCGAGCCCGCCCCGCCCGGCGACGCCCCACCTCCCGGCGACACCGAACCTCCCGGCGACACCGAACCTCCCGGCGACACCGAACCTCCCGGCGACACCGAACCTCCCGGCGACACCGAACCTCCCGGTGGCACCGCACCTGCCGGTGGCACCGACGGCTCCGTCGTACCGGCGAGCTCGTGCAGCTCGTCGGCGACACCGCGGTAGAGCCCGGCCGCGACCGTCTCCGCGTCCGGCCAGTACGTCACCGGCCCCTCCCCGCGGCACACCCCCGCGTCGTAGCCGGCGACCATCAGGTCCCGCTCCGCACGCAGCCGGTCCCGGTACGCCCGCCCCGGCTCCGGGACGAGCGCACCGACCAGAACGAGCGCCCGGACCCGCGCGAGCCCGAGCCGGTCCGCGACGACCGGCGCGACCAGGCCACCCAGCGAGTGCCCCACGAGCACGACCGGCTCCACGGCGTCCCCGGAGCCGGAACCCGCCTCCGCCGCCTCCGCGGAGTCCGCCCCGTCCGGCCCGGCGGCCGCGAGCACCGCGGCGACCTGCTCGGCGTGCCCCGCGCCCCGGGTGTCCGGCAGGTCCGGTGCGGACACCGGGATCCCCGCGCGCTCCAGGTCCCCGGCGACCGGTTCCCACGACGAACCCCGGTGCCAGGCGCCGTGCACCAGCACCACCCGGGCCGGACCTCCCGCGGTCACGCCCCGCCCTTCCGCAGGTGTTCCTCGACCCGCTCCACCTTGGCCTGCAGCTGCCCCTCGTGACCGGGCCGGATGTCGGCCTTGAGGACCAGGCTGACCCGCGGGGACACGGCGGCGACCGCCTCGACGGCGCGCTTGACCACCGCCATCCCCTCGTCCCAGGTCTCGGACTCGATCGTGGTGAACATCGAGGTCGTCTCGTTGGGCAGACCCGAGTCACGGACCACCCGGACCGCCTCGGCGACGGCGGCGCCGACGCTGCCGTCGCCCGAGTCGGATCCGGAGGGCGCGATGCTGAACGCGAAGAGCATGGAGCCACACTGCCACGCCGATCGGGTGCCGCCAGGGCGCGCGGGACCGCGCGGGCCGCGTACCGGCCGGTACGACTTGCTAGCGTCGGGACATGGCAGCACACGGGTCGCTCCCCTTCGACCCGATCCAGCGCGCCGCCGACCTGTGGGAGGACCGGGTCGGCCCGTCGCGCACGATGGCCACGGTCACGAGCGTGATGCGGGTGCAGCAGATCCTCCTGTCCCAGGTGGACGGTGCCCTGAAACCGCTCGGTCTCACCTTCGCCCGCTACGAGGCGCTCGTGCTCCTCGACTTCGCCCGGCGCGGCAGCCTGCCGATGCGGGTGATGGGTGAGCGGCTGCAGCTGCACCCGACCAGCGTCACCAACATCGTCGACCGGTTGCAGGGCGACGGGCTCGTCCGGCGGCTGCCGCACCCGACCGACCGGCGGGCCACGCTCGTCGAACTCACCCCGGACGGCCGCGACCGGCTCGCGAAGGCAACCGGGGCGGTCACCTCGATCGACTTCGGACTCACCGGCCTGGACGACGCCGAGAAGGAGCAGCTGACCGCACTGCTGCGCACCGTGCGCCGCTCGGCCGGCGACTTCGACTAGGACCCGCGACCGGCCGCTCACCGGTCCCGCCTGCGCCGGCGCCGCCGCGGCCGCCCGACCGGCGGCACGAAGTGGCCGCGCCCCGGCCAGTCCCGCATCACCGTGCCACGTGGCGGGGTCCGTGGGCGCAGCATCCGCCGCACCGTCGTCCAGCCGGCCACGGCACCGCAGGCCCCGGACAGGGCGACGCAGCCGAGGTAGTCGATCAGATCCATCGAGCACGCTCCGAACACTGGTGACGAGGTGTTGACGAGGTGTTGCGGCAACGGCGTTGACACTACGACGGACCACCGACAGGATCGGCTCCGTGGACACCGACGACGCCGCAGCGGCGGCCGCCGCGCCCCGCTCCCTGCTGCGCGCGGCCCGGCAGGGCCGCGGGTGGTCCCAGTCCGAGGCGGCGGGCCGGCTGGCTGCGCTGGCGTCCCGTCGCGGCGCCGGCGCCGCGCGGCCCGGCAGCCTCAAGACCCAGCTGTCCCGCTGGGAGAACGGGCACGCGACGCCCGCCCCCGAGCACCGCGCACTGCTCGCCGAGCTCTACGCGAGCACCGCCACGGACCTGGGGCTCGAGCCCGCGACGCCGGCGGGCGACGCGGGCGGTGCCGACCGGCTCCGGGCCGCGCTCGCGCGGGCGGAGGCGGTCGACGAGCACGGCCTCGACCTGCTGCACGACCAGTTCCGCGCGACGGCGGCACTCGACCACCGACTCGGCACCGCGGCCGCCCACGCCGCGACGTCGGCCCAGGTCGAGCAGCTCGGCGACCTGCTGGCGCACTGCACCGATCCTGCGACGGCCGTCCGGCTCGCCGCCCTGCTCGCCGGTGCCGCGCTGCTCGCCGCGGACCAGGAACGCGACCGGGACGCGCCGGACCTCGCGTGGCGGGCCTACGCCGTGGCCGCCGACGCGGCCCGGCGGGCCGGGCGCGACGACCTCGTCGGGCTCGCCGACCGCGGCCGGGACGTCCTCCGGCAGGAGCTGTCCACGACGACCGGCCACCGGGTCCGGACCGCCGGGATCGACGTGCACGCGCCGCCGGTACCGATCGCGATCGAGCCCGCGCACGACGGGGACGGACCGTCGGTACGGGCCCGGACGGAGGAGGCTCTGCGCGAGGCGCTCGACGCCGAACGGGCCGGGAACGGCGGCGACGCCGCGGCGGCCGCGTCCCGCGCCCGCCTGCTCGCCCTGCGTGCCGGGTCCGCCCGCACCCTCGCCCGGCTCGCGGCACTCGGCCGATGACCGTCGGCGAGGGCCGGAGCGCGGGTCAGTCCGACCGGTCCAGCAGCTCGTCGGCGGCGGCCCACGGGTCGAGCTCACCGGCCAGGACCCGGTCGGTCAGGGCGTCGAGGGCGGCGCCGCCGCGCACCCGCTCCATGCGGGCCCGCACCTGCTCCATCCCGATCGCCTCGATCTCGCGGCGGGCCCGGTACCTGCGGCGCCGCTCCCGCTCGCCCGACTTCTCGGACCAGGTGAGGTGTTCGTCGAGGGCGTCGGCGAGGGCGTCGATCCCCTCGGCGCGCGAGGCGACGGTGGACAGCACCGGGGGCGCCCAGGCGTCGGCGCCTCCATCCTCCCGCAGGTGGAGCATGTTCCGCAGCTCGCGCACGGTCCGCCGGGCACCGTCCCGGTCGGCCTTGTTCACGACGAAGACGTCGCCGATCTCGAGGATCCCCGCCTTCGCTGCCTGGATCCCGTCCCCCATGCCCGGTGCGAGCAGCACAACGGTGCTGTCCGCCGCCCCGACGATCTCCACCTCGGACTGCCCGACGCCGACCGTCTCCACGAGGACCACGTCGCACCCGGCGGCGTCGAGCACGCGCAGCGCCTGCGGCGTCGCCCACGACAGGCCGCCGAGGTGCCCGCGGGTGGCCATGGACCGGATGAACACGCCGTCGTCGCCGGCGTGCTCGCCCATCCGGACCCGGTCCCCCAGCAGCGCACCGCCGCTGAACGGCGACGACGGGTCCACCGCCAGCACCCCGACCTTCCGGTCACGCGCCCGCAGCTCGGTGACCAGGGCCGACGTCGAGGTCGACTTGCCGACGCCCGGCGACCCGGTCAGACCGACGACGTGCGCCCGTCCGGTGTAGGGGGTGAGCGCCGCCGACACCTCACGGAGCTGCCGGCCGGCGTTCTCGACCATCGAGATCAACCGGGCGACGGCGAGCTGCTCGCCGCGTCGCGCGCGCTCCACCAGCTCGTGGGGGTCCGGGGGTCCGGCCACGGTCGTCGTCCTCCTCGTCGGTGCGGCCCCGGATGCGCGTCGGCCCCCGCCGCGGCGGGGGCCGACGACTCACACCGGGATCAGGACTTCGGCACGCGGACGATCAGCGCGTCGCCCTGGCCGCCACCGCCGCAGAGGGCGGCCGCACCGACACCGCCGCCACGCGCCTTGAGCGCGAGGGCGAGGTGCAGCGCGATCCGGGCGCCGGACATGCCGATCGGGTGGCCGAGTGCGATGGCGCCGCCGTCGACGTTGACCTTGCTCTCGTCGATGCCGAGCTTGCGGGCGGAGACGATCCCGACCGCGGCGAAGGCCTCGTTGATCTCGACGAGGTCGAGGTCGGCGGGCTGGATGCCCTCCTTCTCGCAGGCCTTGGCGATCGCGTTCGCGGGCTGCTCGTGCAGCGAGGCGTCCGGGCCGGCGACGACGCCGTGCGCCCCGATCTCGGCGATCCACTCCAGACCGAGCTCCTCAGCCTTGGCCTTGCTCATGACGACCACCGCGGCGGCGCCGTCGGAGATCTGCGAGGCCGACCCGGCCGTGATGGTGCCGTCGGCGGCGAAGGCCGGACGCAGCTTGCCCAGGCTCTCGGCGGTCGTGTCGCCGCGCACGCCCTCGTCGGTGGCGAAGACGACCGGGTCGCCCTTGCGCTGCGGGATCTCGACCGGCGTGATCTCCTGCTCGAACGTGCCGTCGGTGGCGGCACGGGCCGCGTTCTGGTGGGAGCGGGCGGAGAAGGCGTCCTGCTCCTCGCGGGTGAGGCCGTAGCGCTCGTTGTACTTCTCGGTCGAGGCGCCCATCGCGACCTGGTCGAAGGCGCAGAACAGGCCGTCGTACGACATGTGGTCGGTGAGCGTCGCGTCACCGAACTTGGTGCCCTCGCGGGACTTGGTGAGCAGGTGCGGCGCCTGGGTCATCGACTCCTGGCCACCGGCGACGACGACGTCGAACTCGCCGGCGCGGATGAGCTGGTCGGCGAGCGCGATCGCGTCGGCACCGGAGAGGCAGACCTTGTTGATGGTCAGCGCGGGCACGTCCATCGGGATGCCGGCCGCGACGGCGGCCTGGCGGGCGGGGATCTGGCCGGCACCGGCCGTCAGCACCTGTCCCATGATCGTGTAGTCGACCTGCTCCGGCGCGACTCCCGCGCGCTCGAGCGCGGCCTTGATGGCGATACCGCCGAGCTGGGCCCCGGAGAACCCCTTCAGCGAGCCGAGCAGACGGCCCATCGGCGTACGCGCGCCGCTGACGATCACGGTTCCGGACACGGGTCCTCCAGCAAGCTTCGTTGGCAGGTGGGCGGGCGGCCACCATACCCACGCCGTCCGGCGACGCGGACGCACCGAACGGTGGGGGTGACCAGTGGCACACACCCCTACTCGCGAGTAGTCAAGGTACCTTCTGCCCCCATGACGACAACCGAGGATGCTCTGTCGCCGCTGGTCGTGGCCGTGGACCACGTGGGTATCGCCGTGCCGGACCTGGACGAGGCGATCCGCTGGTACGCCGAGAACCTGGGGCTCGTCTCCGTGCACGAGGAGACCAACACCGAGCAGGGCGTGCGTGAGGCCATGCTGGGCGCTCCCGGCGAGGCGAGCGGCGCCACCAAGGTCCAGCTGCTCGCGCCGCTGGACGAGAACTCGACCATCGCGAAGTTCATCGACCGCAACGGCCCGGGCCTGCAGCAGGTCGCCTACCGGGTCACCGACGTCGCCGCCGCGGCGGACGCGCTGCGAGCCAAGGGCCTGCGCCTGCTCTACGACGAGCCGCGCCGGGGCACGTCCGACTCGAAGGTCAACTTCGTGCACCCGAAGGACGCCGGCGGCGTGCTGGTCGAGCTGGTCGAACCGGCCGCGGACGGGCACTGACCCGCACCGATCGGGCGCGGACACCCGTCCCGAAGGACAGTACGGGCGTCCGGTGGCCTCGCTCACGAAGCCGTCGTCGGGTATCACCACCACCGGGCCGTAGCGGTTAACATACTACGCAGTAACTTGCGGTATCCCAAGCAAAGCCGGGCGTACGCGCCCGGGCCACTCCCCTAGCAACGTCGCCATCGGAGGCCAGCAGTGAAGGACATCCGCGACGCCATCCTCGCCGGGCAGTTCGCCGACGTCGGTGGCCTGGAGGTGCCCGAGTCCTACCAGGGCGTCACCGTCCGGGCCGAGGACGCCGACATGTTCGAGGGCCTGCCCACCAAGGAGAAGGACCCGCGCAAGAGCCTGCGGCTCGAGGACGTGCCGGTCCCCGAGCTGGGGCCGGGCGAGGCGCTGGTGGCGGTCATGGCCAGCGCCATCAACTACAACACCGTCTGGACGTCGATCTTCGAGCCGGTCTCGACGTTCAGCTTCCTGAAGCGCTACGGGAAGCTCTCCCCGCTGACCGCGCGCCACGACCTGCCGTACCACGTGGTCGGGTCCGACCTGGCCGGCGTCGTCGTGCGCACCGGGCCGGGCGTCAACAGCTGGAAGGCCGGCGACCAGGTCGTCGCGCACTGCCTGTCCGTCGAGCTGGAGAGCCCCGACGGGCACTCCGACACGATGATGGACCCGGAGCAGCGGATCTGGGGCTTCGAGACCAACTTCGGCGGCCTCGCCGAGCTGGCGCTGGTGAAGTCGAACCAGCTCATGCCGAAGCCCGACCACCTCACCTGGGAGGAGGCCGCGTCCCCGGGCCTGGTCAACTCCACCGCCTACCGCCAGCTGGTGTCGAAGAACGGCGCCGACATGAAGCAGGGCGACGTCGTCCTGATCTGGGGCGCGTCCGGCGGCCTCGGCTCCTACGCCACCCAGTTCGCGCTGAACGGCGGCGCCACCCCGGTCTGCGTCGTCTCCTCCGAGGAGAAGGCCCAGATCTGCCGGGACATGGGCGCCGAGCTGGTGATCGACCGCAACGCCGAGGGCTACAAGTTCTGGAAGGACCCGCAGACCCAGGACCCGAAGGAGTGGAAGCGCCTCGGCGCGAAGATCCGCGAGCTGACCGGCGGTGAGGACCCGGACATCGTGTTCGAGCACCCCGGGCGGGAGACCTTCGGCGCCTCGGTCTACGTCACCCGCAAGGGCGGTCAGATCGTCACCTGTGCCTCGACCTCGGGCTACATGCACGAGTTCGACAACCGGTACCTGTGGATGAACCTCAAGCGGATCGTCGGCTCGCACTTCGCGAACTACCGCGAGGCGTTCGAGGCCAACCGGCTGATCTCGAAGGGCATGATCCACCCTACGCTGTCCCGGGTGTACCCGCTGGCCGAGACCGGCCAGGCAGCCTTCGACGTCCACCAGAACACGCACCAGGGCAAGGTCGGCGTGCTCGCGCTGGCCCCCGAGGAGGGCCTGGGCGTGGCCGACCAGGAGAAGCGGGAGCGTCACCTCGACGGCATCAACCGCTTCCGCGGCGTCTGACACATCCCCTCTCGAAGGGCGTGGGGCCCGTCCGTGCCACACGGACGGGCCCCACGTCCATACCGGGGTGAACATGGTGACGTGCGGCCGTCGAACTCACGACCGTGCAACGTGGGCGACGGTACGGTGACGGGCATGGCCGGTGACCACGATGTGCCCGTACCCCGGACCGGTTTCTCGATCGCGCGCCGGGGCTACGACCAGGCGCAAGTCGACAGCCACCTGCGCCGGCTCGACGCCGAGGTGCGGATGCTGGCCGCCGATCGTGACGCCTCGGTCTCCCAGAACACCCGGTTGAGCCGCGAGCTGGACGACGCGCGCACCCGCACCGAGGCGATGCAGCAGCAGGTCAACCGGCTCGCCGGCCCGCCGCAGAGCGTGCAGGGCATGAGCGAGCGGCTGCGGTCGATGCTCCGGCTGGCCGAGGACGAGGTCACCGAGATGCACGCCAAGGCGGACCGGGAGATCGCCGACCAGCGTCAGCAGGCCGACGACCACGCCCACCGGGTCCTCACCGACGCCCGGTCCCGGGCCGAGCAGATCACCGCCGACGCCGAGGCGCACCGGGCCGAACTGGACCGGAAGGCCGAGCAGCGGGACCGCGAGCTCGACGACAAGCAGGCCCGGGTCGAGCGCGAGCTCGCCGAGCTGAAGGAGCGCACCGAGGCCGAGCTCGCGGAGCTGACGTCCACCACGGAGCGGTCGCTGGCCGAGCAGCGGCAGAACACCGAGCGGGAGCTCGGCGAGCAGGAGCGGACCGTCACCGAGCGGATCTCCCGCGCCGACACCGAGGCCCACGAGGTCCGCGAGCAGGTCGAGCACGACTTCCGGATCGCGATGGACCAGCGCCGTGCCGAGGCACTGACGTCGCTGTTCGCGGAGCGGGACGCCCTGTCCGATGAGATCCGACGGCGTCGCGCGGAGACCGACGAGGAGATCCGCCAGGCGCTCGAGCAGTCCCACGCCGAGGGTGAGCGGATCCGGTCGGACGCCCGCCGGGACGCCGAGGAGACCACCGGCCGTGCCCGTCGCCGGGTCGAGGAGCTCACCGAGCTGCGCAGCCGGGTGACCGAGCAGCTGCACTCGGCGCGGACCCTGATCGAGACCCAGGCCGGGGACCTGGACGCGGGCCCGTCCCTCGCCGACGTCCCGGAGCAGCCGGAGGCCACCGCCGCGGAGACGGGACAGGAGCCCACGGCGCCGCCGCGGCCCTCGCCGTCGCCCCGGGCCGGGGCCAACGGCCACACCAAGCACGCGGCCCGCTCCCGCTGAGGGACCGCGGGACCGTCAGTACCGGCGGAACCCCGGACGACGCCGGTCCCGCGCGTTCCAGCACGGCAGGTGCCAGTGCCTGCGGTCCTCGACCCCACCGAGGTCGTCGGCGGGCCACGCGACCACGTGCGGGGTGCCCGACGGCAGGAGCTGGTCGCAGCCCGGGCACCGGTAGTTCTTCACCGACGACCCGCCGGGCACCCGGCGGACGTTCCACTCGCCGTCGCGGCCGCTCTCCCGCGACGTGATCATGCCGCTGCCGAGTGGCGGCGCGACGGGACGGCCCCGCCCCCTCTCCGTGGGGCGGGGCCGTCTCGATCGTCCGCGGGCCATACGACCAGTCTGACTCAGCGTGCGGTGTAGTCCCGGAACCCGTGCCCGGTCTTGCGGCCGAGCCGCCCCGCGGTCACCAGGTGCTCCAGCAGCGGCGCCGGGGCGAACCCGGACTGGCGGAACTCCGAGTACAGCGAACGCTCGATCGCCAGCGAGACGTCGAGGCCCACCACGTCGAGCAGCTCGAACGGTCCCATCGGGAGCGCGCAGCCGGTCTTCATGGCGGCGTCGATGTCGTCGGCGGTCGCGTAGTGCGCCTCCAGCATCTTCACCGCGTCGTTCAGGTACGGGAACAGCAGCGCGTTGACGATGAACCCGGCGCGGTCGCCGCAGCTCACCGGCACCTTCTTCAGGTTCTTGGTCACCTGCAGGACGGTCGCGGCGACGTCGCGCGAGGTGCCGATCGTCGAGACGACCTCGACCAGCTTCATCACCGGTGCCGGGTTGAAGAAGTGCATGCCGATCACGTCGCCGGGCCGCTGGGTGGCGGCGGCGCACTCGACGACCGGCAGCGACGACGTCGTCGTCGCGAGGATCGCGCCGGGCTTGCAGATCTCGTCCAGCGCGCCGAACATCGCCCGCTTGACGTCGAGCTCCTCGGCGACGGCCTCGACGACGAGGTCGACGTCGGCCATGTCCTCCAGCTGCGTGGTGCCGGTGATCCGGCCGACGATCGTGTCGCGGTCGGCCTCCTCCAGCTTGCCGCGGGCGACCGCCTTGTCCAGGGACTTGCGCACGTGCGCGATCGAGCCGTCGACCTTGGACTCGCTGCGCCCGCGGACGACGACGTCGTACCCGGCCTTGGCGAACACCTCGACGATGCCCGAGGCCATGGTGCCGGTGCCGACGACGCCGACCCGGTCGACCCCGCGCAGCGTGACGTCCTCGGGGACCGCCGACGACGGCGTCTCACCGTCGGCGACGACGGTCGAGCTGTGCGGCGCCTCGTAGGTGTAGAAGCCGCGCCCGGCCTTCCGGCCCAGCAGCCCGGCCGTGATCATCTGCTTGAACACCGGGTTCGGCGCGTGCAGCAGGTTGCGCGACTCCCGGTACATCGTCTCGAGGATCTCGTAGGCGGTGTCCAGCCCGATCAGGTCGAGCAGCGCGAGCGGGCCCATCGGGTAGCCGCAGCCGTAGCGCATGCCGGCGTCGAGGTCCTCGCGACTGGCGTAGCGCTCGGCGTACATCTTCGCCGCGTGGTTGAGGTAGCCGAAGAGCAGCGCGTTCGCGATGAAGCCGGCGCGGTCGCCGATCACGACCGGGACCTTGCCGAGCGAGTCGGCGAAGGTCTGCACGTCGTCGATCACGTCCGGCTCGGTGACGACGGTGCGCACCACCTCGACCAGCTTCTGCACCGGCGCCGGGTTGAAGAAGTGCATCCCGACGACCTTGCCGGGACGCTTGGTGCGCACGGCCAGCTCGGTCACCGACAGCGACGAGGTGTTGGAGCAGAGGATCGTGTCCTCGCCGACGACGCCGTCGACCGCGGCGAACACCTCGGCCTTGGCCTCGAGGCTCTCCGGGATCGCCTCGACGACGAGCTGGGCGGGGGCCAGGTCGGAGAGCGACGTCGTGACGGTGATCCGCCCGAGCAGCTCGTCGGCCTGCTCCTGGGTGAGCTTCCCGCGCTCGATCGCGCGCCCGGTGGAGGCGGCCAGGTGGGCGCGTCCGCGCTCCCCCGCGGCCGCGTCGACCTCGACGGCGATCACCTCGAGGCCGTTGCGGGCGAAGACCTCCACGATCCCCGCACCCATCGTGCCGAGGCCGACCACACCGACCGTCCGGATCTCGCGTGCCACGCTGGAACCTCCCAGTTCGACGTCTCTGTCTCGCGTTGCGCGCGATCCTGCCATCCGGGAGTGCTACCGGTGGGTAACATGCGACCAGGGCCACCCCCGAAGCACAGGGTCAGGCCCTCCGGGCTCGTGAGTGGAAAACACGGCCCTGAAAGTGTTTTCCACTCACGAGCGCGTCAGCGCCCGTACCGCGCCTTCACGATCGAGGTGAGCGTCTGCATGGTCTTCGCCGTGCGACGGAAGCTCGTCACCGCGATCGGCATCGGGAACCGTGCGCGGGCGATCGCCTGGGAGCGGGTGAACTCGCGCAGCCCGTCGGCGCCGTGGATCCGGCCGAACCCGGACTCCCCCACCCCGCCGAACGGCAGCGACGGGATCCCGGCGAACGCGATGACACCGTTGACCGACACCATCCCGCACCGCAGCCGCTCGGCGATCTCCTCGCCGCGCTTCGCGGAGAACACGGTCGCGCCGAGGCCGTAGCCGGTGGCGTTGGCGCGGCGGACCGCCTCGTCGACGTCCGGGACGCGGTTCACCACCAGCAGCGGGCCGAACGTCTCCTCGGTCACGGCGACCGAGTCCTCCGGCACGTCGGCGATCACGACCGGCGAGATGGAGCCGCCCTCGTCGGGCACGGAGCCGGCGCCGCCGACGATCGCCCGGCCGCCCTTCTCCAGCGCGTCGGTGACGTGCCGGCGCACGGTCCCGGTCTGCGACGGCATCGTCATCGGCCCGAGGTCGCCCTCGTTCGCGGCCGTGCCGACCTGCAGCTTCGACGCCGTCGCGCGGACCTTCTCCAGGAAGCGCCCGGCGACCGACTCGACGACGTAGACGCGCTCGACGCCCACGCAGGTCTGGCCGGCGTTGGACATCCCGCCCCAGACGGCGGCGTCCGCGGCGGCGTCCAGGTCGGCGTCGGCGTCGACGATCAGCGGGTCCTTGCCGCCGCACTCCATCAGCACCGGCACCAGGTTCTCCGCACACGCGGCCATCACCTTGCGCCCGGTCGCTGCCGACCCGGTGAAGGCGATCTTGCCGATGCCCGGGGCGCGGCACAGCTCGGCGCCGGTCGCCCCGTACCCGGTGACGACCGTCAGCAGCGGGTGGCGACCGACCTCCGGGATCGCCTCGGCGAGGGTGCGGGCGAGCTCGTGCCCGACCCCGGGGGTCAGCTCGGACGGCTTGAACACCACGGTGTTGCCGGCGGCGAGCGCGTAGGCGATCGAGCCCATCGGCGTGAACACCGGGTAGTTCCACGGCCCGATGACGCCGACGACGCCCAGCGGCCGGTAGCGCAGCGACGCCGCCTGGTTCGCCATCAGCAGGCCCGGCGACACCGACCGCTTCCCGAGCACCTTCTTCGCGTTGGCCGAGGCCCAGTCCAGGTGGTCGATCGCCAGGACGACCTCGAGCCGGGCGTCGTCGAAGGGCTTGCCGGACTCGTCGGACACGACCCGCGCGACGCGGTCGAGCTGGGCGACCAGCACCTTGCGCCACGCGGCCAGGCGGCGGCGCCGCTCGGCGAAGTCGAGGCCGCCCCACCAGGCGGCCGCCCCGGCCGCGTCACGGACGGCGGCGCGGACGTGCTCGCGGTCGTGCACCGGGTAGCGGGCCAGCTCGGCACCGGTGCGCGGGGACAGCGAGGCGAAGTCCTCGGGCGTGGGAGTCGTGGTCGCGGCGGAGTCAGCGGCGGTGGCACTCACGTGATCAGCGTAAACGGCGGTGGGAGGCACCGCCGGGCCCGCGCTGGCCCGCGGGTGCCGCGTCGTCCCCGCTCCTCGACGCGGCCCGCTCCGCGGCCCGCCGCACGTCACACGGGTGACGTCGGCGGCCGCTCTGGGGTCCCGGGCACGCCCTGCAGTCCCCGCCGGGCGTGGCGACGTGCTCGGCCAGCAGGGTCCGCAGGAGGTCCGGACGAGCGGCGATGAACTCGACGAGCGCGTCGTCGGAGGGCGTGGTCACGTCGCCGGAGGCTAGGGAGCACCTGACCGAAACAGCGAGAACCTTTCGCGTTGTTTCTCCTCAGCTGCCAGGCGATTCGGAGCGCTTCTTTCCCGGGTCGTCGTCGGGCAGGTCGGCGAGCTCCTCGGCCAGCCGGTGGACGACCTGCCGGGCGGCCCGGCCGTACCGTGCGGCCCCGGCGATCGCCTCGAAGACCTCGCGGTACAGCTCGATCTCCGGCTGCTGGGTGAGGTTGAGCTCCGCCGAGAACGTCTCGACGACCACACGCTCGTCGTCGAGCAACCAGAACCCGTGGGACGGCACGACCGGACACGGATCCGAGAGGTCCAGGACCCCGAGACGTACCGCCGGCAGCATGGAGACGGTCATGATCCGGTCGAGCTGCCCCACCAGGACAGATGCGGGACAGAGCCGGTTCCTCAGGGCCGACTCCGTGACCACGAGGTGGAACCGCTTGTCCGCCCGGTAGAGCGCGTCCTGCCGCCGGACCCGTTCGGCGACGGCGCTCTCGAGGTCGTGCTGCGCCCCGAACAGCCGGGCCGACTCGATGAACCGGTGGCGCGCGTACTCGGGCGTCTGCAGGATCCCGGGAACCACCGCGGGCTCGAAGACGCGGAAGAAGCTCGTGATCTCGTCGAACCGGCGGATCCGCTGCTGGACCGGCAACAGTCCGCCGCGCAGCTGACGGCGCCATTCGGAGTGCTGCAGCTCCAGCGCGTGCAACGACGCCAGCAGGGACTCGAGATCGTCGGGCGCGTCGGCGATCCGGACCCATCCGCGCACGTCGTCGTCGGTCGGGGTCTGGCGGCCGTTCTCCAGCTTCGACACCTTCGACGGCGGCCAGGACAGTGCCTGGGCCAGCGCTCGGCCACTCAGTCCCGCCGCGGTGCGCACCTCGCGGAGACGGGCGCCGAGTGCGGCGCGGGCGTCATGGACGTCGAGGTTTCCCGACGCTCTCCTCAGCGGCACGGTCGTCCCGTCGGCGAGCGCGTGACCACGACGAGAAACCGAGCACGCACCACGGCCTCCGGAAGAGAAAGTTTCGCGAATGGCCTTCGCAGTGTGGCGACGCCAGCCCACGGGGTCAACGACGTACCGGAGGAACGGTGCCGGGAGGGCTCCCGGCACACCCGGTGTGCACTGCACGACGTGTCCCACGATCACCCGGCCCGCCCCCGGAACCGTCCGCACCCTGCACCCGTGCCGTGGAGACCTGCGGTGCCGATCGCGTCGATCCTGCTGGCCGCACTGGTCGTCACCGGCTGCGCAGCCGGCCGGACCGAGGGAGCGGCGCCCGCTGCCACCGGAGTCCCGACCACGGCCTCGGCACCTCCCACGACCACCGCAGCACCGGATCCGACGTGCACGGGGTCGATGGAGCGCCGCACCGACGGCCGCACGTCGACGAACTTCGGCGGCGGGGCCGGCGGCACCCTGCAGACCAGCGACGCGGGGACGTTCGTCAGCTGCGGGGACGGGCCCCGGATCCGCATCCGGATCGACCCGGGGGCGGCGCTCGTCGCGAGCTTCGAGGGTCGCGACGTGCGCATCGGCGAGCGCCGCTCCGACGCCGTCGGCCCCTACCGGGTCGCCGTCACCTCGCTGACCGGGAACGCCGTCCGGTTCACCGTCACGCCGTGACGGGTCCTCGTCCTCAGAACAGCCGCATGTCCTTCGACGTCATCCCGCGCAGCTCGTCGTAGTCGACGGTCAGGCAGCGGATGCCGCGGTCGGTGGCCAGGGTGCGCGCCTGCGGCTTGATCTGCTGGGCCGCGAACACGCCCTGCACCGGGGCGAGCAGCGGGTCGCGGTTCATCAGCTCCAGGTACCGGGTGAGCTGCTCGACGCCGTCGATCTCGCCGCGGCGCTTGATCTCGACCGCGACGTGCCCGCCGTCGCCGTCCCGGCAGAGCAGGTCGACCGGCCCGACGGCGGTCATGTACTCGCGGCGGACGAGCGTCCAGCCGTCACCGAAGGTCTCGGGGTGGGCGGCGAGCAGCTCCTGCAGGTGCGCCTCGACACCGTCCTTGACCAGGCCGGGATCGACACCGAGCTCGTGCGAGGAGTCGTGCAGCACCTCGTCGATGGTGATCACCAGCGACTCGTCGGCCTTGTTCTTCACCGTCCAGACGCCGGGCTCCTCGGTCAGCCAGCACGGCGGCGACATCCAGTTCAGCGGCTTGTAGGCGCGGTCGTCGGCGTGCACGCTCACCGAGCCGTCGGCCTTGACCAGCAGCAACCGGGGTGCCATGGGCAGGTGGGCGGTCAGCCGTCCGGCGTAGTCCACCTGGCAGCGGGCGATCACGAGACGCACCCGGCTCACTGTAAGGCGGCCCCGGTGCGCGACCGTCCCCGGCCTGGGCCAGGCTGGTCACCGTGATCGAGCAGACCTCCACCCGCCAGGTCTACGCGAACGACTGGATGACCGTCCGGGAGGACGGCATCCGCCTCTCCGACGGCACCGAGGGGATCTACGGGGTGGTCGACAAGCCGACCTACGCCCTGGTCGTCCCCCGCGACGACGACGGCCGCCTGCACCTGGTCGAGCAGTTCCGCTACCCGGTCGGCGAGCGCCGCTGGGAGTTCCCGGCCGGCACCGCGCCGGACCGCGCCGACCAGGACCCTGCCGAGCTGGCCGTGCGCGAGCTGGCCGAGGAGACCGGGCTCGCGGCGTCGTCGATGGCGCTGCTCGGGACGCTGGACTGCGCGCCGGGCATGTCCAGCCAGCGCGGACACGTCTACCTCGCGACCGGTCTGACCGAGGGCCCGCCGCGGCGCGAGCACCAGGAGCAGGACATGCGCGCCGCCTGGTTCACCGCGGTCGAGTTCGAGCGGATGATCCTCGACGGGCGGCTGACCGACGCGCAGACCCTCGCCGCCTACGCGCTGCTCCGCCTGCACGACGAGCGCCGGGCCGCGAGCGCCTGATCCTCCGCCGCGGTGAGCAGCTCGCGCAGCAGCACGGCGTCGAGCGGCGGGTCCCCGTCGAAGGAGTCCCGCACCAGGGCGGCGCCGCGGGCGTCGTGCCCGGCCGTCGGTTCCGACCGCACGACGACGGTCATCAGCCCGGCCCCCAGCGCCGCCTGCAGTCCCGGCGCGGAGTCCTCCACCGCGACCGCGCACGACGCCGGCAGCCCCAGCCGGCGCAGCGCGAGCCGGTAGGCCTGCGGGTCCGGCTTCAACGCGGTGACGTCGTCGCCGTACACCGCCACGTCGAGCGCCCCGGCGACGTCGCCGATCAGGTGCCGCACGAGCGGCTCGGCCCACTCCCGGCGCCCGGTCGTCACGACGCCGATCCGCGTACCGTGCCGCCGCAGGTCCGCGACCAGCGTCCGGACGCCCGGCCGGGCCGGGATCGAGCCGGAGCGGGCGTGCTCGGCGAAGAGCGCCGTCTTGGTGCGGTGCACCGCCGCGGCGACCCGGTCGGCCTCCACACCGGGCACCCCGCGGGTGCGCAGGTCCGCGGCGATCCGCTGCCGTCCGCCGGGGACCCGCAGCAGGCGGGTGTAGTGCGCCGGTGTCCAGTGCAGACCCAGGTCGTGCTCGGCGAAGGCCCGGTTGAAGGCCGGCCGGTGCCCGTCGCGCTCGGTCTCGGCGAGCGTCCCGTCGACGTCGAACAGCACCGCCTCCGGGGCGCTCACCGGCCCAGCTCCATCAGGTGGAACAGGATCAGCAGCTGGGCGATCGCCAGCGGCTCGCTGCGGCCGTCCCCGACGCGGCCCAGGCAGTCCGGGGTGTCGCGGCCCGCGTCGCCCATCTCGGCCCAGATCGACTTCTCCACCGCGACGCTCTCCTCGTGGGGCACGTAGCCGTGCACGTGCAGGGACTCGACCGGGCGGCCGTCCGGGTCCCGCTCCAGCTTGAGGTGCATCGCGCGGGTGAGCCCGGGCTGCATCACCCCGGACAGGTCCGGGTGCGGGATCGTCGGCCGCAGCATCACCGTCGCCGACAGCGGGGTGCCCTCCGGGTCGTCGCGGCTCTCGATCGGCGCGAACCGCACCACCAGGTCGGCGTGCCGGCGCTGCGGGCGGATGTGCTCGGCCGACTCGGGTTCGCGCCGGTCGAGCTCGGCCAGCACCTGGTCCGGGGTGTAGCCGCGCTTCGCGCAGTCGCGCTGCACCTTCCAGTCCCGCCGGATCTCCTCCGGCGGGTCCAGGTAGACGGTCACGTCGAAGCAGGCCCGCGACAGCTTCGAGTGCAGGGGCAGCAGCCCCTCGACGATGACGACCTCGGCCGGCTCGACCGGCTCCGGCCGGGCCAGCTCGCCGGTGGAGTGGTCGTAGACGGGCTTGAGCACGGGTTCGCCGGTGGCCAGCAGCTGGAGGTGCTGCTCCATGATCTCGACGAAGTTGCAGTCCGGGTGCAGCGCCGTGAACGGGAGGTCCCTGCGCTCGGCCCGGTCGTAGCGGTGGTAGTCGTCGGTGCACAGGGACACGCACCGGTCGGGCCCCAGCGCCTCGACCAGTCCGCGGGTCAGCGTGGTCTTGCCCGCGGCGCTGTCCCCCGCGATGGCGAGCATGATCGGTCGGCGGCGGGCCTCCTCGGGCCCGGCCCGCCGGATCCGCAGCGACTTGTCCGGCACGGCGTGCTCCTCTCCCGGTCGGGTCACCGACGCTAGGAACCGCGGGCCGGGCAGTCTCCCCCGGCACGGGGGACCCACCGGGGGAGACCGGCCCCTATCGTGGGCCGTATGACGCAGGCCACACCACTGCGACTGGTCGTGGTCGACGACCACGAGATGGTCGTCCAGGGGCTGAAGGCGATGCTCGCCCCGTTCCGTGGCCGCGTCCGGGTGGTCGGCACCGCGCACGACGTGACGGCCGCGATGGACGCGGCGCTGTCGCTGGCCCCGGACATCGTGCTGTGCGACGTCCGGATGGCGGGCGACTCCGGGCTCGACCTGTGCCGGCGTCTGCACGACCGGCTGCCCGGGCAGAAGGTCGTGCTGCTCAGCGTCTACGACGACGAGCAGTACCTGTTCCAGGCGCTGCGCGCCGGAGCGGCCGGCTACCTCCTGAAGCGGATCGGCGGCGAGGAGCTGGTGCGGCAGCTGGAGCTGGCCGCGACCGGGGTGACGGTCGTGGACGCGACGATGGCCGGCCGCGCGGCGGCCTCGGCGGCCCGGCTGGAACGCAACGAGTTCTGGCCCGGGGCCCGGCTGGGGCTCACCCACCGGGAGAGCGAGGTGCTGGCCCTGCTGGTCGCCGGGCACTCGAACCGCTCGGTCGCCGCGGAGCTGGTGATCGGCGAGGAGACGGTGAAGTCGCACGTCCGCTCGGTGCTGCGCAAGCTCGACGTCCCCGACCGGACGGCGGCGGTCGCCGCCGCGCTGCGCGAGGGCGTGTTCCGGTGACGGCGGCGGGGCGCGGCCTGGGGCTCGGCGACCCGGAGCGGGAGAACGCCGTGCTGCTCGGGATCATCGAGGCCACCGCGTCCGGGCCGGGAGTGGAGCCCCTCGCCGCCGCCGTCGCCCGCATGATCACCGAGGCGACCGCGACCGACGTCTGCTTCGTGCACGTCCTCGACGACACCGACACCGCGCTGACCCTCGCCGGCGCCACCCCGCCGTTCGACGCCCGCGTCGGGACCGTGCACCTGCCGCTCGGCCACGGCGTCAGCGGCTGGGTGGCCGCCCACCGCACCCCGGCCGTGATCACCGACGACAAGACGTCCGACCCGCGCTACCTGCCGATCCCGGAGCTGCGCGGGCAGGACTACACCTCGATGGTCTCGGTGCCGATGCTGTCCGAGCCCTACGGCCTCGCCGGGGTGCTCAACGTGCACACCGTGGACCGGCGCGAGTTCGGCGACCGCGACGTCCGGCTGCTGCTGGCGATCGGCAGGCTGCTGGCCGCGGCACTGCACCAGGCCCGCATGCACCGGCGGCTGCGCGCCCGGGAGCAGGCCCACGAGCGGTTCGCCGAGCAGACCGTCGCCGCGCAGGAGACGGAGCGGCGACGGCTCGCCCGCGACATCCACGACGGCATCTCGCAGCGGCTGGTCACGCTGTCGTTCCACCTCGACGCCGCGGGCACCCTGCTCGGCCACGGCGACACCGGCGGGGCCCGCACCGAGCTGGCCTGCGCCGCCGGGCTGGTCGGCACCACGCTGGACGAGGCGCGGGCGGCGATCGGGGCGCTGCGCCCGCCGGTGCTCGACGACCTCGGGCTGGCCGGGGCCCTCGCCGCGCTGGCCCGGGAGGTCCCGGAGCTCGACGTCCGGCTCGACCTCGACGAGCGACGGCTGCCCGACCACGTCGAGGTCGCCCTGTACCGGATCGCCCAGGAGGCGCTGCAGAACGTGCAGAAGCACGCGGGGGCGCACCGCGTCGTCGTCCGGCTGGCCGCCGACGACGGCGGGGTGCGCCTGGACATCACCGACGACGGCGGCGGGTTCGCGACCCACGGCGGGCCGCCCGGCGGGTACGGGATGGCCTCCATGCGGGAGCGCGCCGAGCTGATCGGCGGGACGCTGCGGGTGCGCGCACGACCGGGATCGGGGACGACGGTGGTGGTCACCGCCCCGGGCGACACTGAGCCGATCGACGAAGAGTCCGCTCGGAACACTCGATTGTCCGACTGACGGTCGCGCCGCACTCTGAGGTCCATGAGCGACCGATGGAGCGCGGGTGTCATCCCCTACGCGGAGATGGGGTACTGGCAGCCCGACTACGAACCCAAGGACACCGACCTGCTCTGCGCGTTCCGGGTCACCCCGCAGGACGGGGTGCCACCGGAGGAAGCGGGGGCCGCCGTCGCCGGGGAGTCCAGCACCGCCACCTGGACCGTGGTCTGGACCGACCGGCTGACGACCTACGAGCACTACCAGGCCAAGTGCTACGCCGTGGAGCCCGTGCCGAACACGCCGGGCCAGTGGATCGCCTACATCGCCTACGACCTCGACCTGTTCGAGGAGGGCTCGATCGCGAACCTGACGAGCTCGATCATCGGCAACGTCTTCGGCTTCAAGCCGCTCAAGGCGCTGCGCCTGGAGGACATGCGGATCCCGGCGCACTACGTGAAGACCTTCCCCGGACCGCCGCACGGCATCGTCACCGAGCGCGAGTACCTGGACAAGTTCGGCCGCCCGCTGCTCGGCGCCACCACCAAGCCGAAGCTGGGGCTGTCCGCCCGGAACTACGGCCGGGTCGTCTACGAGGCGCTGCGCGGCGGCCTGGACTTCACCAAGGACGACGAGAACATCAACTCGCAGCCCTTCATGCGCTGGCGGGACCGGTACCTGGCGTGCATGGAGGCGGTGAACCGGGCACAGGCCGCGACCGGCGAGGTGAAGGGGCACTACCTCAACGTCACCGCGGCGACGATGGAGGACATGTACGAGCGGGCGGAGTTCGCCCGCGAGCTGGGCAGCGTGATCGTCATGGTGGACCTGACGGTCGGTTACACCGCGATCCAGTCGCTCTCGACGTGGGCGCGCCGCAACGGCGTGATCCTGCACCTGCACCGGGCCGGGCACGGCACCTACACCCGGCAGAAGAACCACGGCGTCAGCTTCCGGGTGATCGCCAAGTGGATGCGGCTGGCCGGGGTGGACCACATCCACGCGGGCACCGTCGTCGGGAAGCTGGAGGGGGACCCGAATGCGGTCGCCGGGTTCTACGACGTCCTGCGCAAGGGCCGCTACGCCGCCGACCCGGTGAAGGGCCTCTACTTCGACCAGGACTGGGTGTCGATGCCGGCGACGATGCCCGTCGCCTCCGGCGGGATCCACGCCGGGCAGATGCACCAGCTGTTGCACCACCTCGGAGAGGACACCGTGCTCCAGTTCGGCGGCGGCACGATCGGGCACCCGATGGGCATCGCCGCCGGTGCCGAGGCCAACCGGGTCGCCGTCGAGGCGATGATCAAGGCCCGCAACGAGGGCGCTGACTACCTCGCCCAGGGCCCGGAGATCCTGCGCGCGGCCGCGAGGCGCAACCGGCCGCTCGAGACCGCGCTGGCGACCTGGGGCGACGTCACCTTCGACTACGCCTCGACCGACACCCCGGACGTCGTGAGCACGCCGACCCCGGCCTGAGCAGGAGGACCACCATGCGGATCACCCAGGGCACGTTCTCGTTCCTGCCCGACCTCACCGACGACGAGATCACCGCCCAGATCGGCTGGGCGCTCGACCACGGCTGGCCGTGCGCGGTCGAGTTCACCGACGACCCGCACCCCCGCAACACCTACTGGGAGATGTGGGGCATGCCGATGTTCGACCTCGCCGACCCCGCGGGGGTGCTGGCCGAGATCGACGCCTGCCGGAGGGAGCACCCGGAAAACTACGTCCGGGTCAACGCCTACGACGCCTCGCTGGGCAGGCAGACCGTCGCGCTGTCGTTCCTGGTGCAGCGGCCGTCGGAGGAGCCGGGGTTCCGGCTGGACCGGGCCGAGGGCGGCGACCGGCGGATCGGCTACACCGTGCACCCCTACGCGACCGAGCGGCCGTCGGGGGCGCGCTACCCGGTGACGGGCGGGCACGACGGGAACGGCCGTGCCGAGCACTGAGCGGGCCGGGGCGCGGCCCGGCACCGGTCCGGCCGGTGCGGGCGCAGTGAGCACCCGCATCGCGTTCGGGGCCGCGGCGCCCCGTCCGGCCGACCCCGACCCCGTCTCCGGCTCCCTCTCCGACGACGGCGGCCCCGAGCTGGCCCCCGGCGACACCGTCGATCTCGGCGAGGTGCGCCGGGCGGCCGGCGTGGACGACGTCCTCGACGCGTTGGACCGCGAGCTGGTCGGGCTCGCCCCGGTGAAGCAGCGGCTGCGCGAGCTGGCGGCGCTGCTCGTCGTCGACCGGGTGCGTGCCCGGTTCGGCACCGCCACGGACCGGCCGACCCTGCACATGTGCTTCACCGGGAACCCGGGCACCGGCAAGACGACGGTCGCGCAACGGATGGCCGGTCTGCTCCACGGCCTGGGCTACCTGCGCCGCGGGCACCTGGTCACCGCGACCCGCGACGATCTCGTCGGCCAGTACGTCGGGCACACCGCGCCGAAGACCAAGGAGATCGTGCAGAAGGCGCTCGGCGGGGTGCTGTTCGTCGACGAGGCCTACTACCTGCACCGGCCGGGCAACGAGCGGGACTACGGCGGCGAGGCCATCGAGATCCTGCTGCAGGCGATGGAGGACCACCGCGACGACGTCGCCGTGATCCTCGCCGGCTACGCCGACCGGATGGACACCTTCTTCACCGCGAACCCGGGCATGCAGTCGCGGGTCGCCCACCACGTCGACTTCCCGGACTTCTCCGTGGGCGAGCTCGCCGAGATCGGGCAGCGGATGGTCTCCGACCTGGACCTGGAACTGTCCGGCGAGGCGCGGACGACGCTGCACGAGTACCTGACGCTGCGGGTGGAGCAACCGTGGTTCGCCGGGGCGCGCAGCGTCCGCAACGCCCTCGACCGGGCCCGGATGCGGCAGGCCCTGCGGTTGTCCGCCGGGACCGGACGGATCGGGCTCCCCGAGCTCCGGACGCTCACGGCCGCCGACCTGCGCGCCAGCCGAGTGTTCGACGGCGGCCTGTCCCGCTGAGCACGCCCGCCGGGCCGAGCGAGCGGCGGTGCTCCCCGCCGCCGGTCACCCGCCCGGCGTCCCGCCCCCGTGCCGGCATCACGCACCCCGTGCCGGGCCGCACCCGTCGCCGCGGGCGCACCCGTGCCCGGCCGCCACCCGGCCGCACCCATCCCCGGCCGCACCGTCCTCGGCCGTACCCGTGCCCGGCCCGGTACCCGCGGCGCCACGCACCCCCTCACGGCGGCGCACCCCGTGGCGGCGTCACGCACCCCACTCGGTGGGTGCGGCGCACGGCGACGGGGTGCGTGACGCCCACCACGGGGTGCGGCGCGCGGCGACGGGGTGCGCGGCACGGCGACGGGGTGCGTGACGCCCGCCACGGGGTGCGGCGCGCGGGGACGGGGTGCGGCGGGCAGAGGAGCGCGGCGCTCGGAGCGAGGTCCGGCGCCCGGGTGCGCGTGCGGCCCGGAGGAACGGGTGCGTCCCTCGGGGGACGAGGTGCGCTGCGCGGGGACGGAGTGCGCCGGGCCGGACCTACGCTGGTCCGGTGACCACGACCGCCCGGATGCGCGCGTTCGTCGCGCTCGCCGACCAGGGCTCGGTGCGCGGCGCCGCGGCCCGGCTGGTGGTCACCGAGTCCACGGTGTCCGCGGCGGTGCGGGCGCTCGCCGAGGAGGTGGGCGTCCCGCTCGTCGAGCGCGACGGCCGCGGGGTCCGCCTGACCCCGGCCGGGCACCGCTACGCCGGTTACGCCCGACGGGTGCTCGGCCTGCTCGAGGAGGGCGCCGCGGCCGCCCGGGGCGAGGCCGACCCCGAGCACGGCAGGGTCCGGCTGGCCGCGGTCACCACCGCGGGCGAGCACCTCCTGCCGGACCTGCTCGCCGGGTTCCGGGACCGGCACCCGGGCGTCACGCTGGAGGTCGACGTCGCCCCCAGCGACCGGGTGTGGCCGATGCTCGCGCACCACGAGGTCGACGTCGCCGTCGCCGGTCGTCCGCCCGCCGCCGCGACCGGGCCGGGGGCGTCCGGTCCACCCCTGGTGCGGGCCGTGCGGGAGAACACGCTGGTCGTCGTGGGTGCGCAGGCCGCCGAGCACGATCCGGCGCGTGCGACGTGGCTGCTGCGCGAGCCGGGCTCCGGTACCCGGGCCACCCAGGAGGCGCTGCTCGCCGACCTCGGTGTGGACCCGCCGCGGCTCCTGCTGGGCTCGCACGGCGCGACCGTCGCCGCCGCCCGCGCGGGGCTCGGGATCACCCTCGTCTCACGTGACGCGGTGCGCCGGTTCCTCGCCGACGGGGAGCTGACCGAGCTCGCGGTGCCCGGCACACCGCTGGACCGGCCGTGGCACGTGGTGACCCATCCCGACGCGACGGCGAGCACCGCGCTGCTGCTCGCGCACGTCCTCGCCACCGCCCCGTGGCACGCCCGCTGACCCGCGCCCGGCACACGCGCGCCGCCTCTCCCCGCGCACCGGCCCGTACCTCCCCGCACACCCGAGCCGCATCTCCCCGCACACCCGACCGGCACCTCCACCCACACGGGCCCCGAACGGGCCCCGGACGGACATCACCCGAGCCCCGCGCGGCCCCACACGCTCCGCACCTCCACGCACACGCTCCCCGCACCTCCACGAGACACACCGCCCGCCCGCACCCGCCGAGATGCAGCTCAGCGTCGTGAAGAGATCGACAAGTCGCTCTCAGCTGCATCTCGGCGGGTCGTTGCTCGGCGGCGCCGGCGGGGCGAGGCACGACAGGCCCGGCGGGCCGAGGCACGGCGGGTCCGGCGGGTCGAGGTCAGGCGGGTCGAGGTCCGGCGGTCCGGCGGGGCCGGCGGGCCGGCCGAGGAGCGTCAGGACACCCGGACCGGCAGCTCCCCCACCCGGCTGAAGCCCGGACGCGGCACCCAGAGGATCTCCGCGGCGGGCGCGTCCAGGGCCAGGCTGGGGAAGCGGTCGAACAGCATCCGCAGCGCCACCTCGCCCTCCTGCCTGGCCAGTGCCGCTCCGAGGCAGTAGTGCGCGCCGCGGCCGAAGCCGAGGTGCCCGTCGCCGCGACCGGTGTCCCGGCCGACGTCGAGCTCGTCGGGCCGGTCGTAGGCCCGCGGATCGTGGTTGGCCGGGAGCAGCCCGGCGATCACCGGCGTCCCGGCGGGGATCGCGACCCCGCCCAGCTCGACGTCCTCTGTCGGGTAGCGGAACTGCGTGAACTGCACCGGCCCGCGGAACCGCATGAGCTCGTCGACCGCCTGTGGCCACAGCTCCGGGCGCTCCCGCAGCACCGCGAGCTGGTCGGGGTGTGTGAGGAGGGCGAGGGCACCGTTGGAGATCAGGTGGGCGGTCGTCTCGTGGCCGGCCATCACCAGCGCGAAGATCATCGTGACCATCTCGCGGTCGGTGAGGCGGTCGCCGTCGTCGTCCTGGGCCGCGACGAGCGCACTGATCAGGTCGTCGGCCGGTTCGGCCCGGCGGGCGTCGACCAGCGCGTGCACGTGGTCGACGGCCGCGCGCAGCACCGCCGGGACCCGCTGCGGGTCCATCGAGGCCAGCACCCGGCCCCACTCGTGCCACTGCTCGCGCTCGCCATCGGGCACGCCGACCAGCTCGCAGATCACGGTGATCGGCAGCGGGTAGCCGAACGTCTCGACGAGGTCCACCCGCCCGGCGTCGCCGATGCGGTCGAGCAGTCGCGCGGTGATCTCCTCGACCCGCGGCCGCAGGGCCTGCACCCGCTTCACGGTGAAGGCACGGGACACCAGCTTGCGCAGCCGGGCGTGCTCGGCGCCGTCGGTGGTGAGGATGTTGCGGAGCAGGTAGCCGGCCAGGTCGTCGGGGACCCCGAGCTTCTCGAACATCGCCTCCCGCATGCTCTCGGCGCCGCCGACGAGCTCGACGTCGGTGACGAACCGGGGATCGGTGAGCACGGTGCGCACGTCGTCGTGCCGGGTGACCATCACCGCGGGCGGGGTGCCCATCATCGTCACGGTCACGGCGGGCGCCTCCTCCCGCATCCGGCCGTAGGCGGCGTACGGGTCGGCGGTCAGATCCGGGGACAGGAGGTCGCGCGGTTCGGTCGATGCGGTCATGTCGTGCTCCCTCGGTGGTGGTGGAGGTGCCGGACCCCGGCGATCACCGGACCCGGCTGCGCCATTCCTGGTCGACGTGCGCGACCAGCGGGTGGTAGACACCGGCGACCCGCGCGGCGACGTCCGGCGGGACCGGCTCGCCCGCACGCGCGGCGGGGCCGGCGAGCAGCGCCCCCACGGCGTGCTCGGCGAGGACGCCCTGCCGGGCGGCGTCGCCGGGCGCGGACGGGTCACCGCCCGGCACCGGGAGCCCGGTGGTGGCGAGGAAGCCGTAGGCGATCGCGCCCCAGCTGCGGATCTGCTCGCCGATGGAGAGGTCGGTGCCGACCAGCCCGGCCTCGCGCAGCAGGCCGAGGTGCTCGCGCACGGCGTCCTCCCGGCGGCGCGCCAGCTCGCCCAGGGTCCCGGCGGCCTCGTGCGCGAGCCGGCCGAGGACCTCGGCGTCGCCCAGGTAGAGGGCCCGGGTGACCTCGTCGGACTGCACCAGCTCGTGGATCAGGCGGGTCATCCGCCACGGCAGGACCAGCTCGGGCTCGTCCGGCATCCGGTCGGCCATCTCGCCGAACAGCCGGTGCTGGGAGCGCAGGAGCACCGTGAGGAACAGCGCGTCCTTGGTGCGGACGTGCAGGTAGACCGTGCCCTTCCCGACGCCGGCCTGCCGGGCGACGTCCTCGATCGTCACCCGCCGGTACCCGCGCCGGACGAGCAGGTCCGCGGCGGCGTCGAGCACGCGCCCCATCCGCGCCCGATCACCGGTCACCTGCTCCGCCACCGACACGGGAACCTCCGTCCGTGACCGGATCGACGATTCCGGTCATACGGTCACGGTAGCTCCGCCGCACGGGCCTGTCGAGATACCGTCGGACCATGTCCGACTACGAACACCTGCTGGTCAAGCAGGACGGCGACACGGTCCGGATCACGATGAACCGGCCGCAGCGCCGGAACTCGCTGACCGAGGGCCACCTGCGCGAGCTGCTGGACGCGTTCGAGAGCGCCGGCCGCACCGACGCGACCGGCATCGTGCTCGCCGGGGAGGGCAAGGCGTTCTCGTCCGGGCACGACTTCGGCGACGTCGCGGACCGCGACCTCGCCGGCGTCCGCGAGCTGCTGCGACTCTGCACCACCGTGATGCGGACCGTGCAGGAGGTCCCGCAGGTGGTCGTCGCGCGCGTGCACGCGACGGCGTGGGCGGCAGGCTGCCAGCTCGTCGCGTCCTGCGATCTCGCCGTGGCGGCCGAGTCGGCGTCGTTCGCGCTGCCCGGCGGCAAGGGCGGCTGGTTCTGCCACACCCCGGCCGTGCCGGTCGCCCGCACCGTCGGCCGCAAGCGGCTCATGGAGCTGGCGCTGACCGGTGACGCGATCGACGCCGCCACGGCAGCCGACTGGGGGCTGGTCAACTACGCGGTCCCCGACGACGAGCTCGACACCCGCGTCGACGAGCTGCTGGCCCGCGCCACCCGCGGCAGCCGGTTGTCCAAGGCCGTCGGCAAGCAGACCCTCTACGCCCAGCTCGACCGGCCCGAGGCCGACGCCTACGCGATCGCCACCGAGGTCATGGCGTCCATGTCGCAGTCCGGCGGGGCGCGCGAGGGCATGGCGTCGTTCCTCGGGAAGCGCGCCCCGGTGTGGCCCGACTAGCGATCACCTAGGCTCTGCCGGACCATGTCCGATCCGAGCCTGCTGAGCAGACGACGGCTGTTCGGCGCCGCCGCGGCGCTGGGCGGCGCCGCGCTGCTCGCCGGCTGTGGCCGTGAGTCGGGTGACGCGCTGACCCGCCTGCGGGCCGGCGGCGACGTCGTCGTGGGGCTGTCCGGGGAGCGCCCGTTCGGTTTCACCGACGGCTCCGGCCGCCCCACCGGGGAGAGCCCCGAGGTCGCCCGCGCCGTCGTCGGGGAGATAGGCGGCGGCGGGCTCGTCGCCGTCCAGCTGGCGTTCGACCAGCTGGTGCCCGCCCTGCTGGACGGCCGCTTCGACATGATCGCGGTCGGGCTCACCGTCACACCGCTGCGCTGCCAGCAGGTCGCGTTCTCCCGGCCCGACTACATCGCCCGCACCGGGCTGCTCGTGCCGACCGGCAACCCGCTCGGCGTCGCGACGCTCGGCGGTGTCCGCCGCTCCGGCGCCACCCTCGGGGTGCTGCGCAGCTCCGCCGAGCAGGAGTACGCCTATGCGGCGCGCATCCCGAACGAGAAGATCGTCACCTTCGACTCGCAGGGTGCGCTGGTCCGCGGCATCGCCCGCCAGGAGGCGCAGGTCGGGGCGCTCACCCGGATCTCCCTGCAGGACGAGGTGCGCCGCAACGCCGGCATCGGGCTCGAGGTGACGGGCGGGTTCGAGCCCGAGGTGAACGGCCGCCCGGTCGTCGGTGCGGGGGCGTTCGCGTTCCGCCCGGCCGACACCGGTTTCCGCGAGGAGTTCGACCGCGGCCTCACCGCACTGCAGGAGTCCGGGCGCTGGCTGGAGGCGGCCCGGCCGTTCGGTTTCACCGAGGAGAACGTCCCGCCGCGCGGGCTCACCATCGACGATCTCTGCGCGCGGACACCCGAGTCGTGACCCGGCAGGCCTCGCGGGAATGCGAGGATCCGACCATGTCACTGCGCATCGCCGGGATCCCGGTCCCCGGCCCGTCGGACCTGCTCTCCGGAGCGGCCTCGGTCGTCGACCGGACCGGGGAGCTGGCGGAGACCGTGGCCGGGCTGCCGTCGCGGGCCGGGGAGCTGCTCGACGAGGTCGGCTCGCTGGTCGGCCGGATCGGCACGATCGCGACCCGGGCGGAGGCGCTGCTCGACCGGGTCGACGGCGTCGTCGACCGGGCCGAGGACCTGATCGGGACCGTGGGCTCGGTCGCCGCGGAGGCCACCGACGTGGTCGCGCGCGTCCGGCCGGTGGCCGACCGCGCGGACGAGCTGGTGGCCCGGGTGTCCACCGTGGCCGACGACGCGGACTCGCTGGTCGAACGGGTCACCGGCGTGGCGGAGAACGCCGACGGCCTGGTCCGCAAGGTCACCACCGTCGCCGACGACGCCGACGGGCTCGTCCGCCGGGTCACGACCGTCGCCGAGAACGCCGACGGGCTGGTGCAGAAGGTCACCACCGTCTCCGAGGACGCGAGCGGGCTGGTCCGGCGGGTCACCACGGTCTCCGAGCGGGCCGACGGCCTGGTGGAGCAGGTGTCCGCGGTCGCCGGGAACGCCGAGGGCCTCGTCGCCCGGGTCGACGCCGTCGCCGGGAACGCCGACGGCCTGATCACCACCGTCACCACCGTCAGCGACCGGGCCGGCGACCTGATCACGCAGGTCGAGCGGGTCACCGGGTCGGCGACGACCGTCGTCGACCAGGCGTCCGGGATCAGCGACCGCGCCGGGGAGCTCGTCGACCTCTACGCCCCGCTCGCCCGCCGCGCCGCGCCGCTCGCGACGAAGTTCCTCGACGAGCTGTCCGAGGACGAGGTGCACGCCGCGATCCGCCTGGTCGACCAGCTCCCGGTGCTCACCGAGCACCTCGAGGACGACATCCTGCCGATCCTCGCGACACTCGACCGCGTCGGACCGGACGTCCACGAGCTCCTGGACGTGCTGAAGGAGGTCCGGCAGGCGATCATCGGTATCCCCGGTTTCAAGCTCCTGAGCCGGCGGGGCGGCGAGAAGGACGACAGCTGAGCGAGGGGAGGACACGTGCAGCAGCGACCGTCGGCCGAGCACACGTTGTTCGTGCAGACCCTGGCAGGCAGCGCCACCTTCGGCCCGAAGGAGGGCCGTGAGGTCCTGTTCGGACGCAACCGGCCGCTGGTGCACCTCACCCTCGGCGAGGACGATCCGCAGGTCAGCCGCGAGCACGGCCGCCTGAGGTTCACCGGCGGCCGCTGGTGGCTCAGCAACTCCGGACGGACCGGCATCCGGTTCCCGGCCGGTACCGAGCTGCGTCCCGGCGGCGAGCCGGTGCCGGTCCCGCCCGGATACACGCTGGTCACCGTGCTCGGCTCCCCCGGCCGGGAGCACGCGCTGGAGGTGCGGGTCAGCGGCCCGGACCGGGTGCGCCCGCTCCCCCGGCACGACGACAGCACCCGGGTCCCCCGGCCCTGGCCGCTCGACGGGGACGAGCGTCTCGCCGCCCTCGCGCTCGCCCGCCGCTACCTGCAGAACGATCCCCGTCCGGCTCCGCAGTCCTGGCGCCAGGTCAGCGACGAGATGCAGCAGGCCGATCCCGGTGGCGGCTGGACCCACCGCCGCGCCGAGCACACGGTGCGCGCGATCCGGGAGCGGCTGTCCGCCGCCGGGGTGGCCGGACTGCTGGCCTCGGAGATCGAGCCGCCGGTGGGCAACCGGCTCAACGAGAACCTGGTGGCCGAGCTGATCCGCACCAACACCGTCACCGAACCCGATCTCGACGAGCTGGACCGGGAGCCCGGGTGACGGCACCGCTCGTCGAGGGCACCGTCGTCGCCGGGCGGTACGAGGTCCGGGAGCGGCTGGGCGCCGGGGGCATGGGCGTCGTGCACCGGGCACGCGACACCGCGCTGGACCGCGACGTCGCCCTCAAGCAGGTGCAGACGGGTGCCGCCGCCGAGGACGGCGCGGCCGCGATGCGCCGCCTCCGGCGTGAGGCTCAGGTCGCCGCCCAGCTGCACCACGGGCGGATCGTCACCGTCTTCGACGTCCTGGAGCTCCCGGCCGGCCCGCTGCTGGTCATGGAGTACGTGCCCTCGGCAGGTCTGGACGCGCTGCTGACCGGAACCGGGCCGCTGGCGCCCGGCGCCGCGGCCCGGATCGGCGCGCAGGTCGCCGAGGCGCTCGCGGCGCTGCACACGGCCGGCATCGTGCACCGCGACGTGAAGCCCGGCAACGTCCTGGTGTCCGACGACGGCCCCGTCAAGCTCACCGACTTCGGCATCTCGCTGATCCCCGGCCGGCACTCGCTGACCGTCGGAACACTCGGGACCCCGGCCTATTTCGCCCCGGAGACAGCGCGGGGCGACGAACCGGCGGCCCCGGCCGACGTCTACGGGCTCGGTGCGACGCTGCGGGTCGCCGTCGACGGAGAGCCCCCGTTCGGCTGGGCCGACGACAGCCCGCTGGCCCTCATCCGCCGCATCGCCGACGCCGACCCGGTCCCGCCGCCCGCACTGGACGGTCCACTGGGTGCACTGCTCGCGACGATGACGGCGGCCGACCCCGCCGCCCGTCCGACGGCGGCCGAGGCGGCCCGGCGGCTCTGGGCGCTGGCCGACCGCGACGAGCCCGAGCCCGCGGCCCCGGCGGACCCCGGCCCCACCGCACGCCGCACGACCACCCCGGAGGTCCGGCCGGACGATCCGACCGACCCGCCCGGCCACGCGACGGCGGACGGCCCGGTCGCCGCCCGCCGGCGCCGTCTCCTGTTCGGCGGAGCGGCCGTCGTCGCGGTCGTGGCGGTCGTCGCCGCCGTCGCGCTGATCCCGCAGGAACGCGGCGCCGACGCGCCCGCCCCGGCCCCGGTGGCGCTGCCCGCGTCGGTCCCGCCGCTGGCCGCGGGCGACCAGCGCACCGCCGACCCGTGCCTGGCCGACCCGGCGGCGCTCGCCCCGTTCGCGCCCGCGGTGAGGGAGCCCGACTACGGCAACCTCGCGGCCTGCTCGATCGTGTTCGTGGTCGGCGGCGACGACGCCGGTGGCGTCGACATCCGCTACCGCCGCGCCACCGGCAGCCCGCCCGAGGGCGAGCAGCAGCGCCTCGGCGACGCCGTGCTGGTGCGCCGACCGGCCGAGGGCACATCGTGCATGCGGTTCCTGTGGCTCGACGACGGCACCCAGGTCTCGATCTCGGCCGACCACGACGCCGGCCGGACCCGCGGACTGGACCCCTGCGCGGCCGCCGAGGCGGCCGCCGCCTCCGCCGCGACCCGGCTCGCCGCGGACGGCATCCCCCGCCGTCCGGTACCGCCGCCGGGCGGCAGCGTCCTCTGGACGACCGACGCCTGCGGCACCCTGCGCCCCGAGGACCTCACGATGCTGCCGGCCCCGGCGCGCACCGACTCCTACCGCGACTTCGCCGGCTGGTCCTGCAGCTGGGACGCCGGCGACGCGGGCGCGGACCTCCAGCTGACGGTCTCGTTCGACCGCTACGACACCCCGTCCGCGACCGGGCAGCCGCTCGCGGGCACGGCGGCGTTCGTCCGTGACGACGGCCCCGACGCGTGCAACGGCGAGGTCCCGGTGCGGGAGTTCACCGGGACGAACGGCCGCCCGATGGCCGAGCTCGTCCGGGTCAAGGCCGAGGAGGGCGGGCGCTCGACGTCGCAGCTGTGCGAACTCGCGGGCCGTCTCGCCGACACCGCGGCCGCCCGGGTGCGCTGACCCGGGCGGTCCGCCGGATCAGGACAGGCCCTGCGCGTCCCGGACGAGGGTCACGATCTCGTCCATCATCCCGGTCAGCCGGAAGTTCTTCGGCGTGAACACCGCGGCGATCCCGCCCTCACGCAGCCGCTTCTCGTCCTCCGGCGGGATGATCCCCCCGACGACGACCGGGATGTCCCCGGCGCCCGCGTCACGCAGCCCCTGCACGACCGCCGGCACGACCTCCAGGTGCGAGCCGGACAGCACCGACAGCCCGACGGCGTGCACGCCCTCCTGCACCGCGGCCGCGACGATCTGCGACGGGGTGAGCCGGATGCCCTGGTAGACGACCTCGAAGCCGACGTCGCGGGCGCGCACGGCGACCTGCTCGGCACCGTTGGAGTGGCCGTCGAGACCCGGCTTGCCGACGAGCATCCGGAGGCGCTGGCCGAGCTCGTCACCGGTGGCGCGGACCCGCTCGCGGACCTCGGCGATCTCCCCGGCGCCCTCACCGGACGCCGACGCCGACGACACACCGGTCGGGGCACGGAACTCGCCGAACACCTCGCGCAGCGCACCGGCCCACTCGCCGGTCGTCACGCCGGCCTTGGCGCAGTCGATCGAGACCTGCATGAGGTTCTGCTCGGTCTTCGCGGCGTCGCGCAGTGCCCGCAGCGACTCGTCGACGGCCGCGGCGTCCCGCTCGGAACGCCACCGCCCGATGGCCTCGATCGCGGACCGCTCGGTCTCGGGGTCGACCGTGAAGATCGCCCCGGCGCCCTCGGCCTGCAGCGGGCTGGGCTCGGTGGTGTCGAACTTGTTGACCCCGACGACGACGCGGTCGCCGGACTCCATCTCACGGCGGTACGCGGCCAGGGAGCTGACCAGCTCGCCCTTCATGTAGCCGGACTCGACGGCCGCGACCGCACCGCCCATCTCCTGCACCCGGTCGATCTCGGCGCGGGCGCCCTCGACGAGCTCGGACACCTTGGCCTCGACCACCCGGGAGCCGTCGAAGATGTCCTCGTACTCGAGCAGGTCGGTCTCGTAGGCCAGCACCTGCTGCATCCGCAGCGCCCACTGCTGGTCCCACGGCCGCGGCAGGCCCAGCGCCTCGTTCCACGCCGGCAGCTGCACGGCGCGGGCCCGCGCGTCCTTGGACAGGGTGACGGCGAGCATCTCCAGCACGATCCGCTGGACGTTGTTCTCCGGCTGCGCCTCGGTCAGTCCCAGCGAGTTGACCTGCACGCCGTAACGCAGGCGCCGCTGCTTGGGGTTCTCGACGCCGTAGCGCTCCAGGGTGATCTCGTCCCACAGGCGCGCGAGCGCCCGCATCTTGCACATCTCCTCGACGAACCGCAGGCCCGCGTTCACGAAGAACGAGATCCGCCCGACGACGTCGCCGAACTTCTCCGGCGGCACCTGGCCGGAGTCGCGCACCGAGTCCAGCACCGCGATCGCGGTGGACAGCGCGTACGCCAGCTCCTGCGTCGGCGTCGCCCCGGCCTCCTGCAGGTGGTAGCTGCAGATGTTGATCGGGTTCCACTTGGGGATCTCGGTGACCGACCAGGCGACCATGTCGGTGATCAGCCGCAGGCTGGGTCCGGGCGGGAACACGTAGGTGCCCCGCGACAGGTACTCCTTGACGATGTCGTTCTGCGTGGTGCCGGCGAGCTTCGCCCGGACCTCGGAGTAGTCGAGGCCCTGCTGCTCGGCCTGCTCCTCGGCGACCGCCACGTAGAGGGAGAGCAGCCACATCGCCGGCGCGTTGATCGTCATCGAGGTGTTGGCCTCGGCGACGGGGATGCCGTCGAACAGGGCGCGCATGTCACCGATGTGGCTGACCGGGACGCCGACCTTGCCGACCTCGCCCTTGGCGAGCTCGTCGTCGGGGTCGTAGCCGGTCTGGGTCGGCAGGTCGAAGGCCACCGAGAGACCGGTCTGGCCCTTGGCCAGGTTCCGGCGGTACAGCTCGTTGGTCTTCTCGGCCGACGAGTGACCGGCGTAGGTGCGGATCACCCACGGACGGTCGCGCTCGCGATCGGTCGGGTACGGCACCGGAACCTCCGTCGTCGTCTGCACAGTCGGCACTGTCTGCACGTCGGGACAAGACTACTGGCGAGTAGGGCGGATCGGGTGCCCGGTCGTCCCTCGTCACACACGTCTGCGCGGCAAACTACGCGATCCGTACGGGAAACCGAGCACTGGATCGGTTCACGCCCCACCCGTCGGGGAGGGCGGCAGGGCCCGGCGGGTGCGACCATCGGGCGATGGAGATGGACGTCGTCCCACGGCTCGGCACGATCGTCGGCCTGGTCGTGGTGCTGGTCGCCATCGGACTGCTGCTGCGCTGGACGTTCGGGCACCAGAAGAACGTGACCCTCCCCACCGACGACCCCGACGACCCCGTCGCGACCGGCCTGCTGACCGAGGTCTCGCGGGTACCGGGGAAGGACGCGGCGCGGATCCTGCGCGACCGGCTGCGCGCGCAGGGCATCCGGGCGACGATCACGCCCGGCTCCGACGACCGGGGCGGGTTCGCCCTGCTCGTCTTCCCGAAGGACGTGCCCGACGCCCGGGTCGTGCTCAGCCGGGGCGCACTGGACTGACGGACGCTCAGGTGACCCGGTGGTACCGGGCGTCGAAGAAGCAGAACACGCCGTAGCAGGCGATCCCCAGCCCGACCGCGACGAGCAGGAACACCCCGTAGGGCTGCTCGCGCAGGGCCTTCAGCGCCGAGTCGAGTCCGTTCGCACGCGCCGGGTCGAACGTCAGCGCGGCGACACCGACGAGGATCCCGAGCACACCGATCGCGACGCCCTTCGCGATGAACCCGATCTGCCCGGTACGGGCATCGAGCCGGCGGACCCGGCGATCGGCACCCGCCAGGTCCTGGTCCTCGAGGAAGCGCTGCTGCCAGCCGTTCCACACCATCACGCCACCGCCCACGAGCACCCCGAGTCCGACGAGCGCGGTCACGATCTGCCCGCCCGGCAGGCCCAGCAGGCCCGCGGTCGCCTGCCCGCCCCCGCCCGACGACGCACGTCCGCTCAGCGCCGTCGGCGCCGCCGCGACCGCCAGCACCGCGTAGACCACGGCCTGCCCGGCGGACACCACGCGCTTGACCAGCCTGCGGGACCGGTCGCCGACGTAGCCGAAACCCCACACCGCCGAGACGGCCCGCCACAGGACGACCGCCGCGAACCCCACGACCAGGACCCACAGGAAGGCCCGGCCCAGCGGTTCGGCGGCGATCGCACCCAGCGCACCGTTCTGGTCCGCCTGCGCTCCGGACCCGAGCGCCACCTGCACCGCCAGCCAGCCGATCAGCAGGTGCAGAACGCCGTTCGCGGCGATCCCCACCCGCGCCGCGATCCGGACCGGCGTCGAGTGCGCCACGTCCCGTGCTCCGCTCGCCGCCCGGCGACCGGCCCGTGACACGTCAGCAGCATCCGGGGTGCTCACCATGGCGGCCTCCTCGTCGACGGCGGAACCCGACAGCCGGGCCGCCCGTGGCGTACCGGAAGCCTGCCACGATCGGGTGACGCGCGCCGATCGGGACCGTCGGGCTCGCGGACGCCGGGAGGCCGGGCTCAGCGCTCCGGCTCGCCCGCCACCCGGCGGATGTCCGCGCCCAGCGCGGAGAGGTTCTCGACGAAGCGCGGGTAGCCGCGGTCGATGTGCGCGACGTCCCAGACCTCGGTCGTGCCGCGGGCGCACAGTCCGGCCAGGACCAGGCCCGCCCCGGCCCGGATGTCGCTGGCCCACACCGGCGCCGACGACAGCTCCTCCCGCCCGCGCACGACGGCGTGGTGCCCGTCCGTGCGGGCGTCGGCGCCGAGCCGGACCATCTCGTCGACGAACCGGAACCGTGCCTCGAACACGTTCTCGGTGATCATCGACGTGCCCTCGGCGACGGCGGAGAGCGCGATCGCCATCGGCTGCAGGTCCGTGGCGAAACCCGGGTAGGGCAGCGTCACGAAGTCCACCGCCTCCGGGCGGCCCGGCATCGCGACGGAGAACTCCTCCCCGCCGGTGGAGATCTCGGCGCCCGCGCTGCGCAGCTTGTCCAGCACGAGGTCGATGTGGTGCGGGTCCACCCCGCGGACGGTCACCTCGCCGCGGGTCATCGCCGCCGCGAACGCCCAGGTCGCTCCGACGATCCGGTCGCCGATCACGCGGTGCGTGGTGGGCTGCAGGCCGGTCACGCCGTGCACGGTCAGCGTCGAGGACCCGACGCCCTCCAGCTTCGCGCCCATCTGCTGCAGCATCACGCAGAGATCCACGATCTCCGGCTCGCGGGCCGCGTTGTCGATGACGGTCGTGCCCTCGGCGAGCACCGCCGCCATCAGGATGTTCTCGGTCGCGCCGACGCTGGGGAAGTCCAGCCAGATCTGCGCACCGTGCAGGTCCTGCGCCGAGGCGGTGACACTGCCGTGCTCGATGTCGGTCGTCGCGCCCAGCTTCCGCAGGCCGTTCTGGTGCATGTCCAGCGGCCGGGAGCCGATCGCGTCGCCACCGGGCAGCGGGACGACGGCCCGCCGGCAGCGCGCCACCAGCGGCCCGAGCACGCAGACCGACGCGCGCAGCTTCGACACCGAGCGGTAGTCCGCCTCGGCGCCGGGGTTCGCCGGGACGTCGATGTGCACGGTGCCGCCCTCGATCGCCACCGCGCAGCCGAGGCTGCGCAGGACGTCCGCCATCAGCGGCACGTCCAGGATCTCGGGGCAGTTCTCGAGCGTCGTCCGGCCCTCGGCCAGCAGCGCCGCAGCCATCAGCTTGAGCACACTGTTCTTCGCCCCGACGACGTCGACGGACCCGTTCAGCCGGGCCCCGCCGCGGACCGCGAAATGCTCCACCACGTCCGGAACGGTAACGGGGCGGTCACCGGGGCACGGGCACACCCCGACGTGTCGGGCAGGGTTGCGCCGTCCGGCGCAGCACACGCGACGGTTGCCGAGAGGCACCCCGACCGGCGGCCTGGCCTCCGCGCGGATCGTCCGCATAGCCTGTCGGGGTGGCGGTGCACCTGACTCGGATCTACACGAAGACCGGCGACGACGGGACGACGGCGCTCGGCGACTTCAGCCGCGTCCGCAAGACCGACCCGCGCCTGGCGGCCTACGCGGACACCGACGAGGCGAACGCCGCGATCGGCGTCGCGGTGACGGTCGGCGGCCTCGCCGAGCGCGTCGCCGATCCGCTCCGGCAGATCCAGAACGACCTGTTCGACGTCGGCGCGGACCTCTGCGCGCCCATCGTGGAGAACCCGGAGTTCCCGCCGCTGCGGATCACCGAGGGCTACGTGACGCGGCTCGAGTCGTGGTGCGACGAGTTCAACCCGGAGCTGCCGAAGCTGAACTCGTTCATCCTGCCCGGGGGGACGCCCGGCGCCGCGTACCTGCACGTCGCCCGGACCGTCACCCGTCGCGCCGAGCGGTCGGTGTGGGCCCTGCTGGACGACGACGGCGACCGCACGAACCCGCTCACCGCGCAGTACCTGAACCGGCTCTCGGACCTGCTGTTCATCCTGGGCCGCGTCGCGAACCCGGACGGCGACGTCCTCTGGCAGCCCGGCGGCCCGCACGGCGCCCCCGACGCCTGACGCCCCGCCTGCGCTCAGGACGCCTCGCGGAATCCGCGGGTGCGTCCCGGCGGTGTGGCCTCCAGCCACGCCAGGAACCCGGTGCGGACGTCCTGGGACATCGCCAGTTCGACGTCGATGCCGCGGCCGCCGGCGTCGCGGCCCCGGCAGCGGAGCACCTCGACCGCCGTCGGGATGGCGAACTCCTCGGAGCGGTGCGGTGGGCGTCGCTCGACGATGTCCAGCCCGGCGCGGTCCAGGACCACGGTGGCGCCGATCCGGAAGCTGGTGAGCCGGTACCAGGCGAAGCGCTCGCCCTCGTAGCGACCGACACCGAAGTGCCAGTCCGTGACAGCGAAACGGCGGCGCAGACACAGGTCCACGCCGCCGTTACGCATGAGTCGCACCCGCCGTACGGCGAGCCAGATCAGGGGGACGACCAGACACAGCAGCAGAACTCCGACGATCGCCGCGATGAGTTCCACTGCCGTGCCGGTCCTCCGCCTAGTTGGCCTCGGCCGCCCGGAGGCGGGCCTCGGCCCGGGCGACGGCCGCCTTGCCCTCGTCGGTCGAGGTGTCGGCACCGTCCCGCGCCCGGCGGGCCCGGTCGACGTCGATCTCGTCCGACTGCTCGGCGAACTCGGCCAGGATCGACACCCGCTCCGCGGAGACCGACAGGAACCCGCCGTGCACCGCGATGGTGCGCTTCGAGCCGTCGGTCGAGTCGATCCGGACGGTGCCGGCCTCCTCGAGCTGGGCCAGCATCGGCTGGTGGCCGGGCAGGATGCCGACCTCGCCGACGGTGGTGCGGGCGAGCACGAAGCGCGCGTCACCCGACCACAGCCGGCGCTCGACGGAGACCAGCTCCACGGTCATCTCAGCAGGCATGAGATCAGCCCTCGAGCTTCTTGCGGTTCTTCTCCAGGTCGTCCAGACCGCCGCAGAGGAAGAACGCCTGCTCGGGCACGTCGTCGAACTCGCCCTTGGCGATCTTGTCGAACGCCTCGATGGTCTCCTTCAGCGGGACCGTCGAGCCCGGCTGGCCGGTGAACTGCTCGGCGACCAGGAGGTTCTGCGACAGGAAGCGCTCGATCCGGCGGGCCCGGCCGACCAGCTGCTTGTCCTCCTCGGACAGCTCGTCGATACCGAGGATCGCGATGATGTCCTGCAGGTCGTTGTACTTCTGCAGGATCCGCTTGACCTCGTTGGCGACCCGGAAGTGCTCGTCGCCCACGTACTGCGGGTCGAGGATCCGGGAGGTCGAGGTCAGCGGGTCCACCGCCGGGTAGATCCCCTTCTGGGAGATCGGCCGGGAGAGCTCGGTGGTCGCGTCCAGGTGGGCGAACGTGGTCGCCGGAGCCGGGTCGGTGTAGTCGTCCGCGGGGACGTAGATCGCCTGCATCGAGGTGATCGAACGGCCACGGGTCGATGTGATCCGCTCCTGCAGCTCGCCCATCTCGTCGGCCAGGGTGGGCTGGTAGCCCACCGCGGACGGCATGCGGCCGAGGAGGGTCGAGACCTCCTGGCCGGCCTGGGTGAACCGGAAGATGTTGTCGATGAACAGCAGGACGTCCTGGTCCTGCGCGTCCCGGAAGTACTCCGCCATCGTCAGCGCGGAGAGCGCGACGCGCATACGGGTGCCCGGCGGCTCGTCCATCTGACCGAACACCAGGGCGGTGTTCTTCATGACGCCCGACTCGGTCATCTCCGTGATGAGGTCGTTGCCCTCACGGGTGCGCTCGCCGACGCCGGCGAACACCGAGGTGCCACCGAAGTTCAGCGCGACACGCTGGATCATCTCCTGGATCAGCACGGTCTTGCCGACACCGGCACCACCGAACAGACCGATCTTGCCGCCGACCACGTACGGGGTCATCAGGTCGAGGACCTTGATGCCGGTCTCCAGCATCTCGGTCTTGCCCTCGAGCTGGTCGAACCGCGGGGCCTTCTGGTGGATCGACCGCAGGTCACCGGTGAACTGGATGCTCGGGTCGTCCAGGCAGTCGCCGAGCGCGTTGAACACGTGCCCCTTGACCTGGTCGCCCACCGGCACCGAGATCGGACGGCCGAGGTCGGTGACCTCCTGGCCGCGGACCACGCCGTCGGTCGGCTGCATGGAGATCGCGCGGACCAGGTTGTCGCCCAGGTGCTGGGCGATCTCCAGGGTCAGCTTGCGGTGGTCGCCGGAGAGGTCGACCTCCAGGGACAGCGCGTTGTACAGGTCCGGGACCTGGTCACGCGGGAACTCGACGTCGACGACCGGGCCGGTCACCTGGACGACGCGCCCGGTGATCGTGCCGGTGGCCGAAGTATCGGCGGTTGCGGTCATCAGCTCTCACTTCCTGCGCTCGCGAGGGCGTCGACACCACCGACGATCTCGCTGATCTCCTGGGTGATCTGAGCCTGGCGAGCCTGGTTGGCCTCCAGGGTCAGGCTACGGATCAGTTCGTTGGCGTTGTCGGTCGCGGCCTTCATGGCCCGCTGCCGGTTCGCCGACTCCGACGCCGCCGACTCCAGCAGGGCCGCGTAGAGGCGGGCCCCGATGTACTTCGGCAGCAGCGCGTCGAACAGCGTGTCCGGGTCCGGCTCGAACTCGTACAGCGACTGCAGCCCCTTGCTGCCGGGGCTCTCCACCTGGCTCTGCGCGGTGTCCGCGGTGCGGTCGTCCTCGTCCACCGGCTTCGCCGACGCGGAGTCCGCCGCGTACTCGACCTCGAGCGGCGCCATCCGCCGGGCCTGCGGGATCTGCGTGATCATGTTCTTGAAGCTGGTGTAGACGAGGTGCAGCTCGTCCACCCCGTGCACGCCGTCGGCGTTGCCGTCGCCGTCGTCCTCGCCGGCCATGAACGCGTCGACCAGCGTGCGCGCCGCCTCGGCCGCGTGCTCGTAACCGGGCTGCTCGGAGAAACCGGTCCAGGACTGCTCGATGTCCCGGTTGCGGAACCGGTAGTACGAGACGCCCTTGCGGCCGATCACGTACAGCACCGGCTCCTTGCCCTGCTCACGGAGCAGGGACTGCAGCTTCTCGGCCTCCTTGAGCACGTTGGCGTTGTAGCCGCCGCACTGACCGCGGTCACTGGTCACGACCAGGACGGCGGCCCGCTTCGGCTGCTCACGCTCGACGAGCAGCGGGTGGTCCAGCGCCGAGTTGGAGGCGAGCTCGGAGAGCGTGCTCGTCATCAGCTCGGCGTAGGGACGCGCCTCGTCCACCCGCGCCCGGGCCTTCGCGATCCGTGAGGTCGCGATCAGCTCCTGGGAGCGGGTGATCTTCTTGATGGACTGCGTCGACCGGATACGCCGGCGCAGCACCCGGATCTGTGCCGCCATCGGGTATCAGCCTCAGCTCTTCTTGACGGTGACGGTCTCCTGCTCGACGTCGTCCTCGTCGAGGGCCTTCGCCGGCTTCTCGTTCGGGACGACCGAGGAACCGTCGGAGGCGGTGAACTCGTTGCGCTTGAAGGTGTCGACGGCCGAGGTCAGCGTCGAGATCGCGTCGTCCGAGAGCTTCCCGGTGTCGACGATCTCGCTGAGCGGACCCGCGGCGTGCCGGCGCGCGTACTCGCGGAACTCGCCCTCGAAGCGCTGCACGTCGGCGACCGGGACGGAGTCGAGCTTGCCCGAGGTGCCGAGCCAGATCGAGACGACCTGGTCCTGCACCGCGACCGGCGCGTACTGGGCCTGCTTCAGCAGCTCGACCAGACGCTCACCGCGGCCCAGCGAGGCCGCCGACGCGGCGTCGAGGTCCGAACCGAAGGCGGCGAACGCCTCCAGCTCGCGGTACTGCGAGAGGTCCAGACGCAGCGAACCGGACACCGTCTTCATGGCCTTGACCTGGGCGTCGCCACCGACCCGGGAGACCGAGATACCGACGTTGATCGCCGGCCGGACGCCCTGGTTGAACAGGTCGGACTCGAGGAAGACCTGGCCGTCGGTGATGGAGATGACGTTGGTCGGGATGTACGCCGACACGTCGTTCGCCTTGGTCTCGATGATCGGGAGACCGGTCATCGAACCCGCGCCGAGGTCGTCGGACAGCTTCGCGCAACGCTCCAGCAGCCGCGAGTGCAGGTAGAACACGTCGCCCGGGTAGGCCTCACGGCCCGGCGGGCGGCGCAGCAGCAGCGAGATCGCGCGGTACGCCTCGGCCTGCTTCGAGAGGTCGTCGAAGACGATCAGGACGTGCTTGCCCTGGTACATCCAGTGCTGGCCGATGGCCGAGCCGGTGTAGGGGGCGAGCCACTTGTAGCCGGCCGGGTCGGACGCCGGGGCGGCGACGATCGTCGTGTACTCCAGCGCACCGGCGTCCTCGAGGGACTGCCGGACACCGGCGATCGTGGAGCCCTTCTGGCCGACGGCGACGTAGATGCAGCGGACCTGCTTCTTGGGGTCGCCCGACGCCCAGTTCTCCTTCTGGTTGATGATCGTGTCGACGCAGACCGCGGTCTTGCCGGTCTTGCGGTCGCCGATCACCAGCTGCCGCTGGCCACGGCCGATCGGCGTCATGGCGTCGATCGCCTTGATGCCGGTCTGCAGCGGCTCGTGCACCGACTGGCGCTCCATCACCGAGGCCGCCTGCAGCTCGAGCACGCGCCGCGAGTCGGTCTCGATGTCGCCGAGACCGTCGATGGCGTTGCCGAGCGGGTCGACGACCCGGCCCAGGTAGCCCTCGCCGACCGGGACCGAGAGGACCTCGCCGGTGCGGGTGACCTGCTGCCCCTCCTCGATGCCGGTGTAGTCACCGAGGACGACGGCGCCGATCTCGTTCTGCTCCAGGTTCAGCGCCACGCCTCGGACGCCGCCCTCGAACTCGAGCAGCTCGTTGGTCATGGCCGAGGGCAGGCCCTCGACGTGGGCGATGCCGTCACCGGTGTCGGACACGGCGCCGACCTCGCGGCGGGACGTGTCGCTCTCCAGCGACGAGACGTAGCTGGAGATCGCGCTCCGGATCTCCTCGGAGGAGATCGTCAGCTCTGTCATGCTGCGTCGTTCCTTCTCTCGAACGGGATCTGAGATCGGGCCGCCGGGGCGGCCGGCTCAGCAGGTCAGCTGGGCAGGGACCGGCGCGCGGCGGCGAGTCTGCCCGCCACGCTGCCGTCGATGACCTCGCCGCCGACCTGCACGACCAGACCTCCGAGGAGGTCCCGGTCGAGCTCGACCTGCAGGGAGATCTTGCGGCCGTAGATCCGGCCGAGGGACTCTTCGAGCTTCGACTCCTGGTCGGGAGTCAGCGCGACGGGGGTGCGCACCTTCGCGACCGACCGGTCCCGGCGGGCCGCCGCGAGCTCGGCGAGCTCCTCGGCGACGACGTCCAGGTGCCGGCCGCGGGGCAGCCGGACCGCCTCGCGGAGCAGCGTCGCGGTGACCGGGAAGACCCGGTCGCCGAGCACGCCGTCCAGCAGCTGCACGCGACCCTCCACCGGCCTGGTGGTGTCGGCGAGCAGACCGTTGAGCTCCGGCTCGCGGCCGAGGATGCGGCCGAACCGGAACAGCTGGTCCTCGACCTCGTCGAGCGACCCGGTCTTCTCGGCGACGGCGACGGCGGCCTGGCGGGCCAGCGCCTCCGCGGCGACGACGACGTCCCGGGTCTTCGACCAGCGCTTGCGCGCCAGCTCGGAGACGAGGTCGACGGTCGGCTGCGAGAGCTGCGCACCGAACAGGCGGCGGACCAGATCGGCCCGGGCCTCCTCCGGCGACGCGGAGTCGGCCAGCAGCCGCTGCACGGCGCGCTCGCCGTCCAGGAACCGGGCCACCGCGAACAGCTCGTCCGCCGTCGTGGTCAGGTCCCGGGCGGACGCACCGTCGACGTAGCCGTCCAGCCGCTCGGTCAGCGCGACGAGCGCGTCCCGGGACGCGGGCTGCAGGACCGTGGCCATCAGTTCGCCCCGCTCCGCGCGGCGCCCTGCTGGTCGAGCTCACCCAGGAACGAGTCGATCGTCGACGAGCGACGCGAGTCGTCGGTGAGCTGCTCGCGCAGCAGGCGCTCGGCCAGCTGCACGGACAGGCCGCCGACCTCGTTGCGGAGGGCGCGCTGCGCGGCGTCGCGGGCCGCGGAGACCTGCTCCTCGCCCCGGGTCCGGATGCGGGCGGCCTCCTGCTCGGCCTCCTCGCGCAGCTCGGCCTTGATCTGCTGGCCCTCGGCACGCGCATCGTCGCGGATGCGCGCCGCCTCGGCCCGGAGGCCGGCCAGCTGGTCCTCGTACTCCTTCTTCAGCCGGTCCGCCTGCTCCTGGGTCTCCTGAGCACGCTTCAGACCGCCCTCGATCGCGTCCGTCCGCTCCTCGTAGAGCGTCTCGAAGCGCGGGACCGCGAACTTCCAGAGCACGAAGAGCAGGATGGCGAACGCGACGATCCCGAGGACGAGCTCGTTGCCGTGCGGGAGAATCGGCAGCGGTTCCTCGGCGGCGAGAATCAGTTCCACCGTGAGTCCTTCCCTGACGTGGCCGCCGGTGTGTGGACCGGCATGGGGTTGATCAGCCGCCGGCGATGAAGAACAGCACCAGGCCGATCAGCATGACCAGCTCGGCGAGCACGAAGGTGGTCCAGCCGATACCCATCAGCTGGCCACGGGCCTCCGGCTGGCGGGCGGTGCCGCTGATGACGGCCGACCAGATCAGGCCGACGCCGATGCCGGCGCCGATGGCGCTGGCACCGAAGCCGATGGCCGCGAGGCCGGGGTTGATGTCGGCGGCCTGGGCCAGGACCTGCGTGGGGACGTTCACTTCGGTTTCCTTCCGTCGGGTCCGCGGGATGCGGGTCGTTCGGTGGGTCGGGCCGGACGAGCCGGCGGATCGGATCGGCGCTCGCGCACCGGGTGTCTAGTGGTCCTCCGAGATCGCCGCACCGATGAACACGGCGGCGAGCAGGGCGAAGACGTAGGCCTGGATGACCTGGACCAGCGCCTCCAGGAAGGTGAACGCGATGCCGGCGACGAACGAGAACGGCGCCGCGACCGCCAGCCCGCCACCCGCGAAGAGCAGGAACTCGGCGGCCACCGCGGTCAGCGCGATGATCAGGTGGCCGGCGAACATGGCGGCGAACACACGCAGCGCGAGCGAGAGCGGCTGCACCACGAACTTCTGCAGCAGCTCGATCACGATGATCAGCGGCGCGATGAAGACCGGGACACCCGGCGGCAGCGCGGCGTGCTTGATGTAGCCCGCGAAACCGTGCTTCTTGAACCCGGCGTAGTGGTAGAAGACGTAGACGAACAACGCCAGCGCGATCGGGAACCCGATCCGCGACATCGTCGGGAACTGGATCACCGGGATGATCGCGAAGAGGTTGTTGATCAGGATGAAGCTGAACAGGCCCAGGATCAACGGGATGAACCGCTTGAAGTCGGCGGAGCCGATCTGGTCGCGGGCCATCGTGTTGCGCGGGATGTTGTAGAACGACTCCAGCGCGAACTGCCCCCGGCCGGGGACGATCGAGAGCTTGCGGGTGCCGAGCGTGAACACCGCGACGACGATGATCAGCGACAGCACGGCGAGGACCATCGGCTTCGTGACCTCGCCGAAGATCGGCGGGTAGTTGAAGAGTCCCTGGCCCGGCGGCGTGAACTCCTCTGCCGCAAGTACGAACGTACCCAATGGGGGTCCTTCCGGTGCTCCCGTCCCGCGTCCACGCGAAACGGGGGATCGCCTGCAAGGTGCCTCGTGGCGCGATGCCTTCCGGGCGTCCGGGCCGAAACACCGGAAGTCACCCACATCGCCTACGTGGCGGATGCTATCAGCCGTACTTCTACAACGTGTCGGGGGCTGGCACGCATCTCACCTGCGCCTTCACGCCACGCAACGATCTTGGTCGGGGCGCGCGCGGGGCGCGGTGCAATCATTCGTTAACACGCCGCGCGGGCGCCACCCCCACCTCCGTGGTACCCGTGCGAGCGGCTGTGGAGACCCGGATCCGGGCCTGGCCAAAACCGGCATTTCGGTCGAGTCGGCGCAGGTCAGGCGCTCGGCGGGTCCGGCTCCGGCCCGATCAGGATCTTGATCTTGCTGCCCGCCCAGGCCTCGGCCGCGGTCGTCGCGACGAACACCACGAGCAACGTGACGGCCAGTGACATCCGGTGCAGGCCGGGGGCACCCCCGAGGGTGAACAGGACGATCAGGAGGATGAGGGCCTTCGTCACCAGGCCGATGAATGAGGCCAGCATCACAGCCCCCGGATCCAGTGCCGTGGTGCGCAGCATCAGGACCGGGGTGAGCAGCGCGGAGCCCGTGGCGAGCACCCCACCCAGGGCGGCGCCGTAGAGCCCGGGCAGCCCGGCGGCCAGCGCGGCGGCACCGATGCACAGCACCGAGGTCACGCCCCCGACCAGGGCGGCACCGCGCGCCATCGAGGCGGAGAGCCTCCGGACCACCTGCGCCTGCCCGACGGCAGGGCCGCTGTAGTCCACCGTCCCCCACCGGTCCCATCGCCACACGGTTCGCCCGTCCTCCCGGATCAACGGCCGCTCCACCAGCCGGAACGAGCCACGACCACGGTATCGCCGGCCGACACCGCGGTCTCCGGCGCCCGTCGGAGCGGGCGTTGCCCGGCTCGCCCGGCAGAGGTGACCGCGGACACCCGAACCATCGGTGAGGCTCCGCCACCGCCGCCGATCGGGACGCACGCGGTGGCCCCGGCGAGGGCCGGAACGTGCATCCCGTTCGCCGGCCCCAGGCCCGTGGGCCGGCGACCATCACCTGGCGACGCTCCCGGCACCCGCCCCGCGCCGCTGTCAGAACCCCGTCGACGCACCCCTCGACCGGTCCGCGCACCCGTTGCATCGGGTGCACCACCCTGCGAAGCGGTGCGCCACCCGGCGAAGCGGTGCGCCACCCTGCGACGGGGTGCGCCACCCTGCGACGGGGTGCGCCACCCTGCGACGGGGTGCGTCGCGCGGCGAAGCGGTGCGTCGCGCGGCGACGGGGTGCGTCGTCAGTGGGCCGGGGGGTCGTCGTGGGGGCGGCGGTGCGCCCCGTGGGTGGGGACCGTCGGTTGCTCCGTGTGCTCCTCGGGTCCGCCGGGCCCTGCAGCCTCCGGCGTCCCGGGAGCGGACGCGTCCCGGCGCGGGCCCATGGGTCCGGTGCCTGGGGCCCGGGTCCCGTTGCCGGACACCGGATCCACTCCGGGACGGCGGTGCGGAGCTCCTCGGCCGGGGGCCGGCGACTCTCCCGTGCGGTACGGGACCGCCCCACCGGGAGCAGATGTCTCCCCGGACCGGTGCGGGGGCACGGGAGTCTCCCCCTGGCGGTACGGAGCCACCCCACCACCGGGTGCCGGCGTCTCCCCCGGCCGGTACGGCGGCACCCCGCGTCCGGGCACCGGGGTCTCGCCCGCAGGGCGCGCCGGCGTCCCGTTGCCCGGGTACGGCGCCCCGCCGGTCGGCTGCGGTCCCCCGGGCGGGCCGGCGGGCGGCGGTGCCGGTCGCCGTTCCCGTGGCCCGCGGCCCCCGTCCGTCGGTGGACCGGGCGTGGCCGGATACGGGGACGCCCCCGCCGGCCGCCGCATCGGTGGGCGGCCCGCCGGCCCCCGGCCCGGCTCCACGGGCCCGGATCCGCGCGGCGTCTCCTGCCGGTGCGGCCCGGCCACGTCAGGCCGGCCGGGCCCGGCGACCTCGTGCCGGCCGGGCCCCGCCACCTCGGACAGCCCGGCCCCCGCCACGTCCTGCCGGACGGGGGCGGTCACCCCACCGGACCCGGCCGTCAGGGCGTCCGGCACCGGCGGCACCGGGTCCGGGACGGGTTCGTCGTCGACGGAGGCCACCGGCACGACCGCCGGGGCCGCGGCCGCCGCGGCCCGCTGCCGGGACCGGTGCGGCACCACCGACGCGACGAAGGCGACGATCAGGGCGACGACGGTCGCCGCGACGACCAGCCCGGTCTGCGGGACGAGCGCGAGCGCGACCGCACCGAACGCGATGACCGCGACCCACAGGTACACCAGCAGCACGGCGCGGCGGTGGCTGTGCCCGACCTGCAGGAGCCGGTGGTGCAGGTGCATCTTGTCCGGGCTGAACGGGCTGGTCCCGGCACGGGTCCGGCGGATCACCGCGAGCATCAGGTCCAGCACCGGGATGAACACGATCCCGACGAGCACGAAGACCGGCGAGACCAGGGCGAAGATGTCACCGGGGCCGACGGTCTCGTTGAACGTCAGCCGGCCCGACGCGCTCGTGATGGCCGCGGACAGCATCACGCCGACCATCATCGAGCCGGTGTCGCCCATGAAGATCCGGGCCGGGTTGAAGTTGTGCGGCAGGAACCCCAGGCAGGCTCCGGCCAGCACGACCGCGATCAGGGCCGGGGTGAAGGCCGCCGGATCGTTCCCGTTATCGCTGATCAGGCCGACGCAGAACACGGCCGTCGCCAGCGTGGTGATCATGCCGATGCCGGCGGCGAGTCCGTCGAGGCCGTCGATGAAGTTCAGGGCGTTCACCAGGCCGACCGTCAGCAGGACGGTGAGCAGCACCGACTGGCTCTGCCCGAGCAACAGGTAGGAGCCGGAGATGCCGCTCCCGCCACCGCCGAGCGGGATCCAGATCGCGGACCACTGCACGGTGTAGAGCACCAGCAGGCCACCGGCCGTCACCTGGGCGGCGAACTTGGTGATCGCGTCGAGGTCGTAGCGGTCGTCGAGCATCCCGACCCCGACGAGCAGGGCCGTCGCGACGACGACGCCCATCACCTCGGTGCTGCCCTCGAAGTACGCCAGCCGCAGGGCGGGCAGCTGCAGCGCGAGCAGCAGGCCGGCGAGGACCCCGCCGAACATCGCGAGGCCGCCCCACCGCGGGGTCGGGGTGACGTGCACGTCCCGACCCCGCGGCCAGGCCACGGCGCCGACCTTGAGGGCCAGCATGCGGACCGGCCCGGTGAGCAGCAGCGTCACCACGGCGGAGACGAGGCCGACGAGCAGGAACTCACGGACGGGGAGTCCGTAGCTCAGCTGGTCCACCGGCACGTCGACTGCGCCTCTCCGGTCCGCCTTCGGGTCAGGTCACCCCCGAGGGTAGGCGGGTGCCTTCCGGACCAGTGCGGTGACCGCCTCGGCGACGGCACCGAGTTCCTTGTCGCCCGCCGTGGTGTCGTGCTCGGCCTTCACCGCACGGGCCAGCAGGGCGCCGACCTCGGCCATGTCCGCCTCCGTCATCCCCTGGGTCGTGACGCTCGGCGAGCCGACCCGGATGCCGGACGGCTTCATCGGCGGGGCCGGGTCGTAGGGGATGGCGTTCTTGTTCAGCGTGATGCCGGCCCGGTCGCAGCGGGTCTCGGCCTCGGACCCGGTCACTCCGATCGGCCGCAGGTCCATCAGCGCCAGGTGGTTGTCGGTGCCACCGGACACCGCGCGCATGCCCTCGGACTCCAGGCTCTTGGCGAGCGCCTGGGCGTTCGAGACGACCTGGCGGGCGTAGGCCTGGTACTCGGGCTGGGCCGCCTCCCGCATCGCGACGGCCTTCGCCGCGACCGCGTGCATCAGCGGGCCGCCCTGGGAGAAGGGGAACACCGCCTTGTCGATGGCCTTGGCGTGCTCGGCCTTGCACAGCACCATGCCGCCGCGCGGCCCGCGCAGCACCTTGTGCGTGGTGGCGGTGACGACGTCGGCGTAGGGCACCGGCGACGGGATCGCCTGGCCGGCGACCAGGCCGATGAAGTGCGCCGCGTCGACCATCAGCACGGCACCGACCTCGTCGGCGATCTCGCGGAAGATCTTGAAGTCGATCAGGCGCGGGTAGGCGGTCGCACCGGCGATGATGATCTTCGGTCGGTGCTCGCGGGCCAGGCTGCGGACCTGGTCGTAGTCGATGGCCTCGGTGTCCTCACGCACCAGGTAGGAGACCGCGTTGAACCACAGGCCGGAGAAGTTCACCTTGCTGCCGTGCGTCAGGTGACCGCCCTGCTTGAGGTCCATCGCCAGCACGGTGTCGCCCGGCTTGGCGAAGGCGGCGTACGCGGCGAGGTTCGCGCTCGCACCGGAGTGCGGCTGCAGGTTCACGTGCTCGGCGCCGAAGAGCTCCTTGGCGCGCGCGTTGCCGATGTTCTCGGCCTCGTCGACGACGCTGCAGCCGCCGTAGTAGCGGCGGCCGGGATAGCCCTCGGCGTACTTGTTGGACAGTGTCGACCCGAGCGCCGCCAGCACGGCCGGGCTGGTCAGGTTCTCGCTCGCGATGAGCTGGAGGCCGCCACGCAGGCGGTCCAGCTCGTCCAGCACGACTCCCGCGATCTCGGGATCCTGCTGCTGCAGTGCGGAGAAGTCCGGGCCCCAGAAGGTCTGCTCACTCACGTGCGGAGAGGCTACCCGCCAGGATCGTCCCTGGCTGTGCCCCTGAACACGTGCTCACCCCTCAGGGGCGGTCGACCTCCTGCCCGACGACCTCGGCGACCTGCTCGGCAGACACCCCGCCCTCGCGCAGGAGCCGCGGCCGGACGCCGGTCAGATCGACGATCGTCGACGCCACCGGGTCCCCGGACGGGCCGCCGTCGAGGTAGACCTGCACGCTCGACGCGAGCTGGGTGATCGCCTCGGTGACCGTCGACGCCGGCGGGTTGCCCGAGGTGTTCGCACTGGAGACGGCCATCGGGCCGACCTCGCGCAGCAGCTCCAGGGCGACCGGGTGCAGCGGCATCCGCAGCATCACCGTGCCACGGGTGCTGCCGAGGTCCCAGGCCAGCGACGGCGCGTGCTCCAGCACCAGCGACACCTCACCCGGCCAGAACGCCTCGATCAGCGCCCGCGCGGACGGCGGCACCGACGTGACGAGGCCGTCGATCGTCGTCCAGGACCCGACGAGCACGCCGACCGGCATGTCCGGGCCCCGGCGCTTGGCCGAGAGCAGGTTCCGCACCGCGGTGCCGCTGAAGGCGTCGCAGCCGATCCCGTAGACGGTGTCGGTGGGGAGGACGACCAGCTCACCGGACCGGACCGCCCGCGCCGCCGCGGTCAGACCGCGCTGTCGCTCCGCCGGTCGGCCGCAGTCGAACAGCGGCTGGGTCTGAGGTGCACTCACGATCCGCGAGAATACGACCGGCCGGTTCCCCGGCGCGGGGCGGCTCTCCCGTCGGGGTCCGCGGACGGACGGCGACCTGCGCGACCGGCCCCCGGGCCGGGGCGGCGGTCAGTCCCGGAACGGCACCCGGCGGGCGGTGACGAACCGGGGACGGCCGGTCAGGTCGGTGTGCTCGGTGACCTCGGCGAGGGTGCGACGGCGACGCAGCAGCGCGGGCACCGTGTCGCCGTGCGTGTCGTCGTGCTCGATCGCCAGCGCCCCGCCGTGCCGCAGCCAGCCGGTGGCTCCGCGCACGACCGCCTGGATGATCTCCGTGCCGTCCGGCCCGCCGAACACCGCGCCGGGCGGGTCCCACCGCTCGACCTCCGGCGGGACCGGCGTCCCGTCCGGGACGTAGGGCGGGTTGCAGACCACCAGGTCGACCCGGCCCTCCAGCTCGACGAGCAGGTCCGGCCAGCGGACGTCGGCGGCGTGCAGCGTCACCGGCCGCCCGCCCCGGCCGACGTGCGCGTCGAGGTTGCGGCGTGTCCACACCAGTGCCGCGGGATCGGCCTCCAGGGCGTGCACGGCGGCGTCCGGCCGGGACACCGCGAACGCGAGCGCCAGCGCACCGGACCCGGTGCACAGGTCGAGGACGACGGGGCGGCGCACGTCGCGGAGCGCACCGAGGCCCCACTCGAAGAGCAGCTCGGTCTCCGGGCGCGGGGTGAACACCCCCGGCCCGACCGCGACCTCGACCGGGCCGAGGACCGCGGTGCCGAGGATGTGCTGCAGCGGCTCCCGGGTCGCCCGGCGCTTCACCAGGACCTTCAGCTCCTCGACGACGCCCGGGTCGACCAGGGGCGTCAGCAGCAGCGTGGAGCGGCTCCGGCCCGAGACGTGCGCGGCGAGCAGCTCCGCGTCGACCCGCGGCGACGCCACCCCGGACGCCGCCAGGGTGCGTTCCGCCTCTGCGATCGCCACCCGCAACGGGAGCCGGTTCACCGGACGTTCCTGGTCACGGCCCCAGTGTCGCCCGTGACAGCACCGGGGACACGGGTGCGGACCCGCAGATCACACGGGCGGGCGATCACTCGTCCCCGCTCTCCCCCGCCATCGCCTCGGCGCGGTCGGCCGCGGTGAGGGCGGCGAACACGTCGGTCAGGTTCCCGTCGAGCACCGACGAGAGGTTGTGCGCCTTGAAACCGACCCGGTGGTCGGAGATCCGGTTCTCCGGGAAGTTGTAGGTCCGGATCCGCTCGGAGCGGTCGACGGTGCGGACCTGGGACCGGCGCTGCTCGGAGGCGGCCTCGGCGGCCTCGGCCTCGGCCTTGGCCTGCAGCCGGGCGCGCAGCACGTCCATCGCACGTGCCTTGTTCTGGAGTTGGGAGCGCTCGTTCTGGCAGCTCACGACGATGCCGCTGGGCAGGTGGGTGATCCGGACCGCGGAGTCGGTGGTGTTGACGCTCTGCCCGCCGTGGCCGGACGCCCGGAAGACGTCGACCCGGATGTCCTTCTCGTCGATCTCCACGTCCGGGGTCTCGTCGGCGTCCGGGAACACCAGGACGCCGGCCGCGGAGGTGTGGATGCGGCCCTGGGACTCGGTGACCGGCACCCGCTGCACCCGGTGCACGCCGCCCTCGAACTTCAGCGCCGCCCAGGCGCCCTGCGCGGGGTCCTTGGACCGCACGGAGAGCGTGACGTCCTTGAATCCGCCCAGGTCGGACGGTGTGGAGCCGAGCAGCTCGACCTTCCAGCCGCGGGACTCCGCGTAGCGGGTGTACATCCGGACGAGGTCCCCGGCGAACAGCGCGGACTCCTCGCCGCCCTCCCCGGACTTGACCTCCATCAGGACGTCGTCGGAGTCGTGCGGGTCGCGCGGGACCAGCAGCTCGGCGAGCTCGGTCTCCAGCTCGACGACCCGGACGTCGAGCGCGTCCGCCTCGGCCGCGAACGACCGGTCCTCGGACGCCAGCTCACGGGCCGCGTCGCGGTCCTCCCGGGCCTGCGCCAGGTCTCGGGCGCACCGCACCACCGGCCCGAGCTGGGCGTAGCGCTTGCCCAGCTTGCGGGCCTGCACCTGGTCCGCCAGCACCTCGGGGTCGGCGAGGCGCTGCTCGAGCTCGGCGTACTCGTCGAGCAGGGAGTCGACCGACTGGCTGGCCATCGCGCGCGATCCTTCGTCCGGAGGGGAGGGGGCGCCTCCGGGGCCGGAGACGCGAAACGGCGCCCGCCTCCTCGTGGAACGAGGTGACGGGCGCCGTGACGGGAGCTACTGGCCGGCGCGGGCGCCGCGCTTCCCGTAGCGGGCCTCGAAGCGGGCCACGCGGCCGCCGGAGTCCAGGATCTTCTGCTTGCCCGTGTAGAACGGGTGGCAGGCGGAGCAGACCTCGACGGTGATCGCACCGTTCGCCTTGGTGCTCCGGGTCGTGAACTGGTTGCCGCAACCACAGGTGACCTGGGTGTCGACGTACTGGGGGTGGACGCCCTCGCGCATGGGATTTCTCCTCTCGGTGGCCGCCGGGTCCCGCACGGGCGGGTGAACCGGAGCCGGGAAGCTGACGGACCATTCAACCACCCGGGCCCCGGTGGAATTCCCACCGGGGCCCGGGTGCGTGGCCTGCGACCTAGTCCTCGTCCTTGCCGGGCGCGTTCTTCGCGACCTGCATCAGGAACTCGATGTTGGTCTTGGTCTTCTTGAGCCGGTCGAGCACCAGGTCGATGGCCTGCTGGTCGTCCAGCGCGGAGAGGACGCGACGGAGCTTGACCATCACCGCGTGCTCGTCCGGCGACATGAGCAGCTCTTCCTTGCGGGTGCCGCTGTCGCCGACGTCGATCGCCGGGAAGACGCGCTTGTCGGCGATCTTGCGGTCCAGCTTGAGCTCGGCGTTGCCGGTGCCCTTGAACTCCTCGAAGATCACCGTGTCCATCGTGGACCCGGTCTCGACCAGCGCGGTCGCGAAGATCGTCAGCGAGCCGCCGTCCTCGATGTTCCGCGCGGCGCCCAGGAAGCGCTTCGGCGGGTACAGCGCGGTCGAGTCGACACCACCGGAGAGGATCCGGCCCGACGCCGGCGCGGCCAGGTTGTAGGCGCGGCCGAGACGGGTGATGTTGTCCAGCAGGACGACGACGTCGTGCCCCATCTCCACCAGGCGCTTCGCCCGCTCGATGGAGAGCTCCGCGACGGTGGTGTGGTCCGACGGCGGGCGGTCGAAGGTCGAGGCGATGACCTCGCCCTTCACCGACCGCTGCATGTCGGTGACCTCCTCCGGCCGCTCGTCGACGAGGACGACCATGAGGTGGCACTCGGGGTTGTTCGTCGTGATCGCGTTCGCGATGTTCTGCATGATCGTCGTCTTGCCCGCCTTCGGCGGCGACACGATCAGGGCGCGCTGCCCCTTGCCGACCGGCATCACCAGGTCGATGACCCGGGTGGTGAGCTGGGTCGGGTCGGTCTCCAGGCGGAGCCGCTCGTTCGGGTAGAGCGGGGTCAGCTTGGTGAACTCGGCACGCTGGCGCGCGGACTCGGGGTCGCGGCCGTTGATGGTGTCGACCCGCACCAGCGGGTTGAACTTCTGGCGCTGCTGCTCGCCCTCGCGGGGCTGGCGGACCGCACCGGTGATCGCGTCACCGCGGCGCAGGCCGTTCTTGCGCACCATCGACATCGAGACGTAGACGTCGGTCGGGCCGGACAGGTAGCCGGTGGTCCGCACGAACGCGTAGTTGTCCAGGATGTCGACGATGCCGGCGACCGGCAGCAGGACGTCGTCGTCGCGGATCTCGGTGTCGACGTTGCCGCCGCCCCCGCCGGTGCGCTCGCGGTCCCGGCCCCGGCGACGGTCCCGGAAGCGGCGCCCGCGACGGCCGCGGCCGTCGCCGTCGTCGTCCAGGTCGTCGTTGTTGTCGTTCCGGTTGCGGTTGCGGTTGTTCCGCCCGCCGTCGTTGTCGTCGTTGCGGTTGCGACCGCCCCGGCCGTTGTCGTTGCGGTCGTTGCCGCCGCGGCCGTTGTCGTTGTTGCGGTCGTTGTTGCGGTCGTTGCCACCGTCGTTGCGGTTGCGGCCGCGGCCGCCGTCACGGCCGTCGTCGGAACCGGAGTCGGACTGCGCGTCGCGCTGACCGGCGTCGCGCTGGCCCGCGTCCTTCCGGCCCTGGTCCTTCTCGCCCGGGTCCTTCTGGCCGGAGTCCTTCTGGCCGGAGTCCTTCTGGCCGGAGTCCTTCTGGCCGTCCCGGCCGCCGTCGCGCGGGGCGTCGTCGCCACCCTGGCCGCCGCGGCGCCGGGTGCGGGCACGGCGTCCGCCGCCGTCCTGGCCGTCGTCGTTGCGGTCGTCGCCCGTCTTCGGCTCGCGGTCCGTCGTGGCGGGGGCCTCGGCCGGAGCGCTCTCGGCGGTCAGGGCCTTCACGGCCTCGGCGGCCGGCGTCACGGGAGCGGCCTCGGCGGGCGTGCTCGCGGGGGCGTCGGCCGGCTCGGCAGCCGACTCGGGGGCACCGGCGGGCCGGGTCGCCGCACGACGGCGGCGGGTGCGCGGCGCGGGGGCCTCCTCGGTGGCGGCGGGCTTCGCCGCACCACCGGAGCCGTTGGCGGCGGGCGCGGTGGTGTCCGCACCGGTGTCGCCGAGGGGGAGCTGCGGCGTCTCGGCGCCGTCGGAACCGGCCTTCGACCGCGACTTGCGCGCCGGCGCGGCCGCGCCGCCCTGACGCTCCTTGATCGCGGCGATCAGATCGCCCTTCCGCATACCGGAGATGTCCGGGACGTTCAGCTCGGTGGCCAGCTGACGCAGCTCGGCCAGCACCATGCCGGACAGGCCACCGCGACGGCGGGGCGCCGCCTCGTTCGACGCGGTCCCGGTACCGGCGAGATCGGTCTCGCTCACAGAGTTCCTTCCTGACCGACCCGGTTGTCCTGTCCAGGTCAGGGAAAATGTCGCACGCTCGACCGGCGCGGAGAGCCCGCACCGGCAGCATTCACAAAGATGGTGCCCACAACGACGTCGTGGGAGTCAGGCCGCCCGTTCGGGATTCCGAGTCCAGTCAGAAAAGGAGATCGGGCGAGCGGGCCCGGCCGCAAGACTACGCCGATGTCGCGTGGATCGCCATGCACCGGCGAGACTAGACGTATCGCCCCTGGGCGGCAACAACCCCCCACCGCGACGCGCCGACGAACCGGGTCGCGTTGCTCACGTCAGACGATCTCGACGCGGACGCCGTCGGTGTCGACCGGCAGCGCGCGGACCGCGAAACCGTCGGTGTCGACGTCGGCGGGCACCGTCCCGTCCGAGGTGAGCGCGAGGACCGTCGGCCCGGCGCCGGAGATCGCGGCCGGGACGCCGTGGCTGCGCAACGCCTCCACCAGCCGCAACGACGACGGGTAGGCCGGCCGCCGGTAGGGCTGGTGCAGCCGGTCCTCGGTCGCCGCGAGCAGCAGCTCGGGTCGCCGGGTCATCGCCAGCACGGCGAGCGCGCAGCGGCTGCCGGTGAACGCCGCGTCCCCCAGCGGGACCTGCTCGGGCAGCAGCCCACGGGTGGTCTTGGTCGAGGACTCGGTCCCGGCCACGAGGGCGACCGGTCGCACGTCCGGGTGCACGTCGAGCTTCTCCGCGTGGAAGCGGCGGGCCGAGCCCTGCACCTCCCACGCCACCACGAACCCGCCGAGCAGGCTGGCCGCGGCGTTGTCGGCGTGGCCCTCCATCCCGGCGGCGATCTGCAGGACCGCGTCGCGCTCCAGCTCGTGGTCGTGCCCCGAGAGCACCGCGGCCGCCGTCACGCCCGCGACGGCGGCGGCCGCCGAGCTGCCCAGCCCGCGCGAGTGCGGCACGGCGTTCGTGCAGCGCAGCCGCAGCCCCACCGGGGCCCCGCCGAACACCTCGAACGCCTGCCGCATGGCACGGAGGACGAGGTGCCGCTCGTCGCGCGGGACGAACCGGGAGCCCTCCCCCGCGACGTCCACGAACACCCCGGGGGTCGGCTGGACCTCGACGTCGATCTCGTCGTACAGGCCGAGCGCCATCCCGAGGCAGTCGAAACCGGGCCCCAGGTTCGCCGTCGAACCCGGGACGCGGATCCGGACGCGCGTCGGACGTCCCATCAGGCCAGCTCGAGGGCCGCCGCGACGGCGCCAGGGTCGATCGGGACGATCTCCGGGTCCGGCGCGGTGAGCAGCGCGGTGTCCGGGTCCTTGAGGCCGTGCCCGGTCACCGTGCAGACGACCAGCGACCCGGTGGGCAGCGAGCCGTCCGCGTGCGACTGCAGCAGCCCGGCGACGCTCGACGCCGACGCCGGCTCGACGAACACGCCCTCCTCGGCGGAGAGCATCCGGTAGGCGGTCAGGATCTCGTCGTCGGTGACGGCGGCGAAACGCCCGCCCGACTCGTCGCGCGCGGTGGTCGCCCCCTTCCACGACGCCGGGGCACCGATCCGGATCGCGGTCGCGATCGTCTCCGGCTCGGTGACCGGAGCACCGTGCACCAGCGGCGCGGCACCCGCGGCCTGGAAGCCGAACATCCGCGGCAGCTCGGAGATCACGCCGTCGGCGTGGTAGCCGCGGTAGCCCTGCCAGTACGCGGTGATGTTGCCGGCGTTGCCGACCGGAAGGCAGTGGATGTCGGGGGCCTGCCCGAGCTGGTCGCAGATCTCGTAGGCGGCCGACGCCTGCCCGGCGATCCGGGTCGGGTTCACCGAGTTGACCAGCGCGATCGCCGGATAGTCCGCGGTGGTCTTGCGCGCGAGCTCCAGACAGTCGTCGAAGTTGCCGTCGATCTGCAGGATGCGGGCCCCGTGCGCGACGGCCTGGGCCAGCTTGCCGAGCGCGATCTTGCCGCGCGGCACCAGCACCGCGCAGGTCATCCCGGCCCGGGTCGCGTAGGCGGCCGCCGACGCCGAGGTGTTGCCGGTGGAGGCGCAGAGCACGCTCTGCTTGCCCTCGGCGAGTGCCGCGGTGACCGCCATCGTCATCCCGCGGTCCTTGAAGGACCCGGTCGGGTTCGCCCCGTCGACCTTCAGGAACACCTGGCAGCCGGTCCGCTCGGACAGCCGCGGGGCCGGCAGCAGCGGGGTGCCGCCCTCGCCGAGGGTCACCACGGTCCAGTCCGGCTGCACCGGCATCCGGTTCCGGTACGCCTCGATGATCCCGGGCCAGTGGCCCGGCGGCGGGGGCGCGACCGCGCCCGCCACCTGCGCCGCGAGATCCGGACGGCCGGCGGCCGGCCCCCGGACGTTCTGCACGCTGCCGGTCATCGCCGGTCGCCTCCCGTGTTCCTCCGGCGGCAGCCGGAAATCGTGCACCGTTCCTCCGGTCGCGGCGCGACGGCGCGCACCGGCTCCGGGCTCATTCGCCCATGCCCAGTGCGCTGACCGCACGGCCGAGTCCCTCGACGCGCAGCACACCGGCCACACCGAGGACGTGGTCGAGATCGAGCAGCGCGGAGACCGTGGCGGCCAGTGCCGCCTCCGGCGCGGAGTGCGTGACGACCGTGAGCCGGGCCTGGCTGCGGTCCGAGCCGTCGGGCCGGTCGACGGAGCCGTTCACCCCGCCGGTCTGCCGGACCGCCGCGATCGAGACGCCGTGCCGGGCGAACTCGCCGGCGATCGCGGCGAGCACACCCTCACGGTCGGCGACCTCCAGGTCGACGTGGTACCGGGTCGGGACCTCGCCGACCGGGCGGACCGGCAGGCTCGCGTACGCCGACTCGCGCGGCCCGCGTCCGCCGCCGACCCGGTTGCGGGCGACCGCGACCAGGTCACCCAGCACCGCCGACGCGGTGGGCGCACCGCCGGCGCCCTGGCCGTAGAACATCAGCTGGCCGGCGGCCTCGGCCTCGACGAACACCGCGTTGAAGGCGCCGTCGACGCGGGCCAGTGGGTGCGACTCGGGGACCATCGCCGGGTAGACGCGGGCCGACACCGACTCGGTGGCGGTGCCGTCCGCGGCGGTGTCGACGACCCGCTCGCAGATCGCCAGCAGCTTGATCGTGCAGCCGAGCCTGCGGGCGGCGGCGACGTCGGCCGAACTGACCTCGCGCATGCCCTCGCGGTGCACGTCGGACGCGGTGATCCGGGTGTGGAACGCCAGTGTGGCCAGGATGGCGGCCTTGGAGGCCGCGTCGTAGCCGTCGACGTCGGCGCTCGGGTCCGCCTCGGCGTACCCGAGGCGGGTGGCCTCCTCCAGCGCGTCGGCGTAGGAGGTCCCACCGGCGGACATCGCCGACAGGATGAAGTTCGAGGTGCCGTTGACGATCCCGGCGACCCGGGTGATCCGGTCCCCCGCGAGCGACTCGCGCAACGGCCGCAGCAGCGGGATGGCACCGGCCACCGCGGCCTCGTAGTACAGGTCGGCGCCGGACGCGTCCGCGGCCTCGGCCAGCGTCGGCCCGTCCTCCGCCAGCAGTGCCTTGTTCGCCGTCACCACCGACTTGCCGGCCTTCAACGCCTCCAGCAACCAGCCACGCACCGGTTCGATGCCACCGATCACCTCGACGACGACGTCGACGTCGTCGCGGGTGACCAGCTCCGACGCGTCGGTGGTCACCAGGTGCCCGAAGTTCTCGTGCAACCACGGGTGCCGGTGCGGCCGCCGGACGGCGACGCCGACCAGCTCGACCGGGGCACCGACCCGCGCGGTCAGGTCGTCGGCCTGCCCGGTGATCAGACGTACCACCTCGGTGCCGACGGTGCCGCAGCCCAGCAGCGCCACCCGGACGGCCGCCGGTCCCACGGAGCCCTCGCCGCTCGCCACGTGCCCTCCTCGAGTACCGCGCCCACCCCTCAGCGGGCGCCGATCATTCCTGGTCAGACCCTCCCGGGCAGCGCCGGGTGGCCGTTGTCACCCGGCCCGCGGATCGCTCACACCTCGAACCGGAACTGGTCCTCCAGTGTCTCGCGGCGCAACAGGGTCCGGTCGGCCCCCTCGCGCACCGCGACGACCGCGGGCCGCGGCAGCCGGTTGTAACCGGACGCCATGGCGTAGCAGTACGCACCCGTGGCCGCGACCGCCAGCAGGTCACCCGGCGCGAGATCGGCCGGCAGCCAGCAGTCGCGCACCACGATGTCACCGGACTCGCAGTGCTTGCCGACCACCCGGGACAGCACCGGCTCGTCGCCGCCCGGCACCGAGTCCCGCTCGGACGATCGCGACACCAGCCGGACGTCGTACTCGGCGTCGTAGAGCGAGGTGCGGATGTTGTCGCTCATCCCGCCGTCGACGCTGACGTAGCGCCGGGAGTACCCGCCCAGCGGCACGTCCTTGATCGTCCCCACCTCGTAGACGGTGACGGTGCCCGGCCCGGCGATGGCCCGGCCCGGCTCGACGGCGATCGCCGGGACGTCCAGCCCGGACGCCGCGCACTCGCGCTTGACGATCGCGCGCAGCTCCTCGGCCAGCGCCGGCATGGACAGCGGCACCTCGCCGGGGCGGTAGGCGATGCCGATGCCGCCGCCCAGGTCGAGGGTGCGCAGCGCGGCCAGGTTCTCCGTGCCGTGCTCGGCGTGCAGGTCGGCGAGGACCTTGACGACGCGGCGGGCGGCGGCCTCGAAGCCCTCGGTGTCGAAGATCTGGCTGCCGATGTGGCTGTGCAGCCCGACCAGCTCCAGGTGCCGCGCGGCGACCACCCGGCGGGCGGCCTCGATCGCCGCCGAGTCCTTCTCGCCTGCACTGCCCGCGGCGATCGAGAAGCCGAACTTCTGGTCCTCGTGCGCGGTCGCGATGTACTCGTGGGTGTGCGCCTCGACGCCGACGGTCAGCCGGATCAGCACCGGCGCCGTCACGCCCCGCTCGGCCGCGACGGCCTCCAGGCGGGCGATCTCGTCGAAGCTGTCGACGACGACGCCGCCGACACCGGCGTCCACCGCCGCCGCCAGCTCCGGGACGGACTTGTTGTTGCCGTGCAACGCGATCCGCGGCGGAGGGAACCCGGCACGCAACGCGACGGCCAGCTCGCCGCCGGAGCAGACGTCGAGCGACAGCCCCTCCTGCGCGACCCAGCGGGCGACCTCGGTGCACAGGAACGCCTTGGCCGCGTAGTGCACGGCGGACGCCCCGAACGCGGCGGCGAACTCGGCGCAGCGGGAGCGGAAGTCGGCCTCGTCGAGCACGAACAGCGGCGTGCCGTGGGCCGCTGCGAGATCGCGGACGTCGGTCCCGGCGATCCGCAGGGCGCCGTCGTCGCCGCGGGCCGCGCCGCGCGGCCACACGGCCGGGGCGAGGGCGTCCATCGCGGCGGCCGACTCCGGGCGCGGGCCGGCCGACTCGGGTGCGGGGGTGATGCCGGCGTGCAGCGGGCCGGCGGGGTGAGCGCGCATGGGTGTCACATCCGTTCGGGCGCGCCGACACCGAGCAGGCCGAGCCCGTTGGCGAGCACGCGTCGGGCGGCGCCGCAGAGCGACAGCCGGGCCCGGTGCAGGTCGGAGATCTCCTCGTCGCCCTGGGGCAGGACGCGGCAGGAGTCGTAGAACTTGTGGTAGGCCCCGGCGAGCGACTCCAGGTAGCGCGCCACCCGGTGCGGTTCCCGCAGCTCGGCCGCCGTGCGGACGACGTCGGGGAACTCGCCGAGCGTCCGGATCAGGTCGCCCTCGCGGTCGTGGACGAGCAGGCCGTAGCCGTCACCCGGCTCGACGCCGAGATCGGCCGCGTTGCGGGCCAGCGACGAGAGGCGGGCGTGCGCGTACTGGACGTAGAAGACCGGGTTCTCGCTGGTCCGGCTCGACACCAGGTCCAGGTCGATGTCCAGCGTCGAGTCCACCGAGGACCGCACCAGCGAGTAGCGTGCCGCGTCGACACCCACCGCGTCGACGAAGTCCTCCAGGGTGACGATCGTGCCGGCCCGCTTGCTCATCCGGACCGGCTCGCCCGCGCGGATCAGGTTGACCATCTGGCCGATCAGCACCTCGACGACCGACGGGTCGTCGCCGAACGCCGCGGCGACCGCCTTGAGCCGCACCGTGTAGCCGTGGTGGTCGGCGCCGAGCATGTAGAGGCACCGGTCGAACCCGCGGCCGCGCTTGTCCCGCAGGTAGGCGATGTCACCGGCGACGTAGGCCGGGGTGCCGTCGCTCTTGATGACGACCCGGTCCTTGTCGTCGCCCTGCTCGGTGGAGCGCAGCCACCAGGCGCCGTCCTTCTCGTAGAGGCTGCCGTCGTCCTTCAGCTGCCGGACCGAGTCCTCGACGGCGCCGGACTCGTGCAGCGACAGCTCGCTGAACCACACGTCGAAGTCGGTGCCGAACTCGTGCAGCGACCGGCGCATCTCCTCGAGCATCAGCGCGACGCCGGTCCGGCGGAACGCCTGGTGCCGCTCGGCATCGGGCAGGTCCAGGATGCCGGGCTCGGCGGCGACCACCCGCTCGGCGATCTCGCCGATGTAGGCGCCGCCGTAGCCGTTCTCCGGGGTGGGCGCGCCGGTGGCGGCGGCGATCAGGGACGCGGCGAAGTGGTCGATCTGGGCGCCCGCGTCGTTGATGTAGTACTCGCGGGTGACGTCGGCGCCGCGGGCGACCAGCACCCGGCCGAGCGCGTCGCCGACGGCGGCCCAGCGGGTGCCGCCCAGGTGGATCGGACCGGTCGGGTTGGCCGAGACGAACTCGAGGTTCATCCGGGTGCCGGCGAGCTCGTCGCCGGTGCCGTAGCGCTCGCCCTGCGCGAGCACCTCGCCGACGATCGCGCCCTGCGCGTCCGCGGCCAGCCGCAGGTTGATGAAGCCCGGGCCGGCGATCTCGGCGCCGGCGACGCCGTCGCGGGTCGCGAGCTCCTCGGCCAGCCAGGTCGCGAGCTCGCGCGGGTTCACACCGGCCTTCTTGGCGGTGCGCAGCGCGATGTTCGTGGCGTAGTCGCCGTGCTCGGGGTTGCGGGGACGCTCGACGCCGGCGTCCGCGGGCAGCGCGGAGACGTCCAGGTCGCGTCGGGTCAGCACGTCCCGCGCGACGTCACGGACCAGATCGGCGAGAACGTCGGGATTCACCATCGGGATTCTAGGAGGTGACCGCGGGCACCTTCATGCTGGTATCGGCCCCGGTCCACGGGTGGTGGACGGAGCCCCGGCCGGGCGTCCCTAGACTCGGTGGCCCGCCCGCCGACCACGAACAGGATCCCCGCATGGCCAGCGGCAAGTCGTCCGGCAAGAAGCGTCCGCCGTCGGTGGGGGCGGTGAACCAGCGCCAGATCCCCTGGGGGACCGTCGCGGCCGTCGTCGTCATCGTGGCCCTGACCGCCGGGTTCATCGGTTACCCGCTGCTGCAGCGCGGCCAGAACGCGCAGTGGACCCCGAGCGAGGAGAACCGCGACCCGTCGCTGGCGATCGAGGGCATCGTGAGCCAGGAGTACCCCGGGCTGCAGCACGTCCTCGGGTTCCAGTCGGTCGCCTACACCCACAGCCCGCCGTTCGGCGGCGCGCACGACGGCTTCTGGGCGGCCTGCAACGGCGTCATCTACCCCCAGCCGGTGCGCTCGGAGAACCTCGTGCACTCGCTCGAGCACGGCGCGATCTGGATCACCTACAACCCGGACCAGGTCGACGAGGCCGCCCTCGGGTCGCTGCGTCAGCGCGTCGAGGGGCAGCCGTACACGGTGATGTCGCCCTACCCGGGCCTCGACTCCCCGATCTCCCTGCAGTCCTGGGGTCACCAGCTCAAGCTGACCGACGCCGAGGACGAGCGGATCGACCAGTTCATCCGGTCGCTGCGGACCAACCGCTTCACCCACCCCGAGGTCGGCGCGTCGTGTGACGCGCTCGGCGCCCAGGGCTTCGACCAGGACAACCCGCCGCCGTTCGCCCCGATCCCGCCGCAGACCGCTGTCGACAAGCAGACCGTGTTCCCGGAGAACGAGGGCGCGAACCCGGGCGGCGCCCCCGCCCCCGACCCGGTGGTCCCGGGCCAGTGAGCCCCGCCCCGGAGCGGTCCGCCTGGCGGAACCCGCTGACCGTCACGTTCGCCGTGCTCGCCGTCGCGGCGGTGCTGGTCGCCGGGTTCGCCGTGCGCGGGGCTTTCGGGCCCTACGTGCCCGAGCCGGGCTCGGTCGACGTCGGCTTCGCCCAGGACATGACCGTGCACCACCGCCAGGCCGTCGAGATGGCCTCGTGGGAGCGCGACCGCGCCGCCGAGCCGAGGGTCCGGCAGCTCGCGTTCGACATCGAGAGCCTGCAGAACCAGCAGATCGGCCGGATGCAGGGCTGGCTGGGGCTGTGGAACGCGCCCAACCTGCCCACCGACGGCCACATGGCCTGGATGGCCGACGCGCACGCGGGCCACGGCGGTCACGCGGAGCACGGCGGTGGCATGGCGCAGATGCCCGGGATGGCGACCACCGAGGACCTCGCCCGGATGCGTGCGACGCCGGCCGGGCAGCAGCTCGACGTCGTCTTCCTGCAGCTGATGCTGCGCCACCACGAGGGCGGGGTGTCGATGCTCGAGTACGGCCGTGACCACGCGCAGACCGCGGAGGTCCGCAACCTCTCCGAGCAGATGCTGAGCGCGCAGACGGCCGAGTCCGAGCTGATGCGCGGCCTGCTGTCGGAGCGCGGAGCGCAGCCGCTCCCGATGAGCTGACGATCACCACCCCCCGTGTGGAGGGGGTGGGGTGGTGCGCTAGTGTTCTCCCTGTTGCACGGCCCCCGTAGCTCAGGGGATAGAGCACCGCCCTCCGGAGGCGGGAGCGCAGGTTCGAATCCTGCCGGGGGCACATCGAGTGCCACATCGAATCGGCCCCTCATCCTGGTCCATCAGGTGAGGGGCCGTTCTCGTTGCCGCACGCGCGCTCCGGCGCCGGTCGAACTCGATACCGCGGGTATCCTGCGGGACATGGACACACGACGAGGCCGGACGCCGTGACCGGACCGGTCCCCCGGGTCAAGCGCGACGAGGTCCGCCGCCGCCTGCTCGACGCGGCGGCGGAGGTGTTCGCCCACCGCGGTTTCGCCGCCGCGCGGCTCGACGAGATCGCGTACGCCGCCGGGTTCACCAAGGGTGCGGTGTACTCCAACTTCGCGGGCAAGCACGCGCTGCTCGCGGAGCTCATCGAGCAGCGTGTCCGCGCCCAGCTCGCGACGAGCACCGAGGAGATCCGGTCCAAGGGGCGTCCGGAACGAGCACTCGAGGACATCGCGGAGGTCTTCGCCACCGGGATCGTCGAGCAGGGCACCTGGGCGCGGCTGCTCGTGGAGATCGCCCAGCAGGCCGGCCACGATCCCGACGTGCGCGACGTCTACGTCGAGGTGCGCCGCAGCCTGCGCGACGAGCTCGCCGCCACCCTCGCGACGGCCTGCGAGAATCTCGGTCTGGAGCTCACGGTGTCGCCGGAGCAGCTCGCGCTGACCCTGCAGTCGCTGCGGCTCGGGCTGGCCCTCGAGTACGGCACCGACCCGGAGCAGGTCGACCGGGCCGCCGTCACCGCGGTCTTCACCGACACGCTGCGCGCGCTCGTGCGCTGACGCCGGCTGTCACCGCAGCGCCATCAGCTCCCGCCGCGTGACCGGGTCCAGCTTCTCGACCGCGTACCGGAACGTGTCCCGCCGCAGTCGCGACCGCCGGGCCCGCAGGTAGTCCACGACGTCGTCGGGGTGCGCCTGCGCGGTCACCTTCAGCACCCAGCCGACCCCCTTCTGCACGTAGCCGTCCGGGTCGTCGAGCAGCGCGTCGGCGCGGTCGAGCACGTCCGTGAGCGGCAGGGGCTGCGCGCTCCTCGGACCGGCGAGCTTCACGACCGCGACGCACGACGCCCGACGGGCCCAGGGCCCGGACGAGCCGGTCCAGGCGGCCGTGTCCGCGACGAGCTCGGGACGTCCCAGCAGGTAGGGGTGCAGGAGCTTCAGGCAGAGGTCGTCGCACTGCGCCCAGTTCCCGACCGGGCCCTCCAGCCAGCCGCGGCTCCGGTCGAGGAACGACGCGTCGAGCTCCCGCCGGGCGGCGCGGTGCAGCAGCGCGAACGCCAGGAGCACCTCCTCGTGGTACTCGGCGCCGTCGAGCAGGGCCTCGGCCCGGTCGATCAGCTCGGCCGCCGATCCGGGGTGGGCGCGGACGTCGGCGTAGGCCAGTGCGCGGACCTCGCCGTTGCCCACGCCGAGCGCCCGCACGCCGCCCGGGAAGTAGCGCTGCATCCCGGCCACGGCGTCCGGGGCGGCCCGCGCACGCAGGGCGGCCCGCAGTTCGTCGACCGGCACCCCACGATGATGCCCGCCCACCGGCGACCGGGTGGCGCCCGGCCACCGGGACCGGTCTAGGTTGGCGGCGCCCACCGGCGACTTCCGGGACGTCCCGGAACGCGCCACCGGGCCCGGGGGACGGGAGGATCGCGTGTCGGGGGCCGAGTTCGACGGGGACCGCCACGATGCCGGGCGCGTCGCCCCTCCACGCCCCGATGCGGACGCGCGGCGGCGACGGCTGTCGGAGGCCGCCGTCGTCCGGGCGGTGGTATGGGCGGCCCGGATCGTCGGGCTGCTCACCGTCGTCTCCGCGGTGCTCCCCGCTCCGCGCCGCCTGCTGGGCGGAGAGCTGCGCAGCACACTCGGTCTGCCTGCGGGCGTCGGCCTGGCCGCGCTCGTCGTGACGACGGTGGCGGGCGCAGGCCTGCTGTTCCTCGCCACCGGCCTGCGGCGGCGCAAGCAGCGCGCGTGGTGGGTCGCGACCGGGGTCACGACCGTCCTCGTCGTGGTCAACGTCGTGCACGTCCTGGACCAGCGGCGCGGCCTCGCCCCGACCGTGCTGGTGGGAGCGTTGCTGGTGGCGTTGCTCGCGACCCGGCGACACTTCGTCGCGCGGCAGGATCCGGGCGGGCCGGGGCGCGCGGTGCGGTCCTTCGTCCAGTTCGGGCTGTCCGGGTTCCTCGTCGTCTGGGTGCTGCTCGCCGTCAATCCCCGACGGCTGCTCGACGACCCGTCGGTCGCCGCGCAGGCCGCGCACGCCGGTCTCTCCCTGATCGGTGTCACCGGCCCGGTGGCGTTCGTGCCCGGCGCGGCCTGGCTGGACGATCTCACCGCCGCAGCCGGGCTGACCTTCGGGGTCGTCGCCGTCGTCACCGCGGGGTACCACCTGCTGCGCTCACCGGAGCCGCGGCCGTCGCTGGAACCGGGCGACGAGCAGCAGTTGCGCTCCCTGCTCGGCCGGCCCGGCGGGGACTCGCTCGGCTACTTCGCGCTGCGCCGGGACAAGGCGGCGGTGTTCTCCCACGGTGGCAGCTCCGCGGTGTCCTACCGCGTGCTGGCCGGGGTCGCGCTCGCCTCCGGCGACCCGGTCGGCGACGTCGGCGCCTGGCCCGGCGCCATCGAGGAGTTCCTCGGGCAGTACACGCGTTACGGCTGGTCGCCCGCCGTGCTGGGCTGCTCCGAACGCGGTGCGACGGCGTGGGCGAAGGCCGGGCTGGACGCGCTGGAGCTGGGCGACGAGGCCGTCCTCGACACGGCGACCTTCACCCTGGACGGGCGCCCGATGCGCGGGGTCCGGCAGACGGTCGCCCGGATGCAGCGGAGCGGGCACACGGTCACCGTCGCGCGGCTCTCCGAGCACACCCCCGACGAGCTCGCCGCGATCGCCGAGCGGGCGCACCGCTGGCGCGGCGACGACCACGAGCGCGGGTTCTCGATGGCGTCGTCGCGGGTCGCGGACCCCGCCGACCCGGACGCCGTGGTCGTCACCGCGCTCCGCGACGGCGAGCCGACCGGCATGCTGCAGCTGGTCCCCTGGGGTCCCGACGGCCTCTCGCTGGACCTGATGGTCCGCGCGGCCGGCGCGGACAACGGCATCAACGAGCTGATGATCGCCGAGCTCCTGGCGGCGGCGCCGGGGCTCGGCGTGACGCGGGTGTCGCTGAACTTCGCCGTGTTCCGCTCCGCGCTCGAACGGGGCGAGCGGATCGGCGCCGGACCGGTGGCGCGGACCTGGGCGCGGCTGCTGCGGATCGCGTCGCGGTGGTGGCAGATCGACTCGCTCTACCGGTTCAACGCCAAGTTCCGGCCTGCCTGGTACCCGCGCTACGTGCTGTTCCCGGCCGTCCGGGACCTGCCGCGGATCCTGTTCGTCGTGCTGGAGGCGGAGGGGTTCGGCGGACGACCACCGGCGGTGCAGCGGCTGCTGCGCCGGTGACCGTCGTGTCCGGTCAGGGCAGCGGATCGATCCGGATCCGGTAGGAGACGTCGACCCGGTCCCTGCCCTGCTGGATCGCGCGGTTCGCGAACGACAGCTCGAACCCCCGCCGCGCGCCCGCCGCGAGCCGGAACGGGACCCGGCCCGACTCGGTCCCGTCGACGACCAGTACCGCGGTCCCCCTCGCCTCGAACCCACCGCTGTTGACCAGCTCGAACGGCGTCGGACACTGCGGGGTGAAGCAGTCGGGGAGCTGCCGGGTCACCGGGTCGACGGCGCCGGGTGCGTACAACAGGGAGTCGTAGGACCGGGCGTCGGAGACCCGGTCCGGGCCCCGTCCCACCGCGCCGACCGCACCGGGTGCCGGCCGTGCCGCGCGGATCCCGGTCGGGTCGGGCGACCCGGCCGGCACCACGGAGAGCAGCCGCGGCTCCGGGCCACCGGACAGCACGATCTCCCGCCCCGGCCAGGACACGACCCGTCCGGGCGCACCGTCGATCTCCCGTTCCCCCGGTTCGGCGTACGCGGGCGGCGCCCCGCCCGCACCGGTCAGGTCGCCGGCCAGCCCGGTCACCGACGGCGGCACGGCCGGGGCCAGCCACGCCGTCACCGCGGCAGGCGGGGTCACCCAGTAGCCGGACAGCCGGGACGCCTTGACCGCCCCGTCCTTCTCGGGCCGCCACCAGTCCGACGCACCCTTCAGCACCTCGGTGCCCGAGACCCGGGCGTACTCCGCACGGCCGCCACCGGGCCGGGTGAGGGTGCCGTACACGTCCCCGCTGCCGTCGCTGGTGAGCTCGACGTCGACGGGTCCGGTGCCGGGCTGGGTCAGCCGGGCGCGGTAGGTGACACCGTCCCAGCCGCGGACGTCCGCTGCCGCCTCCGCGACCGCGTCCGGGGTACTCGGTGGCCACTGCAACCAGGCGACGGTCGCCGCGGTGGCGAGGAGCAGGGCGACGAGGACGATCACGAGAGCGCGCGCCCGGCGGCGACGCGGTGCGGGGCCGGCCGACGGCCCGTCGGTGTCCGGCCCGGGCGGCAGCCCACCGGTGTCGGGCGGTCCGTCGGCCGCGCCGGCCGGCACCGTCCGGCCGGTCGCGGAGGCACCGCCCGTGCCCGCCTGCTCCCACCAGGGGAGCGCCGCCGCCCGCTCCGGGGGGACCATCGACTGGGACGGTGTGACCGTCGGCGGAGCGGACTCCCCGACGGGCCCGCGGGACGGGGCCGACCCCTCCGCGGTCCCGTCCCGCCGCGCGTCGGGGGCGTCCCCGTCCCCCGCGTGGCCCTCGTCGTCCGGCCGTGTGCGTTCCACCGGTGGCCCCCTCTCCCCGGCGGCCGGTCGCCTCCGTGCCGGGAGTGTGCGGGGAGGGCCCCGGGAGCCCTCCCGGGAAGGAACCATCCGGCGGACCGCCGGACCGACCGGCCACAATGATCGGGTGGACTTCCGCTCCGTCTACCGCCACCGGTTCCTGCGTGCCGCCGCGGCGACCCTGCACACGACGATGGCCGAGCCCGCCGCGAACGCGGCCGCCGTCCTCGACGCCGCCCGCTCCTGCCACGACGACGGCGTGGGCCTGGTCGTGTTCCCGGAGCTCACGCTGTCCGGCTACTCGATCGAGGACGTCCTGCTGCAGGACACGTTGCTCGAGGCGGTCGAGCGGGAGCTGGTGACGCTGGCCGCCGCGACCGCGGAGCTGCTGCCGGTCCTCGTCGTCGGGGCTCCGTTGCGGCACCGGCACCGCGTCTACAACACCGCCGTCGTGATCCACCGCGGGCGGATCCTGGGCGTCGCGCCGAAGTCGTACCTGCCGACCTACCGGGAGTTCTACGAGCGCCGCCAGCTCGCCGCGGGTGACGACGTGCGCGACGCGACGATCACGGTCGGCGGCACGGCGTACCCGTTCGGCACCGATCTGCTGTTCCGTGCCGAGGACCTGCCGGGCTTCGTGCTGCACGCCGAGATCTGCGAGGACTTCTGGGTCCCGGTGCCGCCCTCGGCGGAGGCAGCCCTGGCCGGGGCGACGGTGCTGGCGAACCTGTCGGGGTCGCCGATCACGGTCGGCCGCGCCGAGCAGCGACGGCTGCTGTGTCGGTCGGCGTCGTCGCGCTGCCTGGCCGGCTACGTCTACGCCGCCGCCGGTGAGGGCGAGTCCACGACGGACGTGTCGTGGGACGGCCAGACACTGGTCTACGAGAACGGCGAGCTGCTCGCCGAGTCGGAGCGGTTCCCCGACGGCCCGCGCCGCGCGGTCGCCGACCTGGACCTCGACCTGATCGCCGCCGAGCGACGGCGGCAGGGCACCTTCGACGACAACCGCCGCACCCACGCCGACCGCACCGACGCCTTCCGGACGGTCACCTTCCGGCTCGACCCGCCCGGGCACGACATCGGGCTGCGCCGCACCGTGGAACGCTTCCCGTTCGTCCCTTCCGACGCCGAGCGGCTCGAACAGGACTGCTACGAGGCCTACTCGATCCAGGTCTCCGGCCTGGAGCAGCGGCTGCGCGCGATCGGCCAGCCGAAGGTCGTCATCGGGGTGTCCGGCGGACTGGACTCCACGCACGCCCTGATCGTCGCGGCGCGGGCGATGGACCGCCTCGGCCGGCCGCGCAGCGACATCCTGGCCTTCACGATGCCCGGCTTCGCCACCTCCGACCACACCCGCGGCAACGCCGTCGCGCTGTCCGAGGCGCTGGGCGTCACCTTCGAGACCCTCGACATCACCGGTACCGCGCGCACGATGCTGACCGAGATCGGGCATCCGTTCGGCCGCGGCGAACCCGTGTACGACGTGACGTTCGAGAACGTCCAGGCCGGTCTGCGCACCGACTACCTGTTCCGGCTCGCGAACCAGCGCGGCGGCATCGTGCTGGGCACCGGTGACCTGTCCGAGCTGGCGCTGGGTTGGTCCACCTACGGGGTCGGCGACCAGATGTCGCACTACAACGTCAACGGCGGCGTGCCGAAGACGCTCATGCAGCACCTGATCCGCTGGGTGATCTCCTCGCGGCAGTTCGACGACGGCGTCTCCGCCGTGCTGCGGTCGGTACTCGACACGGAGATCACCCCGGAGCTGGTCCCGTCGGACGGGACGCAGGAGGTCCAGTCCAGCCAGGCCACGGTCGGTCCGTACGCGCTGCAGGACTTCACGCTCTGGTACACGCTGCGGTACGGCTTCCGGCCGTCGAAGATCGCCTTCCTCGCCGGGCACGCCTGGTCCGACCCGGCGGCCGGGGAGTGGCCGCCCGGCTTCCCGGACGACGAGCGCCCCGCCTACGACGCCGCCGAGATCCGGTGCTGGCTGCAGGTCTTCGCGAAGCGGTTCTTCGCGTTCGCCCAGTTCAAGCGGTCCGCCCTGCCCAACGGGCCGAAGGTCTCCGCGGGGGGTGCGCTGTCGCCACGCGGGGACTGGCGGGCGCCGTCGGACATGTCGGCCGCCCTGTGGCTGGCGGAGATCGAACGCGAGGTCCCGGACGCCTGAGGGCGCCCGATGACCGGCCGGGCCACGGTCGGTCATCCGGGCGCCCGGTAGGTGTGCCCGGTCGGGGTCGTGGTCCGCACCCTGCCGTCCGGCCCGCGGGCGACGCGCCACCCGGCCTGCTCGCGGACGTGGTTGTGGAACTCGCACACCCCGCGCCCGTTGTCGAGCTCGGTCGCCCCTCCCTCGGCATCACGGTGGACATGGTCGATATGGCGCACCGGGGCATCGCAGTACGGCTCGGTGCACCGGTTCCCCGCCCGCGCCCGCACCAGGCGCGCCAGCAGCCCGGTGAAGGTGCGCTGCCGCGAGTCACCACCGATCACGACACCGTCGGAGGTGACCAGGCGGCGCAGGGTCTTCCGCCCCTCGCCCGTGGCCAGGAGGTCGACCGGGACCGGGCCGTGGCCGGGGATCTCCGCCGGGAGCGGCGAGTCCGGGTCGAGCAGCGCCTCGATCGGCACCACGACCTGGACCTCGACACCCACATCGGTCGCCATCGCCTGTCCGGTGAGGCGCTCGACCAGGGCGTCGGCCATGACCTGACCACGAGTCCGGGTCGACGGTGCCGGGTCCACCGACACCTCGGTGAACGCCTTGTTCAGAGCGGCGAGGCAGGCCACGCCCTGTTCGACCGGGAGATACGCGGTCAGGAAGGTCATCGCATCCGGCGCCGGACGCAGGGTCACGCGCCGTTCCGCCCGTGCGGACTCCACGCGGGCGAGGAACTTCTCCGGTGCGACCTCGGCGGCGAACCGGCGTGCGAGATACCGCAACCGGCCCAGACCGAGCCGGGTCAGATCGTGCGCAGCCAGACGAACATCCACCGCGGCACGTTCAGCACGGTCCAGACCCGAACACGCGGCCACCACCACCGCCACCTTCGCCGCGCTCAACTCACCGGCCCCGAACAGCCCACGGACATGATCGAGACCGTCGTGCAGGTCACGGGCCGTGCTCACCCGTCGGCGCGCCTCGGTCGGCGAGACCCGGCAGGCCAACCCGACCTGGGCCACCACTCCGCGCTGCAACCGATCCGGATCCGTCCGCCCGGCCGCGATGCCGTTCTCCACATGGAGCCGGGCGAACGCCCGCACCCGGGTCGCCTGGAGCGCGGCCAGGGAGTGCTGCACGGATTCGAGCTGCTGGATCTGATCGATCAACTCCGCCTCGGACACACCGGACAGGTCGTCGTGCGCGGCCTGCTCCACCGCCAGCTGCACTAGCGCCAGATCGACCTGAGGGAACCCCGGATCCCCGACCGGGAGGCTGGTGCGTGGAGGTTCCTGGACCGCGGTCATGAGCCAGACAGTATCCGAACGCATGTTCGATCCGCTAGTAATCGTTCGCGATAGCAAACCCCTGACCAGCGAAGGCGTCGGCGGCGGTCTGCGGAGAACCCGCGAGAGCGCACTCCCCGACCGGCGAGCACCAGGCCCGGCCCGGCCTGGCGCGGGACACCGATCGCCCGCCCGCCGGAGTGATCGATCGGCTACGCCCGGCGCACGGGAAGGGTGTGTCGTCGTGCCACTGCCACCGGCCGCCGATCACCGGTACGGCTCACCGAGCGATGTCCGGCGGTTCGTGATGCGTCCGACGGTCACGGCCGTCGGGAGCCGGTCCGGCACACCTCCGTCCACCCGGCCGAGCGACAGCCACACACCTTCCCGTGCGCAGCGGGAACCCGACCTCCACAGTGGATTTCCCGAGGCCCGGGAGGCCCCCGAACTCCGGCTCGGACGGTCCGTACGGAGCCCGCGCCCCTGGGCCGCGCGGGTGATCCACGACTACTACTGTCCCCGGCAATCGACCTGGAGGTGAGTCTTGGCACTCGCGAACATCCTGTCCGAGATGCCCGATCTGCTCGAGCGGACCCTGTCGGAGCACACCCCCGACGACCAGGGTTACTGCCGGGAGTGCCGGGACGCGAGCGGAATCAGCGCGACCTGGCCGTGCGTCACCCGCGAGCTCGCCGAGCAGGCCCGTTCGATGAACGGCACCGACGACGCCCCGGCAGCCGGGACCGTCGCGGGGCGCCGCCGGGCCCGGGAGTTCAACGCCGCCGGCCTGGCCGACGGCCGGCACCGCTCCCCCTGATCACCCCGGCGGCCGGGCGGCGTGACACCCGGCCGCCGCCGGTCGTCAGGACAGCTGCGCCGGCGCCCCCGGCCGGTGCGTCTCGCGGATGAGGACGATCGCCACCAGCGAGATCACCGCGACGACGACCATGTAGACCGCCACCGGCGTCGACGACCCGTAGCCCTGCTGCAGCGCGGTGGCGATCAGCGGGGCGAACCCGCCGCCGAGGACCGCGCCGACGGCGTAGGAGAACGACGCGCCGCTGTAGCGGTAGCGGGCCTCGAACATCTCGGCGAACAGCGCCGACTGCGGGCCGTAGGACAGGCCGAGACCGGCCGTCAGCACGACCACCGCCAGGACCATCGCCGCGAACGAGGTCGTGTCCAGCAGCAGGAAGAACGGCACCGGCCAGACCACCAGCATCACCGAGCCGACAAGGTAGGCCCGCTTGCGGCCCACCCGGTCCGACCAGATCGCTCCGGCCACGATGCTGACCAGCCAGCTCAGCGAGCCGATGATCACGACGACGATCATGGTGTTGCGCGGGACCTCGAGCACCTGGGTCCCGTAGGACAGCAGGTACGCCAGGAAGATGTAGCCGATCGCGTTGTTGGCGATGAAGCTGACCGAGGCCAGGACCAGCTCCCGCGGACGCTGCGCGAACACCTCCAGGATCGGCGCGCGGCTGCGGGACCGGTTCTCGCGCAGCATCGCGAACACCGGGCTCTCCTCGACCCGCAGACGGATCACCAGCCCGACGACGACGAGCAGGATCGAGAGCAGGAAGGGGATCCGCCAGCCCCACGCCGCGAACTGCTCGGGCGTGGTCACGTTCGACACGACGAGGAACACCAGCTGGGCCAGGATCAGCCCGGCCGGGACACCGATCTGCGGGAACGAGCCGTAGCGGCCGCGCCGGCCGGGCGGGGCGTGCTCGACCGACATCAGCGCGGCGCCGCCCCACTCACCGCCCGCGGAGAGTCCCTGCAGCAGGCGCAGCACGACCAGCAGCACCGGCGCGGCCACGCCGATCTGCGCGTAGGTGGGCAGCAGGCCGACGCCGACGGTCGCGAACCCCATCAGCAGCAGCGACGCCACCAGCATCCTCTTGCGCCCCAGCCGGTCCCCGAAGTGGCCCCAGACGATGCCGCCCACGGGCCGGGCGACCAGCCCGACGCCGAGGGTCGTGAAGGCGGCCAGCGTGCCCGAGGCCGCCGACATCGTCGAGAAGAACTGGCTGTTGAACACCAGGGCGGCGGCCGTGGCGTAGATGAAGAAGTCGTACCACTCGATCGTCGTGCCGATCGCGCTCGTCGCGGCGACCCGGCGCACCTGCGACGGCGACGATCCGGTCGTGTCGGCGACGGTGCGCGGGCCGGCCCCCTGGCCGGCGGCGTGCTGGTCGGACATGCGGGCGCTCCCCCCTCGCCGGCACCGCGGTGTGCCGGTCCGCGGATACTGTGCACCGAACGTCCGGTCGGGTAAAGACGGTTCCGGACATTCGTCGCGCATCGACGGCGGTCGCACCTCCCGTGCCGCTCGCCGCACGGCCGGGTTCGGTCGTCGTCCCGGTGAATCCCCCGGACCCGACATTCCGGCACGCTTCGCTACCGTCCGGTGAGGACACGCGATCCGGTCCCCCGACGGGCAGGGATTCCCCCGATCCCACGCTCCCCCGCAGCCCGCCCGGACGCGTGCCGGAGGAGAACGTCGTGCCCCGACACCGCCACCGGCGGGAACAGGCCGCGATCCGTCCCGGGTTGCGCCACGTCGCCACCGCGGCCGCCGTCACGAGTGGCGCGCTCGTCGTCGTCACGCCGATGGCCGGGCTCGGCCCGGGCCCGGCCGAGGCGGAGCTGCGGCTCGCCGCCGACAGCACCGGAACCCTCGACGACGCCCTCGACGGTGGCAGCCGGAGCGCGGACCTCCTCGACGGGATCGCCGAGCCGGTGGCGGCCGCGGCGGCCGTCGACACACCGCGTACCGAGCCTGTCCTCGGCGCGGAGATCGTGCGTGACGCGGGCCTGCTCGACGCGACCGCCGACGCCGGCCGGGCCGCGGCCGACGAGGCCGAACGCATCGCCCGGGAGGTCGCCGACCGGGCCCGGCTCGGCGGCACCGGGTCCTGCGACGTCGACACCGACGACCTCGGCTCGGTGAAGAGCTGGGTCTCCGACGCCGCGGAGTTCCTCGCCTGCGCCTACGACGAGCCGGAGCTGATCGGCGTCGCCCAGCGCGCCAACGCCTCCGACCACCCCACCGGGCACGCGCTGGATCTCATGGTCCGCGGCGAGAAGGGCGACCGCATCGCCGACTGCGCCCTGGCCAACGCCGACGAGCTCGGCGTGAAGTACGTGATCTGGGAGCAGGCGATGAACGACGGCTCCGGGTGGACCGAGATGTCGGACCGCGGCGACGACACCGCGAACCACTACGACCACGTGCACATCTCGTTCGAGAAGAGCGCGGGTTCCGGCGACCCGGACCTCGGCCGCTGCGCCTGACGGTGGGCGGGGCGGACCCCGCCCACCGCGGCGTCCTCAGAGCCCGATCTTGGCGGGCCGCCCGTCCTGCAGGTGCCGGATCGCGGCGACCGCCGGCCGCGGCTGGGCGGGGCCACCGTCCGGCCAGTGCGACGCCGGGGCCTCCGGTGAGGCGTCGTCGACGTCGCCCGGGTGCTGCACCGAGACCAGCACGAACGTCTCGGTGACGACCGGACCGCAGCACTCGGAGCCCACCGGGACGCTGGCGAACAGCCGCGTCGACCCGCGCTGCGGGCCCTCGAGCACGACGCCGTACAGCCCGTCGTTGATCTCCAGCGCCTGTGTGGAGTCGGTGGAGACCCACAGGTTGCCGTAGGGGTCGAACGCGACGTTGTCCGGCGAGGTGATCGGGCTGACCTGGGACTTGTCGAAACCGCCGAAGTACGTCGACGGGTCGTCCGGGTTGCCGCAGACCAGCAGGATGTTCCAGCCGAACTTCGTCGCGGCGGGGTCGTCGCCGGACTCGGTCAGCTCGATGACGTGGCCGTGCTGGTTGTCGACGCGGGGGTTCGGCTCGTCCGCGCCGGCCTCGCCCGCCTTGCCGCGGTCGGAGTTGTTGGTGCAGGCGATGTAGACCTTGCCCGTCCTCGGGTTCGGCTCGACGTCCTCGGGACGGTCCATCTTGGTCGCGCCGACCTTGTCCGCGGCGAGCCGGGTGAAGACGAAGACGTCCGCGACGCTCATCCCGGCCACGTAGGACTTCGTCGTGGAGGCGAGCGGCTTCCACTCGCCGCCGCCGTCGAACTGCCCGTCGCGGGGCAGCGCACCGTTCCCGGTGATCTCCGCGGCCGGGCTGTTGCCGGTGAAGACGGCGACGTACAGCGTGCCCGACGCCAGCAGCGTCGCGTTGTGCTCGCGCGCGGCCCGGCTGTCGCCCTTGCGCATCTTCTTGTCGGACACGAACTTGTAGACGTAGTCGAAGCGCTCGTCGTCGCCCATGTAGACGACGGGGCGGCCGTCGTCGGTGAGGGCGACGGTGGCGCCCTCGTGCTTGAACCGGCCCAGCGCGGTGTGCTTGACCGGCTTCGACGACGGGTCGTGCGGGTCGATCTCGACGATGTAACCGAAGCGGTTCGCCTCGTTCGGCTCCTTCGCCAGGTCCCAGCGCGGGTCGACGCGCTCCCACTTCCGCTCGGAGCCGCCCTCCTCCAGGCCGTAGCGCTCCAGCCGCGGATCGGTGACCGGACCGGAGGCGAAGTAGCCGTCGAAGTTCTCCTCGCCGGACAGGAACGTGCCCCACGGGGTCGTCCCGCCCGCGCAGTTGCCGATCATGCCGAGCACGGCGCGGCCGGTCGGGTCGGCCTTCGTCCGCAGGACCTCGGCCCCGGCCGCCGGACCGTCGAGCACCATCTCGGTCTCGGCGGTGATGCGCCGGTTGAGCTTCCCCGCGCGGTCGTAGTGCATCTCCCCGGTCTTCAGGTCCCGGGTGACCTCGACGATCCCGCCGCCGTGCGCGGCGATGCCGATCCGGATCTGCTCCTCGGTGGGCGCGTCCTCGTCGTACCCGCGGAACATCAGCGGCTCGAGCGTGTACTCGTGGTTGGAGAACATGACGTAGCGCTTCCCGGCGCCGTCGATCGGCAGGATCCCGCAGAAGTCGTTGTTGTAGCCGAACTGGCGGGCCTGTGCCGCTGCGGTCTGGTTCTCGAAGTCGAACTCCGGGGCGTCGGGGAACATCGGGTCGCCCCAGCGGATGACCACGTTGCTCGCGTAGTCCTTCGGCACCCGGATGGTGTCGTCGAGGTTCGGCGGGACGGTCTCGTAGCGCAGCCCGCGCGGCGGCTCGGCCTGCGCCGCGGCCGGGGCGGCCGCCGCACCGAGGGGGTGCGCCGGGGTGGGGGCGGGGGTACCGGCCGAGGCGGTGCCGGCCAGCGCGGCGCCGGTGCCGGCGGTCAGGCCGAGGACCGCACCCGCACGGAGCATGCCGCGGCGGTCGAGCACGGTCTGCAGGACATCACCGAAGTACCCGTTCGACGACATGTTCGGCTCCGGCTTCGAGCACGCGTCGCCGCACTTGTACCGGCAGGTCAAGCCCTGGCGGCCGGGCCGGAGCCGGTCGATGACGGGGAGCGTGCGGCGGGCGCCGGCCTCGGGGGCGTCGCCGGGGCAGCAGTCGGCCACGGTCGTTCTCCTGGGGGTCGTGGTGGGAGGGCGTCGGCGGACGACGTCACGGTGGGTGTCGTCCGGTTCCTCCGCATCACAGCAGTCCCGTCCTCCGTACGGGTGAGGAGAAGGTGGCCGCCGGGTGAACGACCTCCGGGCAGGCGAGTGGGCTCGGCCACGTGCGGCGCCCCGTCCGCCCTTGACACGGCGAGAGCCAGCCCGTTCCATGAACGCGAATTGCGAAATGGCAATTTCGCCATGCGGAACTCAAGGGAGAGTTGCATGACCTCACCTCGCCGGCGCCGGTTCCCCTCACTGTTCGTCCAGGTGTTGATCGGGATCGCCCTGGGGATCGCCACCGGTCTCGCCTTCCCCGGGTTCGGCAGCCTCCTGGCACCGCTCGGCGAGGGCTTCATCAAGCTGATCAAGATGGTCGTGGCGCCACTGATCTTCCTGGTCATCGTGACCGGGATCGCCAAGGTCGGGAGCATGAGGGCGCTCGGCTCGATCGGCGTGAAGGCTCTCGGCTGGTTCACCGTCGCCACGCTGTCCGCGCTGACGCTGGGCCTCGTCGTGGGCAATCTCGTCCAGCCGGGTGCCGGCATGAACATCGATCCGGCCACCCTCGACGCGAGCTCACTGGAGTCGCAGACCCAGGGCGAGCACCTGCCCGGTGGGGTCGAGTTCGTGCTCGGCATCATCCCGACCAGCGTCTTCAGCGCGTTCGCCGACAACAACCTGCTCCAGGTCCTCCTGTTCGCGCTCCTCTTCGGGGTCGCACTCGCAGCGGTCAGCAGCAGCGCGCCCCCGGTGCTGATGGACGTCATCGACCAGACCCTGCACGTGATCTTCAAGATCGTCGGCTACGTGATGTACCTGGCACCCCTCGGTGCGTTCGGCGCGATGGCGGCCACGGTCGCCGACTACGGCGCGGGCTCGCTCACGTCGTTCGGCATGCTGGTCCTCGCGGCCTACGGCTCGGCCGTCGTCTTCATCGTGCTGCTGTCGACCGTGGTCTGGCTGATCACCGGGGTGAACGCGTGGAAGTTCCTCCGCTACTGCAAGGACGAGTTCATGCTGGCGCTCGGCACCGGCTCCTCCGAGGCGGTGATGCCGAGGATCATCTCCAAGCTCACCGGCGCCGGGTGCGATCGCGCGGTGGTCGGGCTCGTCGTCCCCACGGGGTACTCGTTCAACCTCGACGGCGCGGCGATCTACCTGTCGCTCGCGATGATCTTCCTGTCCCAGGCGGTGGGCGCCGACCTGACGCTCGGTCAGCAGATCGTCGTCCTCGGGATCCTGATGCTCAGCTCGAAGGGCATGGCCGGTGTCCCCGGCTCCGCCTTCGTCGCGCTGTCGGCGACGGCGGCCGCGGTCGGCGCGTTCCCGGTCGCGGCGGTCGCGCTGCTGCTGGGCGCGGACCGCCTCATGGACTCGATGCGGGTGTTCACCAACCTGCTCGGCAACTGCCTCGCGACCTTCGTCGTCGCGCGGTGGGAAGGGATGCTGGACCGCGACCGGATGCGCGCGGTGCTCGACGGCCGGGCACCGGTCGACGACGAGCACGAGGACGGCGCGCCGGAGCCCGCCGGGGCCTCGGACACCGGCCCGCCGCGCGTGCCCGCCCCACAGCCCGCCGACGAGGTGCGACGGTGACCTCCGGCGTCCCCGCGCGACCCCCGTCCCCGACCGAGGCAGGAGCCTTCGTGACCGAGCAGAGCTACTACCGTCCGACCGGCGGGCTGCCGCCGCAGACCCAGCTGCTGACCGACCGGGCGATGTTCCGCGAGGCCTACGCGGTCGTCCCGCGGGGGACGAACTCGGACATCGTCACCAGCTCGCTCCCGTTCTGGACCGGGACGCGGCTCTGGGTACTGGCGCGCCCGCTGTCCGGGTTCGCCGAGACGTTCTCCCAGTACATGATGGACGTCGCGCCGCACGGCGGCTCCGACCGCCCGGACGACGACCCGGCGGCGGAGTCGGTCCTGTTCGTGACCGCGGGGACGCTGACGCTGCGGATCGGCGACCGCGCGTACGAGCTGGGCGCCGGCGGGTACGCCTACCTCCCGCCCGGCGGGAACTGGACCGCCTGGAACCACGACGGTGCCGAGCACGCGCACTTCCACTGGATCCGGAAGCGGTACCAGTACGTCGACGGGATCGAGCCGCCCGAGGCCTTCGTGACCAGCGACGCCGAGGTCGAGCCGGTGCCGATGCCCGACACCGGCGGGACCTGGAGCACGACCCGCTTCGCCGATCCGGCGGACCTGCGCCACGACATGCACGTCAACATCGTGACCTTCGAGCCGGGCGGCTGCATCCCGTTCGCGGAGACCCACGTGATGGAGCACGGGCTCTACGTCCTCGAGGGGAAGGCCGTGTACCGGCTGAACGAGGACTGGGTCGAGGTGCAGGAGGGCGACTTCCTGTGGCTGCGGGCCTTCTGCCCGCAGGCCTGCTACGCGGGTGGCCCGGGGCGCTTCCGGTACCTGCTCTACAAGGACGTCAACCGGCACATGCCGCTCGGCCCGGTCCGCTGAGGACCTCACCGCGCGGGGCGCGGGTGCGCGGGCCGGGGCGGGAATCCTCCACGCGCCCCGGCCCGGCTGGTCCTCGTCCGGCGCCGGTCCCTCAGACGATGCCCTGGCGGGCGGCGGTGTAGACGATCTCGGTGCGGCGCCGGACCTCGAGCTTGTCGCGCAGGTTCCGGACGTGGAACTTCACGGTGGCCTCGGAGATCCGCAGCCGGCCGCCGATCTCGCGGTTGCTCAGCCCGACGGCCAGCAGCCGCAGCACCTGGTTCTCCCGGTCGGTCAGCAGCGAGGTCTTGCACAGGTCCGCGCCGGCGGCCGGTGCCGCGGGGGCCGGCTCGCGCAGCACCTGCAGCGGACCGGCACTGGTGGTGCCCGGGTCGAAGACGCCCTCACCGCGCAGCACCGAGCGCAGCGCGCGGACGATCTCCGGGGTGTCGGCGCCCTTGCGCAGGTAGCCGTGCACACCCAGGCGCACGGTCCGCATCATCGACTCGCGGTCCCGGCACCCGGTCAGCACCAGGATCCGCACCCCGCGACAGCGCTCGAGCAGGGCGCGCACGAGGTCGAGGCCCGGGCGCTCGTCCCGGCCGAACTCGATGTCGACGATGATCGCGTCCGGGCGGGTCCGCTCGGCGGCCATCAGCGCGTCACGCGGGGAGGCGGCCTCCCCGGCCGGTGCGAGATCCGGCTCGGCGGTGAGCAGGGCCCGCAGGCCGTGCCGGACCACCGGCTCCGAGTCGACGACCAGTACGCGCGCCGCCCGGCGGATCGTGTCGGCACCCTCGCCCCCGCGGACCGGCAGATCGGTGGCCTCTCGAACGGCTTCGAGCGTCATCGCTGTCCTCCGGGTGCGTCGTCGCGGACCGCCTCCGTGGCGGTCGCGGGCAACCGTAGGGAGGGTTACGTTGCCCGCACGTTGCGCACGGAGGGCGGCCCGGGGCCGTCGCCGGGCGATGGGGCAACCGGCGATCAGCAGGTATGCTCGCGATCCCGGTCCGAGAACCGTGGGTGGCGGACCCGCAACGCTGCGGGAGACCGTGCATGACGAGGACGCCCTGCGCGTCCCCGGCCGGAACGGGAGGCGAGATGCTCGATGCGGACAACGGCGCGTCGCCCGAGGAGCTCGTCGCGGACGCGAACCGGCTGCGCCGCATCTACGACGACGGCCTCGGCACCGGTGGCGCGACCGGCAGCCCTCGACCGGTCGTGTCGGACTCCTGGCAGCGCAGCCTCGCCGCCCGCGTCGATCCGGAGAGCAGGCTGCCACCGCTCGTGTACCGCGCCGACGAGCTGCGCGACGTCCGGGAGCATCATCCGCTGCACTCGGTGATGCCGTTGCTGCGCACCACGCTGGTGAGCATCGCCGACGAGGCGATGCACCTCATGCTGGTGACCGACGCCGACGGCCACGTGCTGTGGCGGGACGGTGCGCACGGGCTGCTGCACTCCGCCGACGACGTCGGGCTCTGCGAGGGCACCCGCTGGACCGAGGACGCGATCGGCACCAACGCGATGGGCACGGCGCTCGCCCTCGACGAGCCGGTCCGCATCCACTCCGCCGAGCACCTCGTCCGGACCTACCACGACTGGACGTGCGTGGCCGCGCCCGTGCACGACCCCGACACCGGCGACACCATCGGCGCCGTCGACATCTCCGGGCCCCTGCACACGGTGCACCCGGCCCTGGTCCAGCTCGTCACCGCGACCGCGCAGCTCGCCGAGAACCAGCTGCGCGTGCGGCTGGCGATCGCCGACGAGCGGCTCCGGGTCAAGAACATGCCGCACCTCGCCGCGCTGCGGGGCGCCGAGGGCGCGCT